>CAMNHN010000058.1 GCA_946539555.1 uncultured Mollicutes bacterium | reverse complement strand
GATGAAGCTACATCAATGCTAGATCCAGAAGGTGTTGAAGATATTAAAAGATTAATTTTAGAAACAAAAAAAGAAAATCCAGAAATGACTTTCATATCTATAACACATGATATTGAAGAAGCTTATATGAGCGATAGAGTAATCATTTTAAATAAGGGCGAAGTCTATAAAGACGGTACTCCTGAAGAAGTTTTTAAAGATAAAAATGATATTAAAAAGATTGGTTTAGATATTCCTTTTGTAATGAAAGTAAAAGACGCTTTAAACTCAAAAAGTCTGCAAATCCCTAATGAAATTAAAAATATTGAGGAATTAAGTGATTATTTATGCAAATAAAATGTGAAAAAATAAAATATATTTATAACGCAAAAGATCCTAATTCTTATTATGCTCTTGATGATATCTCTTTTGAAATTGATAAGGGCGATTTTGTCGCACTTGTTGGAAAAACCGGCAGTGGCAAGTCAACTCTTATTCAAACTTTTAATGCTTTAATTTTACCAACTGAAGGTTATTCACAAGTTGAATATTTTTATGTAACAAGTGATAAAAAACTTTTTAAAGAAAAAATATCTAAACTTCCAAAAGAAGAAAGAAATGAAAATAAAAAACAATTTTTAATTAGAAAAAAAGTTGGAATGGTTTTCCAATTTCCTGAATATCAATTATTTGCTGAGACAGTTTTAAAAGATGTAATGTTTGGACCAAAGAATTTTAAAGTTCCTGAAGACGAAGCAAAAGAATTAAGTATTAAGGCACTTAAAGATGTTGGAATTCCTGAAAATTATTTTGAAAGATCTCCTTTTGAACTTTCTGGAGGTGAAAAAAGACGTGTTGCAATCGCTGGAATTTTAGCATCAAATCCAGATATTTTGATTTTAGATGAACCAACAGCTGGACTTGATCCAGAAGGAAAAAAAGAAATTATTAATTTAATAAAAGAAATTCATTCAACAGGTAAAACCGTGATTTTAGTCACACATGACATGGATGTTGTTATGGAATGTGCGACAAAGATTGTTGTTTTAAACGATGCAAAACTAGTAAAAATTTGCACACCAGAAGAACTATTTAACGGAAACGACATTGAAACATATGCTTTAGAAATTCCTGCGTTTTATAAATTTAAAAAATTATTAATTGAAAAAGGATATAAAAAAGATATTTCCTCAATTAACAATTTTGATGAACTGATTTCGGTTTTAGGAGCACAAGATGAATAGTGTATTTGGAAAATTGACACCATTTAACACGATAATTCATCGTCTTGATCCTCGTGTTAAAATAATTTCTCTCATTGCATTAATGGTTATGTGTTTTTTGCCATATGGAAATTATGCAAATAAATTCATCATTCTTGGAGGTCTCTTTTTAATTATCATTTTTATAATGATTTTAGGAAAAGTATCTTTTTGGAGTTTTTTAAAATCACTAAGACATATGTGGTTTATGATGATATTTTTAGTGATTATATTCGCACTTATTCCTCAAGCTGGGGATGTGAGCGAAAAGCATGTAATGATTGCTTTTGAAAATGGATACACTATTTATTGGGAAGGTTTACTACAAACTTTACATATCACATTTAGATTAGCAATGATGCTTTCTTTAACTTTGATTTTAACTTCAACAACCTCACCAATGGATTTGACTTATACATTTGAACGGTTTTTAACACCTCTCAGACTAATCAAATTCCCTACACAAATTATTTCAATGACTTTGTCACTTGCTTTAAGATTTATTCCTACGCTTTTAGGTGAAGCTCAAAAAATTATGAAAGCTCAAAGAAGTAGAGGAGTTGATTATCAACGTGGTTTCTTAAATAAAAAGATTAAAAGTATAACAACTTTAATTGTTCCGCTTTTAGTAAATTGTTTTTCTAGAAGCGATGAACTTTCTTTAGCAATGAATGCTAGAGGTTATGAGCCTTATGAAAAACGAACAAATTACAATATATTAATTTTTGGATTAAAAGATGTAGTAGCAATTTTTGTTGTTCTTTTAATTGTTGGTGGTTTTTCAACACTTTGTTATTTTTCAAATAATGTTGAAGGATTTGATGATATGATTAATTTGATTTTTGGAGTTCCTACTTTTTAATGAGATACAAAATTATTTTTTCATATGATGGAAGTGATTATTTTGGTTATGCTAAACAACCAAATAAGAAAACAATTCAAGGAGAAATTGAAGGGGTTTTAGCGACTATTTTTCAAAAAGAGGTCGGTATTTTTGCTTCTGGAAGAACAGATAAAGGAGTTCATGCACTTAATCAAGTTGCTCATTTTGATCTAGATAAAGAAGTTGATTTAGAAAAACTTTTAACCTCAATAAACAAATTATTACCTGATGACATTTTTGTTAAAAAAATAGAAAAAGTCGAAGAAAATTTTCATTCAAGATTTTCTGCAAAATCAAAAATCTATGAATACGTAATTAATTTTGGTGAATATAATCCTCTTAAAAGAAATTTCGAATATAATTTTAAAAATATTGATATTGAAAAAATGAAAAGTGCTTCAAAACTTTTTGTTGGAACACATAATTTTCAAAATTTCACATCAAAAGAAGAAGATGAAGAGAATTTTATTAGACGTATAGAATCGATAGATTTTAATATTCAAGACAATGTATTAAAAATTGAGTTCTTAGGTAATGGATTTATGAAATATCAAGTAAGAAAAATCGTTGGTGTATTGCTTGAAGTGGGAAAACAAAAAATTGATGAGAAATATATTTTAGAATTTTTAAATAAATCTGAAAGAGATATAGTAACTTTTACTGCTCCTCCTCAAGGACTTTATTTAAAAAAAGTAATTTATTAGGTTTTACTAATTCTTGAAGAATTAGTCTATGTAGTAGTAAAATATTCAAGTAAAAGGAGATTCTTATGGGAAGACATTTTGAAGTTAGAGCTGCCTCAATGGCTGCAACAGCTGCTAAAAAAAGCGCTATCTATATGCGTGCCTCAAAAGAAATTTACATGGCCGCAAAAAGAGGTGTTCCTGATCCAAATGCTAATCTTGCTTTAAGAGCTGCAATCGATAAATATAGAAAATCTTGTCCAAGAGATGTCATTGATAGAGCTATCAAAAAGGCTCAAGGTGGAGATGCAACAAACTATATTGAAGGTAGATATGAAGCTTATGGTCCTGCCGGAAGTTATTTAATCATTGATACTTTAACTGATAACTCAAATAGAGCTTTAGTTAATGTGAGAACAATTGTTACAAGAAAAGGCGGTCACTTAGGTGACGTTTCTTATAACTTTGAACAATTAGGTTTATTAGATTTTAAATATGAAGGTTCAGAAGAAGAATTAGAAGAACTTTTAATTCTTGGTGATATTGATGTTAGAGAAATTTCACTTGAAGACGGAATTGCTGAAGTTCAAGTTGAACCATCAGCATTTAATGATGCAAAAGCTTTACTTGAAGAAAACGGCATCAATGATTTTGAATATGCTCAAGTAACTTATAAAGCAAATGATGAAATCACTCTTGAAGGTGAAGATTTAAGAAAATTCCAAGAATTATTGGATCAATTAGATGATTGCGAAGACGTCCAAAACGTTTATCACAATGTTGCACTTTAATTAAAAAAAGGAGAAATTATTTATGGCAAAACCTGTTTATCATTTAAAAAAGAGACCAGAAGATGGGAAATGGGAAGTTTTGAAACAAGGTGGAGAAAAAGCTATTAAACTTTTTAATACCAAAGTTGAAGCTGAAGCATATTGTGCTAAACTTGCCGAAAATCAAGGTGGAACAGTTCTTGTTCACGCTTCAAAAGGCGCTAACAAAGGCAAAATTCAAAAAAGTAAATAATTATTCTTACGCTATTTAAAATTCTATTCTTGTAAAAGAATTGGTTTTAAGTTTATAATCTTAACACTGACTAATCAGTTTAAGATTAATAAGGGGATGTGGTTCAATGGTAGAACAGCGGTCTCCAAAACCGTTGACGTGGGTCC
>CAMNHN010000057.1 GCA_946539555.1 uncultured Mollicutes bacterium | reverse complement strand
CCAAATATTTCAGGTTATATGGTTGAAAACATGGTTCCTGAAAGATTAGGACATGCTATGGTTTACTACAACAGATGGCAATATTTGGATAGAGATTGTCCAGCAACAGTCTATGCTTTAGCAAATCATACTGGATCAGAAGATAAGAAATATGAAGATGTCCAAAGAATGATGGATGAAGATATGGCTAAAGTTGGATTCCCAATTAAAGAAAAGCTTTATCCTCAAGAAGTTTATTACTGCCCACACGTTTCAGCAAAAGATTATGCTGATGGTTGGTATGATAAACTTGAAGCATTACAAGGCACAAAGAATACATTCTATGCTGGTGAAATTATTTCATTCGGTGATATGGAAGATTCATGTGCAGCAAGTAAAGATATTGTTGGAAGATTCTTCTAATCGATTAAATAGATTTGAAACTAGTGGGGATTAATTTCCCCACTTTTTTAAAAATAATCTAGATTTGCAAACTTTTTTCTTGTAATTATGGAATTATTCAAACTGATTTTAGTTTATAAAATATCAAAAATTATTTTTTAATACATTTTTAGCATTCATATTTAAAGTTTAAACTTTAAATTTAAGAAAAAGATAAAAGGTGGTATTATAATGGAGTTATGAAAAACAGATGGGTTAACTCGCTAATTACTTCATCGCTTTCAATTGTTCCAATGATTGCGATTGTTTTTATTTTGAGCGTTACTGGTTTAGCTCCTCTTGATTGGGCACGTGGCGATTATTGGCTATTATTTATAGGCATGATTATCCTTATTTTAGGACTTGCTACTTTCCAAGTTGGCGCTTCTCAATCATTAACAAAAGTTGGTGAATATATGGGTTCATCACTTTCAAAGCAAAAGAATTTATTCATTGTTATCATCTTTTCTTTAGCTTTAGGTGCTTTAATTACTGTTGCTGAGCCATCCATTTTAATTGTTACTAAGCAAGTTAGTAGCATTAACCCAGTATTATTAATAGGAAGTATAGCTCTAGGTGTTGGAGTTTTTGTTGTTATTGGTGTTTTAAGAATTATTTTTCATAAATCATTGAAAGTTTGGTATGTGTTATTCTACGCAATTACTTTTATGATTTTGATTCTTGTTATTTTAGACCCAGCAAAAGCAAAATTCATTCCGTTTATTTTTGATAGTGGTGGTGTAACAACAGGTTCTGCAACTGTTCCATTTATTCTTTCACTTGGTGCTGGTATAGCTATGGTTAGAGGTGGAAAAAACGCAAGAAACGATAGCTTTGGCTTAGTTGGCATTGCATCAATTGGCCCAATTATTACGGTAACCATCCTTATTTTATTTAGCAATGTTGGTGGAGATTTTGATCCGACAAGTACATATGCGTCACTTGATCAACGTAATTTCTTTGAAGTATTACTTTTATTTTTGCAAGGATATATTCCTCATGATGGAGCACTTGGTACGCTTTTAGAAGTATTGATTGCTATTGCACCTACACTTATAATTTTCTTAATTTATCAATTTATTTTTATAAAACTTCCAAGAAAGAAAATAAGCAAATTATTAATAGGTTTCTTATTTACATTTATTGGTTTATCTACTTTCCTTTGCGCAACCGGAACTGCAATGACTCCAATTGGATTCCATGTTGGTAGTGCTTTAGGTGATCAAAAAGAATGGGTAATTATTTTATTAGCATTTGCAATTGGTTTAGTAACTATTCTTTGCGAACCAGCTGTTCATGTTTTGACTGCTCAAATGGAAGATATATCAGATGGTAGAATTAAAAAAATCACTGTTTTATTAACTCTTTCTTTAGGAGTTGGAGCAGCTATTGGTATGGCTGCAATTCGTACTATTTATAATTTCTCTATCATGTATTACATGGTTCCAGGTTATTTAATTGCGATTATTCTCACATTTGTGTGCCCTGATATTTATGTTGCTATGGCATTTGATTCAGGCGGTACAGCATCTGGACCAATGTCATCTTCATTCGTTCTCCCTATGATTGTTGGAATTACTTTAGGAGTACACGGAAGTAATGCAGACTTTTATGAACAATCATTTGGTGTTATTGCATTAATAGCTTTAACTCCAGTTATTGCTATTCAAATTTTAGGCGCAATCGAAAGAGTTAAAAGCATCAGAGCAAAATACATTATGCGTAAACAAGTATTTTCATCTGATGATGCACAAATTATTAATTTTAATTAAGGAGGTTTCTTAGATGAGTTTTATTAATAAAGAAAATGCTCAACAACAAGCTAATCAAGAATTTAAGAAGCTTTCTCTTTTTGTCACTATTGTAGATAAAGGAAATGCCGAAGCAATTCTTAGTTTAATGGAAAGCGTCGGTTGTTCTTTACAATATGTACAAAGCGGTCAAGGAACTGCTCAAAAAGAAATTTTAGATATTTTTGGTCTTGAAAATAACGATAAAGAAGTAGTTTTTTCGTTAACAAGATCTGAACTTATACCTCAAATTAAAGCTGAATTAGAGGCATTCTTCGTTTCCAATAAAAGAAATAAAGGTGTAGGATTTTCTATTCCTTTTAGAAGCATTATTGGACTTAAAGCTTATCATTTTATCTCTAATGATTTATAGGAGCAAAGTATGGAAAAACAACATTCATTCGAAGTTATTTTTTGTTTAGTTAATGCAGGTTTCTCTGATCTTGTTATGGATGCAGCAAGAGAAGTTGGTGCTAGAGGCGGAACGATTATTCATGCACGTGGTACCGGTAACAAAGAAATGGAAAAAAAGTATGGTGTCATCATTACTCCTGATAAAGAATTAATTATGATTCTTGTTAGTGTAAGAATTAGAGACGCTGTTTTGAAAGCGATTAATGAGGCGGCTGGTTTATCTACGCTTGGACAAGGAATTGCTTTTGTCCTTCCTGTAGAAGAAGTTGCTGGATTAAAATTTGATTCAGAGGAAAGTAATTCAAATAAAGAACAACAATAAACTCAATAAAAAATGTCGATTAAATTCGACATTTTTATTTACTTCTTAAATATTAGAACTATATTTAAATGATTATTTAACATTTTTATATGTTTCTATAAAGCAAGATCTTTCTTTTTAAAAACAGAAAAGAAGAAATATAGAATCACGGAAGAAGTAAAAAATATAAAACTTATTAGATTTAATAAATTTACGATATTATCTTAAGATTCATATAAACGATTCTTAAGATACTTTAAAGTATTGTAAAAGTTAAGCAAATCCATATTTATCAAATAATTAAATACATTTAAAAATATGGCTGTTTTGAAGGCTTTTTCTTTAATATTGTCAATAATATAAATCATAAAATAATTAAATGTTTAATTATTTTTATAATGAATTATAATAGTTTGGTATGAATGATTTGCAAAAAAGATTGTTAGTGATTTTAAAAGTATTTGCTCAAGTTTGTGAGAAGCATAATTTGAGATATTTTTTAAATGGTGGAACTTGTTTAGGCGCAATAAGACATAAGGGTTTCATTCCATGGGATGATGATGTAGATGTTATGATGCCAAGAGAAGATTATGAAAAGTTTTTAACTTTACAAGATGAATTTAAAGGAACACCATATTTCATTCAATCTTGGAAAAGTGACCGTCATTACATTTATGGATTTACAAAATTAAGAGATAGTTCATCAACGTTTATTGAAGACTTTTATAAAAATCATAGAATTAATCATGGTATATGGATTGATATTTTTCCTATTGACGGAATGTCTAAAAAACCAATTGAAAGATCAAAATGTGCGAAAAGAGTGCGATATATTTGGCTTAACACTTATTTAGCATATTTACCTGCATTAACTAGAAAAGTTCATAAAGAGACTTTGTTTAAAGATATACTCTTAAATATTGTTGGAGGTCTTTTTAAAATATTTGATATTAACCATTATAGAAACAAAAAAATGGATAAATATGCAAATAAATATAAGATAGAAGAAAGTGCTTTAAGTGGAAACCTTTTTGGCTTTACTTTTAAAAAAGCAGCTATGGATTCTGATATATTTAGTGATTATGTATATGTTGATTTTGAAGATACGAAATTAAGAGTAATGAAAAGATATGATGATTATTTGAAAAATATTTTTGGTGATTATATGAAATTTCCACCTTTAAAAGATCAACAAGGACATCATCATAATAAAGGTTTTTCATTAACAGAAGGTTATGAAAAATATATGAAAGAACACAAATTGTAATCTACTAAAAAACTACTAATTTTCAAAAATATTTGAGATTTGCAGGCTTTTTATTTAAAATTTATGTAAGAATTATCAACTTCACAAAGTTCTTTAAAAGAATCGATTTCTAAAATTGATTCTTTTTTACAATATCTGCATTTGATTTTAAAATCATTTTTGAAAAATGAAAAAATACACATTTCCCAAAATTCATTGTGAGTTGATTTGTCTTGATACATTTCTTTTAATTTGCTTTGAAGCAGTAATCCGTCTTCATGATTCCAATAAGAAATGCCAAAAGCTTGAACACAGTTTGTGCCACCTTTTCTATAATTGCTGATGATGTTTTCGTTATCAACGTCAAAGCACCAGTCATCAGTAGATTTTACAGGTGTTCCTAAATAATTTGAAAAATATTG
>CAMNHN010000056.1 GCA_946539555.1 uncultured Mollicutes bacterium | reverse complement strand
TATGTCACGCAAGTATAAAGCAAAAATTGCTAAGTAATATAAATTTGAATTAAGCACCTTTTAAATGAAGGTGCTTAATTTTTATAACTTCTATTTTTTAAAATATTAAATTAATTTTAAGCTATTAGCTAAATTACAATTATAAGAGGGATAAACAAATTCCTCTTTTTTCTTTACAATATTTTATAGAATATAAATAAAATATAAAAATGTGGAAAAATAAAATAATGAGCAATAGCATTGTCAAATCTGTAATAGATTTATTTTTTAAGAAGAAAGAATCTGAATAGGCAGGAAATAATCCAATAGTAAAAGATACTATATAGAAGTTTTACGAAAAGGATTCAGAATTAGTTTCTGGTAGCGATACATCAATCCAGGATGCATCAATTGAAGATGATGATAAAACCCTTACTGATATGGATAGAATGCTTCAGAATAAACCTACTAAGATTGAGGGTTTCCTAAGAGAAAATACTCCGATGATTTATGCATTTACAACAGTACATGTTCCTAATATGATTAAAGTTGGATTTACCGATCAAGGAGTAATGACTCGTATTCAACAATGGTAGAGAAAATATCCAGATTTAAAAGAACCGCTCGGGTATTGGACAGCTACAGAATTAGATATTGCAAAAAATGAAGTTTTCTTCAAAGACTTTTCTGTTCATAAAAGAATTAATAAACACGGTTATGTACAAATCAATGTAAAAGAAGAGGCAGATACTATTAGACAATTAGCTGTTAATCAAGGAATGCGTGATTTGCATATTAGCCAAGAATTTTTCCACAAATATTGTAATTTGGATTTAGATGAAAAAGCCGAATTATCTCAAGAAATTTTAACTGCAATTATTGAAGAATTGAAACAAGATATCAGAGAGAATAAAAATCTTGCTGATGTTGATTTATATAAATTAGTCGGCGATGGCGGAACCAACAAAGCAGATACTCAATGGCCAAACCCAAATACATATAATCCAACAGGACTCCAAGAAATTGCAATTAATAATGGAGTAAAAGCTATTGAAGCTGGGAAAACAGATTTATTACTAGCAGCTGTAATGAGATTCGGTAAAACATTTTCAGCTTATGAAATAATTAAACAGTCTGGCGCAAAATTTGCATTAATCACTTCAGCAAAAGCTGATGTCCGTCCATCGTGGAGAAATGATATTAACCACGTTGATTTTATTAATGATTTTGTTTTCTTAGAATTTGAAGGAAATAAAATAAATGAAACTTCAAAAGATGATGGAAATACTTTGTTGACAACAAAGCATCAAGTTGTTGCGATTAACCAATTGCAAGATTATATTAAAGCTAAATTAGTTGCAGGAAAAACCGTTATTGTTTTTGCAACACTTCAAGATTTAGCAGGCAAACTAAACAAAGAAGAAAATATTCGTGAAATAAAAGACAAACATAATTTTTTATATGATCCTAATCTTCCAATAGACATTATGGTTATTGATGAAACTCACTATGGAAGTCACTCAGGAACATACGGAGCTGCAACCGGATTAAATAATCCAAATGAAGATCAATATAAACAAGTTGAAGAATATATTAATAAAGAGCTTGATGCAGAAGAAAGAAAATATGCAAAAGAAGAATTAAAAGAATTAGAAAACACAACTAAGATTGTTAATAGAATAAATGCAAAAGTCAGATTGCAATGTTCAGGAACACCATATTATATTTTGACACATGGAGAATTTAGTCAATTTACGACAAATAAAACTATTATTTCTACAGTTACATTCTCTAATATGGTTGAAGCCCGTGATGAATGGGCTGCTGATCATTCAGATGCAGAACAAAGCAAATCACCGTATTTTGGAATTCCTAATATTATTAAATTCGGAATGCAGATTTCAAATGCATGCAGAAAAGAATTAGGTGAAGCAGGATTTTCTGTTTCTATGGAAGAATTATTCAAAATGGATAATAACGGAGAATTCTTGCATAAGAAAGCGATTTTGTCTATAATGCATTCCGTTTTTGGTGACAATCATAAAATAAAAGGATTGACAAATCTTGACAAATCTGTTTCTGGAGAATTATTCAAGCATTGCATTATGGTTGTTCCGCATATCAAAACATGTCCTGCATTAAAAACATTATTAGAAAATGAAAAAATATTCAAGGACAGAGAAATTATTGTTTTGACAGAAAACAGAACATCACGAAACAAAGGCGGTTATGGTGTGAGCAAATATGCAGTCGATTCAGATGCATTAAATGAACAATTAAACAAATTAGAATCTGAAGGAAAAAAGAGTTTATGTATAACAGTTAAAAGAATGTTAACAGGCGTCAGCGTTCCATTATGGGATTGTATGTTATATATGAAAGATACAACATCTGCGCAAGAATATGATCAAGCAATATTCAGATTATGCACAAGAAATGTTAAAACTGCAATTAATGGAAATAATGATGAAATAAAAATCAATAAAAAGCCGAATGTATATTTAATTGATTTCAACGTTGACAGAATGTTCCAACTTGCCATTGATTCAGCCACAGCCCAAGCAGCTGCTGAAGGAAAATATTCTCCTAAAGATATAGAAGATACAATAAAAGAACAAAACAAATATCTTCCTATAATTGCAGAAACCCACACATTAGACAATGCAAGAACATTAGAAGGATTGCATGAAATTCAACCGAAAGATTTGTTGAGAATATATGCAAATTATAATAGAGACAAAGATATTGAATCTAATATTGCAGACAGCATTGCAAACGGAAATTTCAAATCATTCTTAAATGATATTAATAATTTGAAAATTGTTAATAAATTTGAAGAAACAAATGTATCAGGAGCAAAAGAAAAACTTGCAGATGAAATAAATTCAGAAGGAAGTGATTCAATTGATATGTCAGGAATGCAAGCATTGGAAAGAGGTGAAGATGTTGATTTCAATGATAATCCATCTGAAGAAAAACAAAAAGAATCTGATATCAAAAAACAAATAAAAGCCAAGTTTATCGGCATGTTGAAAAATATGTTGTATTTTAATATTTGTTTAGATGAACCTTATAAAGATATAGATGATTTAGTTAATAGAATTGAAAATGATGAAACTGTTAAAAATCAAGCAAAAATATTTAACTTAGATGCAGAATCTATTAATGAATTATATAATAATTTAACTAATCTTGAAAAAGGAAATATTAATATATTGTTATTGCAATTAAACACATTATTGAATGATGAAAGCATAGAACCGATATAGAGAGTTCAGAATGCAGTTGCAAAATTAGGAAGAATAATGGAGATGGATGGAAAAGAATATTTTGTGACGAAACCTGAATTAGCAAGAAAAATGATAGAAAAGATTCCAGACAATGAATGGAAGAAAGCAGAAAATATATTGACAGTTAACAGTAAAGTCGGAGAATGGGTTATTGAAATTTATAAAAAGTATGGTAAAGAAGTGGCGAACAGAGTGAAGATTGTTCCTGCCGGTGAAAAAACTAAATTATTTATAAAGAAATCATTAAACATTTTAGGACTTGATGAATATAATATATTAGATATAGAAGACAAAAATGGAAATGGTTTGTTTGATATAACAAATGATTTCTTAAATGAAGATAATGAAAAAATAATAGAATTAGCAGGTATGCCTAAAGGAAAAAATTTTGATATATGTTTAATGAATCCACCATACTCCGGTAATATTACGGGAGATGGTTTATATGTTAAATTTTTGAATAAATGTATTAATATTAGTGATAATATAATTTCAATAAATCCGGATCCAGCAGTCATTGGTCATCAATCAGGTTCATTAGCTAAAACTGCATTCAAAGAATTTCGTCAAAACATGAATTTATATTATACTGAAATTGATAATATTGAAAATATTTTTGATGCCAATATTAAAAGTGGATTATGTATTGTTTATATCAATAAACAAAATTCACATAAAATTATATATAGAAAAAATAATAAAATAAAAGAATTTGATAAACAATCAGATATTATAACATATTTTGATAATCAATATTTAATGGAATTCGATAATTGTATTAGAACATTTATTAGTAATAGAGATAATATTGAAAATCATTTAAAATTAACAAAGGGATATGGTGATTTCTCAAAAGCAAAATTAAAAGAAAACAATCCAGATAAATCATTATTATATGTTTATGTATTAAAACCAAATGCATCCTATGCATATGCAGCTTTTAGCACTAAAAATAAAAATGGTTTTAATCTAGTAAAAGATTATGATGAAGATGATCAAAAAGTTGCTTGTGGATATATAACATTTCCTAAAAATAAACGAAATGAAGCTGAAAATGCGCTTAAATATTTAAATACAAATTTTGTAAATCTTTGTATAAAACTTGCAGCAATTTCAAATATAGGAAATGTTAACAGATATCAAATTATTCCTTGGTTAGATTTTTCTAAATCATATACTGATGAAGAATTATTTAATATGATTGGAATGAAATATAATAAAGAAGAAATTAATAAGATTTTAAATGAATAAAAATTTTAACATAGACCGTTTTTTAGATTTATCTAATTATGCAACAGATGAACGAGTTTCTCGTCGAAAAAATTCAGATATAAATTCAAACGAATTTTTTACGCCGTATTCTATCATCAAAGTTATGTGTGATAAAATATCTGAAGAAGACTGGTCAGATCCAGAAAAAACATTTGTAGAACCATCAGCAGGAAATTATCAATTTGTTGTATATATTCTCTGGAATCGTTTAATGCATAATATAGATTGGAGAACTGCATTAAAAACATTATATTCTGTCGAGTTGATGGAAGATAATGTCAAAGAAGGAAAATCACGTTTACTGTCTCTTCTTTCTCAAATGAATCTTTCAGATTATAATGAAAAAGAGGCTAAAAGGATAATTAACAAAAATAATGTCTGTCATGATTTCTTCACATGGGATTTCATAAATTGGCGAGAATACACACAAGCAGAATTAGATTTAATGAAGAAACCTAAAAAAGAATATAATGACGGATTAACACAAGAAGCATTATTCTAAAAAATAATGATTCATTTTTAACTAATAGATTTTTTGGAGTAGTAAAGTTGTGAAACTTTGCTGCTTTTTTATATATAATA
>CAMNHN010000055.1 GCA_946539555.1 uncultured Mollicutes bacterium | reverse complement strand
CCAATAACAAGAGTTCCATCTTCAATCAAAGAAATTGTTCCATGTTTTAATTCACCAGCTGCATAAGCTTCTGAGTGAATGTAAGAAATTTCTTTTAATTTTAAAGAACCTTCAAGGCAGATTGCATAATCGATTCCTCTACCAATAAAATAGACGTCTTTTAAGTTAATTATTTTAGAAGCAAGCCATTGAATTTTTCCTGGATTTGTAATAATTTGTTGGATTTTTGCAGGGATTGTGTTCAATTCCTCGATATATTTTGTATCATCTAAACCTTGTTTAACACTTGCAAAACGTAAAGCCAAACAATATAAAGCGATAAGTTGAGCGCTATATGCTTTAGTTGTTGCAACAGCAATTTCTGGTCCAGCAAGTGTGTATAAAACGTGATCTGCTTCTCTAGCAATTGATGAACCTTGAACATTAACAATCGCTAATGTTTTAATACCATTTTCCTTAGCAAGTCTTAAAGCAGCTAAAGTATCAGCAGTTTCACCACTTTGAGAAATAACAATAATAAGTTGATCTTTATGTAAAAGTGGTTTTCTATATCTAAATTCACTAGCAAGTTCACATCTTACTGGAATTTTTACTAAATCTTCAAAAACATATTGATTTACCATTGCAGTATGCCAAGCTGAGCCACATGCAACGCAGGTTATAGAATTTATTCCCTTAATTTCTTCATCAGTTAAACCACAATTGCTTAAATCAACATGGCCATTTTTAACTAAAGAATTTAATGTGTTTTGAACAGTTTCTGGTTGTTCGTGGATTTCTTTCATCATGAAATGCTCATATCCGCCTTTTTCAGCAGCTGAAACATCCCATTCGATTCTCTTGGTTTGCTTTTTGACTTCATCTCCACTTAAATTGTAGAAATGAACTTCTCCGCCTCTAATACAACCGATTTCAAGATTATCAATATAATAAACATCTCTTGTATATTTTAAGATTGCAGGAACATCACTTGCGATAAATCCTTCATCTTTATTAACGCCTACGATAATTGGTGAGTCTTTTCTCGCTACCCAAATTTCACCTGGATAATCCTTAAACATTACTTCAAGTGCATAGCTTCCTCTGACTCTAACCATAGTTTTTGCAATAGCATCAACTGGTGTATGGAAATATTTTTTATAGTAATAATCGATAAGTTTAATTAAAACTTCTGAGTCAGTATCTGAATAAAATTCATAACCTTTGCTTTCAAGTTTTAATTTTAATTCGGTATAGTTTTCAATAATGCCATTGTGAACACCAACTACATTTCCTTCAACTAAACCACTTCCAGAAACTTTAGCATTTCCTGAAACGTGAGGGTGCGCATTACGTTTTGATGGCTCACCATGAGTTGCCCATCTTGTATGTCCAATTCCACAATCTCCTTTTAATGCTTTCCCGCCATTTGTCATTTCAAAAAGATTCGATAATTTTCCTTTTTCTTTAACAACAACTGGGTCACCGCTTCCACTTCTAACTGCAATACCTGCCGAGTCATAGCCTCTGTACTCAAGCTTTGCTAATCCATCAAGAATAATTGGAGCAGCTTGCTTTTTGCCAATGTAACCTACAATTCCACACATAATAATTCCTCATTTCTTGTTATTACTTTTTCTTAATAACGTTCTTTTGATTTTTATAAATCGTGTTTGATTCAATCACTCCTCTAACACTTGATAAAGGATAAATTGATGTATTTTTCCCAATAATTGTTCCTGGATTTAAAACTGAATTACATCCAATTTCAGAATAATCACCAACTATTGTTCCAAATTTTTTAAGCCCTGTTTTAATTTCATTTTCTTTGAATTTAATCGTTACTTCTGATTTGTCTGACTTAAGATTTGAAGCAACAGCACCGGCTCCAAAATGCACACGATATCCTAAGATGCTATCACCTACATAATTGAAGTGAGGTAACTCTACATTATCGAAAATAATCGCATTTTTAATTTCACTACTATTTCCAATAACACAGTTTTCACCAATTAAAGCACATCCTCGAATTAAAGCAGATTGTCTTAATTCAGAGTTTTTACCAATAATTGTTGGAGCTCCAATAAAAACAGGTTTCATAATTTTAACACTCTTATGAACAAATACTTGAGGACTAATTTCTTCGTATTCGTCTTTACTCAAATTTTTTTGAATCTCTAGAATAACATCACTTAGTTTAGCTAAAATTTCCCAAATGTTTTCTAGATTTTCTAAGAAACTTTTAGCAAGAGTGTGATTTAAATCTAAAAGTTCTTTCGAATTTATCATAAATATTTCTTTCTTTCCCAATCGGTTACAAGAACTCTATATTCTTCCCATTCAAGTTCTTTAGCTTTAATGTATTTTTTATATACATGATCACCTAAAACTTCTTTCATAAACTTAGATTTTTTGAGTTCTTTAATTGCATCTTTAAGATTTTCAGGAAGATTTTTAATGCCTTTTTCTTCTCTTTCTTCTCTTGTAAGTTCAAAGATGTTATCTGAAACTGAAGGAACATCATTAAGTTCGTTTTTAATTCCATCAAGTCCTGCAGCAAGAATTGAAGCAGCCATTAAATATGGGTTAGCATATGGATCAACATTTCTAACTTCGGTACGAGTTGCTTTTCCTCTACTTGCTGGAATTCTAATCATTGAACTTCTATTTGAATCGCTCCAACAAATATAGCAAGGTGCTTCATATCCTGGGACGAGTCTTTTATATGAATTAATGATTGGGTTTGTGATTGCTGAAAGTTCTCTTGCGTGATGAATAATTCCATTAATCCAATTGATACAAAGTTTAGAAAGTTGTTTTTCTCCGTTTGGATCAAAGAATAAATTTTTACCATTATTATCGAATAATGAACAATTTACGTGCATTCCATTTCCTGGTTTTCCTTCAAATGGTTTTGGCATAAATGTAGCAATTAATCCATGACGTAAAGCGACTTGTTTAACGATTTGTTTATAAGTTTGGATTCTATCGCAAGTTTTAAGAACATCATCGTATTTAAAATTAACTTCATTTTGACCAGGACCAACCTCATGATGAGAAATTTCTACTTCATATCCTAATTTTTCAAGTTCAGTAACGATTTCATGTCTAATAACTTCATCACTTCCAATAGGTGCCATATCAAAATATGAACCATTATCTGAGAAAGTTAATTCACCATCACATTTTCTTAAAAGATAGAATTCAGGTTCAACACCAACACAGAATTTTGATAAGTTATATTTTTCAAGTTCTTTTAAAACTCTTTTTAAAACTCCACGAGGATCTCCATCAAAAGGTTTTCCATCGCTTGTATAAACATCACAAATTAATCTTGCTGTTGCACCTAATTCTTTATCACTTTCTGCTGGCAAAATTGCAAAAGTGTCTAGGTCAGGGTGAAGATACATATCAGCTTCTTTAATACGAACAAATCCTTCAATTGATGATCCATCAAACATTATTTCGCCATTTAATGCTTCTTGTAATTTATTTACTGAAATCTCAACAGATTTAACTGTTCCAAGTAAATCAGTAATCATTAATTTTATGTATCTTACGTTCTTTTCTTTACAAATTTCTGCAATCTTTAATTTGTCCATAAAAATTCTCCTCACTAAAAAATCTTCTAGTCACGCAATGTATATCTTATAGATATTTCTGTTTTTATTCAACTTTTAAATTATATAATTTAAATTGTCTAAATACTAGTCGCAAAACTTTTATCTAATTATTGAATTTTGGATGAAATAACAACAAAAATTGAATTTTTAAGTAAACTCTCAAATTATCAGAGTCTACTAGTTGTATAAAATGAACTTATAAATCTAAGCTGTTAACAAATTTTTTAAATCCGGAAATTCCTTTTTCTGTTTCTTTAAAAACAGCAGTATTAATAAGAATTTCTTTACATGTATTTTCGATGTATTTATCTATATCTTTATCAATTGTGCTTTCGTTATAATTATCAAATAAATAATTTATCATTGCTTCAAAATCAAATAAATCCTTTAAATCTGCATGGTTTTTGCCTGAAATTGACCACTTTTTAAGAATTTCTTTAATCTCTTCTTTTTGTCTTTTTAATCTTCCTGGAAGAATAAATAAGCCTAAAGCTTCAATAATTCCAATGCCTTCTTTTTTGATAGCGTGATGTTCTTTATGAGCATGGAAAATTCCATCAGGATGCTCTTCATTACATCTATTATTTCTTAAAATTAAATAGAGTTTATATGCGTCTCCAACTTTTCTAATTGATGGAGTAATTGTGTTATGATTACCTGTTTCATCACTTGCGATAATATCATTTTCAGGATCGCTATATTTTCTCCAAGCCTCTAAAATAATGTCGGCAACATCAACAACTTGTTTAGCATCTTTCCCCTCAACAAGAATCGTAGAATTGTACCAATCAAGTTTATAAACTTTGACGCCTTTATGATGCTTAACTTCAAATTCAAATTCAGGATTTTGTTTCATTGCTGGTAAAATATGTTTTCCACCTTGGAAATGTTCATGATTTAAAATTGAACCACCAACAATTGGTAAATCAGCATTACTACCGATAAAAAAGCTTGGGAATTGATCTACAAAATCACATAATTTCTTTAAAGTAGATTTGTTTATAATCATGTTTTTATGATCTTTACTAAAAACAATACAGTGCTTGTAGAAATAACCAAAGGGAGAATATTGAATAAACCATTCTGCTCCATCAAGCTTAACAGGAATTATTCTAATATTACTTCTAGCAGGATGTTTTGCAGTACCTTTAAAACCTAAATTTTCTAAACATAATAGACATTTTGGATAATTTGTTACAGGTGCTGCAGTTAAAAGTTTAGCAACATCTTTATTATTCTTTTCTGGCTTAGAAAGATTGATTGAAACTTCAATATTTCTTTTTTCAAAGTTTGAATCCCAAACGATATTTTTGTTTACATTTGTTTTTTGGAAGTAATAATTCTTGATTGATAAATTGTATAAATAATCAAGTGCTGCTTCATCGCCATCCTTTTTATATATATTAAAGAAATTTTCTTCGACTTTGCTTGGAAGAGGCGATATTAATCCTAAAAATTTATTAACTAGCAAATCAGCTTCTACTTCATCTTTATTTAGTTCATTTATCAAAGCTTCTTTCATTTTGATGACTAAATCATCTGGTAAATCCATTTTCTTAACGTTTTTTTCACCAAAATAACTCTCTTCGCTTGGTGAGAGCAAATTTAACTCACCAAGAATTATATTTTTAATATAAAGAGCGTCTAATTCACTAAGTTCCAAATGATATTTTCCATAAAAAATTAAATCATTAATTAATTCTTTCAACATAACAAAACCTCGCTATTAATTTTCTTAAATTTTCATTCTTTCTTCAACCAATAATTTTAATATTCG
>CAMNHN010000054.1 GCA_946539555.1 uncultured Mollicutes bacterium | reverse complement strand
GTTCCTTGAATATTTACCTTATAATCAGTACCCATATATCTTTTTATTTCACTGATAGTGTTGTCTGGATTTTCCACTGCTTGATCTTTTGCAGGCTGTCCAACTAACTGTGTTCCATCTTCAGTGAAAGCCACATAACTTGGGAATGCCTTACCATACATGCTGTATCCTTCTGCACTTGGAATCATTGTTGCTTTATCATCAATAAAAACACAAGCGGCAGAATTACTAGTTCCTAAATCAATGCCTAATATTTTTTCACTCATTTAATCATCTCTTGATTGCTTTTTTCCAAATCATTTTCGATATGTTTTTTATTATACAAATAAGTTTTATCATTAGTTATTTCAGGGAAATCTTTTTCCAGTGCCTTGAACTCAGTTAATACTTCATTTAAATCTAAGTTCAAACTGGACAATATTAATCCCCTAAGATATATAAAATTAACTTTAAAAGATTTATTAAAAATCTTGGATTCATCAACAAAATCAGAATACCAGTTTGCACATTCAAAATCATTTTTAGAAAATGCTTTTATCATTATTTTATAATGGTGTTTAAATATTTTTTCAACAGCTTTAGTAGTGTCTTTAATTCTTTTATTATTTTTAGCGGATTTGATTGGTTTTTCTTCAATAGTGATTTCTTCAAAAATATATTTACTTACATCATCACAGTGTAATTCAATGTTAATTTCCATTTTATCCGGAAATGGATTGTCATTAATTCTTGAGATGATATCTTCTTTTAATTTATCAATTCCATCAATTATAAGATAATCATCTACATCTTCATCAGTAAATCCCATTTCTAGATATTGACTTCTAATGATTCTTTTTTCATTTTCCTCATGATGCAAATCATTTAGTTCATTGATTTTTGAAATTAACTCATCATAAGGTAAAGTCTTTAGATAATTATCAATCTCATCTTCTTTTAAGTCAAATGATTTCAATACATCTGTAAAATCATGTAAATTCAACTTTTTATTGTTAGCTAATTTTAATTCAGCATCCTGAAATATCAATCCAAAATTATAATCTGAACGAATTTGTTTAAATTCTTCATTGTCTAGTTCAATGAATTTAGAATAATATTCACAGGCTTTATCATCATAATCACTTTGTAAAATTATTGATATATAATAATAAAAGTTAGCATTAGTATCGTCAATTTCTTTAGCTTTTAAAAATGAATCTAGAGCATCATCCCACTTATTCAATCCCAAACATGAAATTCCTTTACCGAATAAACTATCAACATGATTTTTATCCATGTTTAAAACATTATTAAAACAGTTTAATCCTTCATTAAAATTTCTTAATTTATTATAAACAACACCCATATCAGATCTAATGTCAAATGGACAGGCAGGATCACTTAAAGCCATTTCATAATAAGTTAATGCAACTTCTAAATTGTTTTCGTTTTCTTCTTTTTTTGCTTTCTCAATTAATTTAGACATGAGATAACCCTAATTTATAAAAGCCTTTAATAATATTTTCAACATATAATAATATATAGTTTTATATTTAGTGTATGATGTATTTATCATTAAAATAGAGGATGAGAATGTTACAGATAATAACCGCTTTTGAAATACTTCCAATCAAACCAGGCTTTAATAAGAAGCAAATAAAAAAAATAAATAAAAAATTTTTATTTAATTATCATCCGGCCCGTGTTGGAAATGTAAAGCCAAAAGAACTTCAAGAAAAACTTTCAGAGAAATATAATGAGATTTTTAAAACTGCAAATCATACATTAAAAAGTATTAAAAAGGGAGAAGAATTAACTTATAATTCTCAAGATGCATATAACGGATATATAACTACATTTAAACAAGAATTAAAAAATTTTAATAAAGAAGATTTTATAATCATATTAGAAGCTAACGGATTACCTGTTGATGGAACTAAAACCCAATTACAAGATAGAATACTTGAACATGTTCCATCAGTCATTGCTAGTTTAAATTTAGAGGAAGATTATTTACGTCAAACATACAAACCCAACATGAAAGATATTTTAAAAGAATTTCCTGACAATAAGCTTGTTAGAATTCTTGAATTAAAAAATATTAGAGCTAGTGGCAATTCATCATCCCTTATTAACCAAATTGTTTCTAATATTAATGAAAATGAAATTAATAATTTAATCGAACAGATTGATAGAGAAATTGATGACTTTAAAGTTAAATTAAATGGATTACGTGATGAACAGTTAAGATTAATTCTGGACAATAACAATTTTAATTCACGCGGAGATAAAAATTTATTAATTAATAAAATCATTGAAAATGTTCCATTATCAGAAATGGAAGATAATATCAATAGAGTACGTATAAATAAACAAAGAGCACTTAAAAAATTATATCTAATCACTGGAAAAGATGAACTCTTAGAAAGTTATAAACAGAATATAATTAATCATCATCTTGAAATTAATCATGGAATTCAGATTAGAACTAAAATAGTTTCATTAATCAATAATTATCAGATTGAAGAACAAAACATCGAATCAAAATTAAATGAACTTATTAATGAAAAATCTCAAGAACTCCTTAACAATAACCTAAAAGAATTATATAAAATTACTGGCAAGACATCACTTGATTCTAAGTTTTTGAAAAGATTAAAACAATCCGGTTTGGATAAAAATGATGGTAACCAAATTAGGAATGAATTAATAAATGACATTAAAGATTGGAAAGTTGAAAAAGAGAATATATCCCGTTATGTTAATTTAAAAATCAGACAAAAGAAATTAATAAAGCAAAATGAAAAACTTGAAATTCTTTATAGTATAACTGGAAAAACAGAAATTAAATTATCATTTAAAAAATTATTATTTGAACATGGCCTAGATGAGCAAGATGGTGCTCAAATTAAAAATGAATTAATCAATATCATTAAAACAACCAATATTGATAAAAATGAAATCAGTACTAAACTTTTAGATGTAATTACTTTAGAAGCTTTTAAAAAATTAATTAATGGTTGTGATTTGAGTTATTTAAATCAAATAGCTATTATAAATAACTTATCTAAATGTGATACTAAACAAAAATATGTTGAATCATTTTTAAACAGTATTTCACCTTCTTTTAATGATTTAAAAATTAAATCTGATATAATTGAAATAGATAATGTAAAAGAAAAACTTGTTAAATTTTATAAACTTCAGTTAGAGTTTATTTTAATTTCAAATAATATTTCCAGTAGTGGCACTAAAAATGAATTAATCGATAATATTATTTCTAACATACCAATTAAAGGCATTAAGTTAATTATCTCTGAGATTGAAAAAGCCAATGAAAAATTAAATCAATTAACAATTAATGAATTGAGTTTTATTTTAAAAGAGAATAATATTAAAGTTGCGGGTGGAAAAACTAAAGTTATAAATGAAATTAATAAGACATTGCCTATTAATCTGATTAAAAAGGATATAAAGAGGTTAAGTGATATTAAATCTAAATTAAATAAATTGAACCTCAATGAATTAAAATTTATTGCCAAATCTAACAATTTAATTGTGAAAGATAATGAAAACCAATTAATCGATGAAATTGGAACACAGGTTCCAGTTGATATACTTTCAGAGAACATTTCAGAAATCAATAATATTAAACTTATGGTGGAATCATTTAATAAACTTCAAAGACAACATCTTTTGAGATCTAACCTTTTAAATGATGTTGGAGATGATGAAACTCAAGTTAATGAGATTTTAGAAAAAATTGATTTGTTTGAAATAGTTAATTTTAATAATGAGCTTAATGAGTTAAAAGATGAATTGAACAATTTAAGTGTCATTCAACTTAATTACATTTTAAATAATCATAATCTAGAAAAATCCGAGGACACATCTATCCAAATTGAAACCATTCTAGAAAATATTTTAGTACCTTTCATTAAAAAGGATATTCAATCAATTAAAGAATTGAAAAATAAAATGGATAGTATTTCCGAAGACGAAATTGACAGTATTCTTTCGAAAAATAAACTTAGAAGATCAATTCATAAAGATGAAAATATTAAAACAATTGTTGAAAATTTATCCTTTGATAAAATCAATGAATATTTATCTGGAATTAATAATGTTGCAGATTCAATTGATGAACTTGAAAACTCATCATTAATTTGCCCTGTTAAAATTTCCAAAGGCAAAAAAACACTCACAACCGAAAAACGTGGAAACGCAATATTCTTATTGTTATTTAATAATGAGGAATTATTAAATGAATATAAACAGAATAATAAGTCTGTTAAAAAGTTAGAAAATAATTTAGATTACTTCAAAAAGTTAATCAACAAAAATAGAAAAATAGAAGGCATTTTGGTTAAAACACCTGATGAGATAATCATTAAAAAAGATTAAGATATTAAATTAAAATTCGATTATTATAACTAACCTTCACCATATTTTAAGAAAATCATTGCAAAAAGCAATATTTCATAAGCTTAATCTATATGCTATTAATATTTTCAACTGTAATCGAATGTGTATTTCCAGTAGCTTTATCAAGAGAGTTTACATGCAATATTCCATGTTCATCGATTTCAAAGGTAACTTCAAATAGTGGCACACCTCTTGGTGCAGGTTGAATTCCATCTAAAACAAATGAACCCAAGTTTCTATTCAAATGAGCCAATCTATTTTCACCCATCACAAGTTCAATGCATATTTCCGTTTGATTATCTGCAACCGTTGTAAATGTTTCCTTGTGTTCTGTTGGAATAGGAGTATTTTTCTTAATCAGAACATTAGTTATACCTCCGACACCAACCATTCCAATTGAAGATGGAGTTACATCCACTTCAGTTATATTTTCACCAGCAAACATTGCTCCTTGAACAGATGCTCCTATAGCTATACATTCTACTGGATCTATTCCTTTTTCAACTACTTTTCCAAGATAGTTTTCAACATAATCCTGAATTATTGGCATTCTTGTTGTTTCACCAACCAATATAACTTTATCAATCTCATCAATGGTTAAATCAGCATCACAAACAGCTTGATCGATACTTTCTCCACATTGTTCTACAATTGGATGAACCAGTTCTTCTAATTGTGATTGAGATAATTTCTCATCTAAATGTAATGGAGAACCATCGTTACTCATTGCGATGAATGGGAGTTTGACTGTTGTTTCAGGTAGATTTGATAATTCTATTTTTGCTTTTTCAGCTCCTTCTCTTAATACTCTTCTGGATTCTTCATCTTGCGTTAGGTCTATTCCGTGTTTTTTCTCAAATTCATCAGCAAGATATTTGATTATAACATTATCCATATCGGTTCCACCAAGAGAGGTATTCCCACTAGTTGATAGAATATTAAATATACTCCTATCGAATTCCATTATAGTAATATCTAAAGTACCACTACCTAAATCAAAAACTAAAATATTGATATATTCTTCTTTGTGTAATCCATAAGCAATAGCCGCTGCAGTTGGTTCATTTATCAAAAATACTTCTTCAAAACCAGCAAGGGTTCCTGCATCTTTGGTTGCTGTTCTTTGGTTGTCATCGAAGTTTGCTGGAACTGTGATGACTG
>CAMNHN010000053.1 GCA_946539555.1 uncultured Mollicutes bacterium | reverse complement strand
TAAGTAGCTATGAATTGCCTTTCTTAATTGACCTGTACCATAACCATGTATAATTTTAACAGTTTTAAACCCTTTTAAAACGCAATCATCAAGGTATTTATCTAATGCTTCAATTCCTTCATCAAGGTGATAGCCAATTAGGTTTAAAGTTGTACTTACTTGCTTAGAAGCATAAACAAATTCATCGATATTAATCGAACTTTTTTTAGTTTCTTTTGGCGCAGAAATTTTCTCACAAACATCTTTCGTTGCTTTAAAACTAAAGCCGTCTGAAGATAAAATTGTAATCTTGTTACCATCAACTTTTACAACTTTTCCCCTTGCTCCAAGAGATTTTATTTCTACATAATCATCTAAATTAATATTTTCATTCTTTTTCTTCTTAACATTGATTTTATCTAATTTCTCTTCAGCTTTTTTAATATCTTTAGTTTTTAAAAATTCATTATAAATGTTGTCAATTTCTCTATATTTGTCATTTAAAAATATGTCAAATTTATCGATTTTTTGAGATTTTAATCTATTTTCTCTTTCTTGCAGCTCTTTTTCACGTTTATTTAAATCTTCTCTTAAATTAGCAAGTGCTTCTTGTCTATTTTTTAGTTTTTCATCTTTGGTTAACAAATATCTTTCTTTTTCATCAAGCTTTGCAATCTTCTTGTCTTGCTCATTGTCAAAACTATTTTCATATGTAATTTTTGCATAATTAATAATATCTTGGTCTAATCCAAATTTCTTGCTAATTAAGAAACCGTAACTCTTTCCACTAACACCAAGCAATATTTTAAATGTTGGTTCAATCGTTTTTTCGTTAAAAAGAAAAGAAGCATTTAAAATTTGATCGTTTGTGAAACCGTATTTTTTTAATAACTCGTAATGACTTGTAATCAAACTTAATACTTTCTTATCAAGCAAATATTTAACGATCGAAACAGCCAAAGCTTCGCCTTCCTTAGGATCTGTGCCAGAGCACAGTTCATCAAGAACTACTAAATCTCTACTATAAATCGACTTTAAAATTACTGAAATATTACTAATATGCCCTGAGAAGGTTGATAAGTTATGTTCAATTGATTGTGAATCGCCAATATCTAAATAAATATTATCAAATACACACATTTCACTATCTGGCCCTACCGGAATAGGCAAACCAAGCTTAACCATATAGCTAATTATAGCAATTGTCTTTAAAGCTATCGTTTTACCACCAGCATTTGGTCCAGAAATTAACATTAATGTTTTTCCTTTTCCTAATGTGTAATCGTTTCCTACACAAATGCTCTTGTCGATTAATGGGTGCTTTGCATTATAAAGTTTAAAATAGTATTCCTTATTTAAATATGGAATATTTCCATATATATCATCAGCAAATTTTGCTTTAGAATATATAAAATCTAGCTCTGAAATGATATTAGAATTACTTACTAAGAGTTCTTCATGAGATACAATTAAACGAGTGATTTCAGTTAGAATTCGAGTCACTTCTTCTTTTTCTTTTAATTGCCAAACATACATTTCATTTTCAAGTTCAAGTACTTCTCTTGGCTCGATAAATGTTGTTTGACCAGAATCAGAAACATCTTGAATAATTCCATCGATTCCAGCTTTATAATTCGTGTTAATTGGAATTGCAAATCTTCCATTTTTGATGACAAAATTATCACCTGATAATTTATCTTTATATTTGCTCAACATTTTTCCTAAAGAATTATGAATCTCTTTATTTAATAAATAAATTTTGCTTCTTATTTGAGAAAGTTCTTTAGATGCAGAATCTTTAACTGTATTTTCGGGTGTAATTGTTTGATTAATCTTTGAATATACAAGTTCATCTGCTTTCAATTTTAGAAAATAATTATTCAAATATTTATAGTCAAACTCATTAAACATACTGTATTTAATAACGTCAACAGTCGATTGAATTTCGCTTTTAATCATATTTAGTGTAATTTCGTCAAAAACAACACCTTTTTTTGCATTCAAAATAAGATCATAAATGTCTATTTCTGATCTTAAAGGAATTTCACCGAACTCTCTTAATACTTCCATCATTTCCTTTAAATCATTATATTTTTGTTCAATATAATGAATATCAGATGATGGTTTGAGAGTTAAAATCTTATTTTTACCAATTAACGTTCTAGAATATTTGATAATTTCCGATTTTATCTTATCTATTTCTAAAATTTGCTCAATATTACCCATAGAAATTATTTTAGCATTTTTCAATAAAAATATGATAATATATGAATAATGATTACAATTAAAGTTACACAAGAGTCATTAAAAAAGTTAGAAACCGAATATGCTGATAATATTACCGCAAGAAATATAGGTTATATTTTATTTGCAGCAAAAACGGAGAAAAACATTATAACCGCTTATGACAACAAAAAGCGCAATTTTTATAATGTAACAATTCAAGGTGAAGGTGCTATGGAAATCGCTAAAATTTATTCAAACGCCCCTTCTTTACTCCCTAAAAAGGTTAAAAACGATAAAGAATCTCTTGAATATATCGATGTAGATCAACAAATTGGTAGTGACGAAGTTGGAACTGGTGATTTCTTTGGTCCAATAGTAATCTGTTCTGCTTATGTTGATCATGACACTATGAAAGTAATCAATGAATACGGAATTACTGATTCTAAGAAAATTTCAGATGAAAAAATGCTTAAAATCGTTCCGCTTATTCTTAAAAAAGTTCATTATTTATGCAAAGTAATTACAAATGATAGATATAATGATGCAATAAATCGTGGAATGAACATGAATAGAATCAAAGCTATAGGTCATAATCATGTTTTAGTCAATCTTCACGATAGATGTCCTTATGTTAAAAACATTTATGTTGATCAATTTGTAAACGAAGAAAAATATTACGAATATCTCGATGGTTGTCAAAGAATTCAAAGAGATATAGTTTTTAGAGAAAAAGGCGAAACAGCTTTCCCATCTGTTG
The DNA here is from genome assembly GCA_946539555.1 of uncultured Mollicutes bacterium. Classification (GTDB taxonomy): domain Bacteria; phylum Bacillota_I; class Bacilli_A; order RFN20; family CAG-826; genus Onthovivens. The sequence continues at coordinate 2,757 of CAMNHN010000053.1, read as the reverse complement.
CTTTAGCAAGTTGTATAGCAAGATATATTTTCTTACAACAAATCGGCTATATTGAAGAAAAATACAACGTAAAAATACCTCTTGGAGCTAGCGAACAAGTCAATATCTTTGCAAAAGAGTTTATTGATAAATTTGGAATCGAAGAATTTAACAAAATAGTAAAGAAAAACTTCAAGAATTACCTTGAAGTTGTTAACGATACACCACTTTTAATCTAATTTTTCGATTATATCTTTAAAATATTGGGGAATGTCACATGTAAATGACATTTCTTTTTTTAATATTGGATGGTAGAAAGTCAATTGATATGCATGAAGTAATTGGCCGCCTTTATATAAATATGTCGACCCTCCATATAACTTATCACCTGTTACAGGATAACCAATTGAAGACATATGTACTCTAATTTGATGAGTTCTACCTGTTTCTAGTTTTAATTTTACTAATGTATATTTAGAAAAACGTTTTTCAACTGTGAATCTAGTTATGGCATCTTTACCATTAACATTATCTATAGCCATTTTAAGTCGATTTTGCTTGTCTCGACCAATTTTACCTATAATTTTCCCTTCATTATCAGGAATAACACCATCAACAAGAGCAATATATTCTCTATGCATTGAGTGATCTTTTAATTGATCTGCAATTGCATTATGTACGAAATCATTCTTACAAATTAAAAGTAAACCACTTGTATCTTTATCAATTCTATGGACAATTCCAATACGGTTTAAACCATTTATTGTTGATAATTGCTTTTTTGCATAAATTAAAGCATTCACTAATGTGTCGTTTTGATGACCACTTCCTGGATGAACAACCAATCCAGCAGGCTTATCAATAACTAAAAGATCGTCATCTTCATAAATAATGTTAAGTTTTAAATCTAATGGTTCTAAATCCATATTAGATTCTTTCTCTACAAAATTAATTTCAATTAAATCTCCTTCTTTAACTTTATATGATGGGGGTTCAAATTTACCGTTAACGGTCACATTATTTTGCTTAATTAAGTTAGAAATATAAACTCTAGAATAAGAAGAATCAAAAAGAGTTAACACCTTATCAAGGCGTAAACTCTCATCTTTTTTCTCTATAATATAAGTTTTATTTTTCATCTTTATTTTCAGTTTCTTTTTGCTTTTCTTCTAATTCTTTTGCTTCGTTTTCTTTTCTTTTTACATTTAAATATTTAATTTCTTCAATAATAAAGTAAATTACTAGCATAAATATTCCAACAACAAGAGCAGAATCGGCTAGATTAAAAATACCAAAGCCATTCCACCATGATTGGATTGAAATGAAATCAATGACTCCTCTATCAAAGAAGAATGTTCTATCAATTAAATTTCCAATATCTCCACCCCAAACTAATGCTAGAGAAACACCAAAAAGCACATCAAATTTAGTACTTTTTGAAATTTGAAATACTAAATAGCCAGGAATAAACAAGGCAACAATCCAGGAAATAGAAACAAGTAAGATTCTAGAAAATGTATTGTTATCGCCTAATCCCCAAGCTGCCCCCTTATTAAAAGTAAGATACCAATCGATAAAATTTGGTATAAAAGGAACTGCTTCACCTTGAGGCAAATTATTAGCAGCGACATATTTACTTACTTGATCAAGAACTATAGCAGCTATAGTAATTAATCCAAAATAAATAAAGAAAGCTAAATAATTTCTATAATTTACTTGTTTAAGCCTTTCAAACATCTTTCGCATAAATGAGTTCCTTCAACTTCTTTGATTTTATATTTATCAAAATAATTCCAACATCTATCACATTTTACACCTTGATGCTTAGAAACTTTGACTTCTTCACCACTATTTTTAAGCTCAACTTCAGAAACAATAAAGAATCTAGCAAGTTCAGCTTCATCAAATTTCTTTAATTCACTTAATGTTGCTTCATCAGTTAAATTTAATTCGACTTTTGCTTCTTGAGCGCTACCAATAATTTGTTCAGCTCTAGTTTTTTCAAGTTGTAACAAAACTTTATCTCTTAAAGCTTTCATTAATTTATAATTTTCTAAAATTGAAGCATTAAAATTATATGATTTTTCTGGATAAGAATAATACATTACGTTTTCTTCGCTTCTAAGAGGATAGTTTTTATTAACTTCATCCATTGTGAAAGGAATAATTGGGTTTAATAAACGCATTAAAGTTGAAACTAATTCGTTTAAAACAGTTTGAACTTGTAATCTACGTTTACTTGTTTTTGCTTCACAATAAAGTATATCTTTAGCAATATCAAGATAGAAACTTGATAAATCATCAGAAATAAATTTCATAATCTCACTAATTGCGTTAATGAAATTATATGAATTCATCGCATCAATTACTTTATTTTTAACTTCTTCAAGTCTAGCTAAAATAAATAAATCAATTTCTTCTAATTCAGTTTGCTTATCTTCTTCTTTAAATGTATCTTCTAAAGTTCCATTTGATAAATTTCCAAGTAAAAATCTAAATGTATTTCTAATTTTTCTATATTGTTCAGAAATAGTTTTAACGATGCTTTCACTAATTCTAACATCTTGTTGATAATCAGTTAAAGCAGCCCAAAGTCTTAAAACATCAGCACCATATACGTTAATGATTTTAAGTGGATCTAAACCATTTCCTTTAGATTTTGACATCTTTTCCCATTTTTCATCCATTACAAAGCCATGAGAAACGACCTGTTTATAAGGAGATTTACCAGTTGTAGCAAGAGAAACAATTAAACTTGAATTAAACCAACCTCTATAT
>CAMNHN010000052.1 GCA_946539555.1 uncultured Mollicutes bacterium | reverse complement strand
TATTCTACTTCAAATGTTTATGCTTCTTTAGCTCCAGAAACTTTATTTAAAGCTGATGAAGAAAGAAATATCGAAAAAACTAATGCAGTTGCGTTTGATACTGAGGAAGAAAAGGCTGAATATTTGCAAAAATTAAACAAAGTTACAGACGCATTACGTGTATCGATTCTTGATCCAGATGAAGAAAGTTATAGTTACACTATAATTGACCCAAAAAAAGGCGATGAAGAAACCTATTTTTGTGGTAAACTTGATTTAGATAAAGATGGTTACTACGATTTTGCAAAAATTGATGGCGAATCTAAAGAAATTGTTTATGGAGAATATCTAAATAAAGACAAAATTATTTATGATAATTATTCATCAACAGATTCTGATTATACAAAAGAAGGAGAAAGATCTGCTTTCAATGCAAGAACAAAACGTAATGTCAATGGCTTTAATTTAGAAAGTTCTATCGCTAATGGTTTTATACCTGTTAAAGAAGACTCTATAAAACTTAGTGAAGCAAATTCTAAATTATTGATTCCTGTTAAAGCTTATGAACCTAAAAAAATTATCTTCTCACTTTATTTAGAAGGGTGGGACGTTGATAATATTGATTCAACTGTTACAGGTTCATTCATTGCAGATATTTCATTCAATATCGGAAGGGATATGGTGGTTAATTTATGAGCGCATATTTTGAGTATTTAAGAGAGATGTTTATAAAAGTCATGGTCAATATTGGCTTATTTATTGCTGATATTTTTGCAGGACCATGGAACAGAGTTCCTTCTGAATTTGGAGAATACAACGACTTATTTTCAACATATGCACCAAATTTTGGTGTAATGGGTTGGATATTTTATGTTATTTTCTGGATTTTCCTTGCTGCATTAATTGCAGGTTTAGGTTATTTAATTTATAGATTCTGTAGAAGACACCTTAAATTTAGAAAAACTGAACTTGATAAACAAGCTTTACGTGATCAAGTTGAACGACTCAATTATGAACTTTATCAAGCCGTTCAAGAACGTGATAAGATCTTAAATTTAAAAGTCACAGCTATGGGACTTAAAATGGAAGATTTAGGAAAAGCTGAAAAGAATACAGTAGAAGAAGTTTCTTCACGTTTCCCAAAATTAAAATATGTTGATCATGAATATGCTGAACTTGATGTTAATATTCCAGAAGTAGAAGGAATTTCACTTGAAGAAATCTGTAATAGATTTAGATTATTTGCTGCAAGTCAATTGAAGCTATACTATACAATCGACACCATTAGACAATTATTTGCTGGTATGGCAGCTAGTAAACTTATCATCCTTGAAGGTATTTCAGGTACAGGTAAAACTTCCATGCCTTACGCATTAGGAAAATTCTTCGATTATGATGCAAATATTTGTTCTGTTCAACCATCTTGGAAAGATAGAAGTGAACTTATTGGTTACTATAACGAATTCACTAAAAAATTTAATGAAACTGAATTTTTAAGAGCACTTTATACAGCTACATATAGAAAAGATACAAACATCATTGTTCTAGATGAAATGAACCTTGCTCGTATCGAGTACTATTTTGCTGAATTCTTATCCATCATGGAAATGCCAAACATTAATGAATGGAAAATTGAGCTCATTAATTCATATGATAATAATGACCCAGAACACGTAAGCCAAGGTAAAATTTTAATTCCACAAAACGTCGTATTCTTTGGAACTGCAAATAACGATGACTCAACATTTACAATTTCTGATAAGGTTTACGACCGTGCTATTTCACTTTTCTTTGATAACAAAGGTATTCCATTTGATGCTGAATATACAGAACAACTTAAGATTCCTTATTCACAACTTGAAGAATTATATCAAGATGCTTTAAATCAATATCCAGTCTCAGAAACAATTCTTACTGAATTTGATAAACTTGATTCATTTGTCATTTCCAAATTTAAACTCGCATTTGGTAACCGTATTTTGAAGCAACTTAAAGTATTTATTCCAGCTTATGTTGCTTGTGGTGGTACTGAACTTGAAGGTTTAGATTTCATTTTCACAAATAAGATTTTAAAGAAAATTGAATCTCTTAATATCGCATTCTTAAGAGACGAACTTAAAGAACTCAAAGTTGAAATTGAAAAACTATTTGGTAAAGGCACATTTAGAATGGCTCATGCTTACATCGATAACTTAATCAAGATGAGTTAATAATTATTTATGAAAGCAGATAAGACATCAAAATATCAAAAAATTTCGAAAAATTATAAAGAGAAGGTTGGAAAATTTATTTCATCTTCTAAAGGTGCATCGCAAATTTACGATGCTTTTTCACATGGTGATACTAAAATTGTTAAATCTACTAGAATTGAAAGTGCTAATTATAACCCAGAATGGTTAAAACAAATCGAAGATTGTATGATTGATCTTGGAGAAATCATTAATAATCCAAGAAAAGTCACAAAAACTGATACAAATTTAGTCCCTGTTGAACTTGCTAAAAAGACAAATGATGAATCTGTTAGACATTTAGCAAGTCACTCACAATATGTTAAAAACATCACTGATAAAGGTGATGTTATCCCTGATAAAATTTTAAATATCGGTGCAGATGATGATTATCTAACTTATGAGAATAAATTCATTGCAACGTTAATTAAAAGACTCATAATTTTCGTTGAAAAACGTTATGAATATATCGCTCAAAATACTCCACTTAAGAACGTACAAGTTTTAAAATTTAAAACAAGTCAAGCAATTGATGGTTCTTTAGTTGAGATCGAAACAAAAGTCAGAGTTACAAAAGTTAATACTGAAGTTGTTCCTTCACTTGGTGAAGAATATTTAAATCGTATTGAAGAAGTTAGAAGATATTTAAAATTTTATTATAACACTGACTTCATGAAACTTTTTAAGAATGAAAAAGATGTTCATGGAGCAATTTTACAAACAAATATTATCAGAAAAAACCCAAAATATAATCATTGTTATCGTCTTTATAAGTTTATTGAAAATTATAAGGATGTTGGTGCTGAATATAACGTTAGAGAATCTTATAAAGATATTAATGAAGACGAAATTGAACTCATTAATCAATCAATTCTCTCTAATTTTTTAGCTGTTTATCCAGAAAATCCTTCTCCAGAAGCATTTGCTAACAGCGTAAAATCAAAACCAGAAATTGAGCATACTCTTGATGATGACATGTTTGTTTATAGTCCTTATCTTGATCCAATCGCTAGATATATTAGAGTTGATGAAGATTATCAATTAGGCCTTGAAAAAGAAATTGCAGAAATTAGACGTAATCCTTCTAGACAAGAAGCAAATTATCAAGAAGATGAAGTTAAAAAGAAAAAGTTAATTGAAAAAAGAAGAAAAGAACGCGATAGTCTTCTTAAACGTAATGAAAAGCGAGAAAAAGAATACATTGCTAGACAAGAATTTCTAGCAGAAGAAGAAAGAAAACGTATTGAAAAATTAACTCGTGAAGAAGAAGAACGTCGTAGACAAATTCTTCTAAAAGAATTAGATAAAGCTAGAGCTGAGCTTAAAGAAAAAGCAAAAAAACCAACTACATTAAAGGTTACAAAAGCAAAGAAAGAAGAAACTAATTAATGGCAAAAGAAATAAAAGAGAAAAAACCAAAAAGTAAATTAAGAAAAACTCTTGAATGGGTTTTTACTGGTCTTTTTGCTGCTCTTTTATTGTTCTTTGCTGGAATGAATATATATGGGAATATTGCAGCTAGAGATAACTACAATGTTCCAAGTTATTTTGGCTATTCAATTCTCGTTGTTCAAACTGATTCTATGGAACCAGAATATAAAGTTAATAGCACTGTTATCGTAAAAAAAGTAAATTTTGAAGAAATAGAATTAGGTGATGATCTTACATTCTTCTGGAGTGAAGTTAATTATCCTATGACCCACAGAGTTTCAGAAATTAAAACACCTGAGGAAAGTGGAGATGGTCACTATTATTTCACAACTCATGGTATTAATAAAGAAAGTAGCCAATGTGCAGGAGATTGTACCTATCAAACTCAAACTTTTAGTGATAATGTAGTAATAGGAAAAGTTGTTGGTAATTCTGTATTTTTAGGAGGAGTATTTAATTTCCTCACCCAATGGTATGGATTATTAATTTTGCTTCTTATTCCTGCGGGTTATTTAATTGTTACATCAATTTTAGACATTTCTAGAGCACTAAAAACTGATGAAAATGGTGAAGTAATTTCTGCTAATCCAAGCTTAAAAAATAAAGATGAAGTGTTAAACAATATCAGCGAAGAAGATCGCAAAAGATTAAAAGAAGAATTATTAAATCAAATGTTAGAAGAAAAAGGTATTAAGAAAGATGAATAAGGTAAGAACGTTATTAATTGAATTAATCGTTATTGCAAGTTTAATTGTAATAATTATTTTTGTTGTATCTTTTTTAAGTTTTAAATTTGGTACTGAATATATCGTTGTTGATTTGATTCTTCTCTTTGCAATGGCTGGATTTATTACGCTTGGCGGATATGTATTTGCTTTGCTTTATAGTGAAAGAAAGACGATTGTTGCCCTTAAAAACGAAAACGAATACAACTTAAATAGAGACTACGTTTTCTTTAACTATGATTATTTTACAAGAAAAATTACCTTAAGAAACATTAAAAATAAAGATTTAGAAGGTTACATGGTTGCTTTTAACTGTGTTAGAAGTGTTGATGAAACTTCAAAATCTATTAAAGAAGATCTTTCAGAACTTAATGGTTGTGTTGCTGATTATATTTTAGAGACATTAGGGCCAAAAAAAATTAAAGAAATTAAATTTTCTTATTTCTGTTTTTATCATGGTGTTTTCTTAATTTATATCGATTGTTCTCCTGAATATCTCAATTCATTAATTGAAAATATTGAAGAAAAGATTTATGAAATTTCTCGTGAAAAAGATTTCAGACTTTATATTCAACCATATTTTGGTATTTATAATAGAAGAAACGAAAATCAAGAAGAACACGACATCATTTATAAAGTTATTAATTATGCAATGATTGCTAGAGAACATGGTGCAACAAATTTCGATTCTGTTACATTCTATTCTGCTGAACTTTTTGGAACAAAAATTACTAGCGAATTTGATGCAATCGTTAAAGCACTTGATAACAAAGAATTTGTCGTTTATTATCAACCAAAATTCTCTCTTGCTAAAAAACAATTTGTATCATCTGAAGCCCTTGTTAGATGGAAATCAGAGAAAAACGGATTAGTATCTCCAATTAAATTTATTTCTGAAGCTGAAAATGGTGGATTAATCCATAGAATTGATATGTTTGTTTTGGAACAAGTCTGTAAAGATTTAAACGAATCAAAACGTAAGGGTAGAAGACTTTTACCTGTATCAATTAACTTCTCTATTTATGAATTCTATGCTCCAGATTTTTCTACTGATATTATTAATATAATTAAAAAATACAAAGTTGATCCATGCTTAATTGAAATGGAAATTACTGAAACTGTTAGTGGTGCAAATTCATTTGTTCCTATTTCAATTTTAAAACAACTTAAAAATTTTGGTTTAAGAGTTTTGATGGATGATTTTGGTGTTGGTTATTCAAATTTTAACAACATTAAAAACATGCCAATTGATGTTTTAAAGATTGATAAATCATTTATTGATTATATTGTTGATGATGAAAAGAGTAGAGAAATCGTTAAACTTTTAATCGATTTTGCTCGTTCTTTAAATCTTGAATCAATAGCAGAAGGTGTTTCAACAAAAGAACAAGTTGATATTTTACGTA
>CAMNHN010000051.1 GCA_946539555.1 uncultured Mollicutes bacterium | reverse complement strand
ACTCAATCATATCACGAAGAGTTTTCTTAATTTCATCGCTGACTGGAAGCTCAATTTGATCGCATCTTTTTCTAAGATTTGGGTTTGTGTCTTTTACAATTTTAAATAATTCCATGTTGAATAATATATCATAAAACTAATTACTTTTTAAGTAATATGAATTAAAATTATAGTATGGATTCGAAATTATTAATTGAACTTGAAAACTTAAAAGACGACATTAAAAATTCTTTAGAATATAAAGAATATTTAAGCGCAGAAAAAGAACTAGAAGATTCAGAAGAAGTTCAACTTTTATCATATAAAAAAGAGATGGCAATTGTTGATTATGAAGATTCTTTAAAACATTTTAAAGAAGATTCTTTAGAAGTAAAAAAAGCTAAAGAAAAATTAAATGAAGCAATTAGCCTTCTAAACTCGCATGAAATCGTTGTTAAATACAACAATGCTCTTACAAAATTAAATATTTTAATGAGTGAAATAGAAAAAGAAATTTTTGGAGATTTAAATGATTAGAGTGGTTGGTGGTAAATATAAAAGAAGAATTTTAGAACAACCTGACCCTTCAATTACTAGACCAACAAAGGATGTAGCAAAAGAAGGTCTATTTTCTAGTTTAGGAGATATTTCTAATAAATCTTTTTTAGATTTGTTTGGAGGAAGTGGAGCAATTGCAATTGAAGCATTTTCAAGAAATGCTAATCCAGTTTATGTTAATGATAAAAATAGAGATGCTATAAAAATAATTAATTCTAATTTAGAGAAATTAAATATAAGTGAAATTAAAGTTTTAAATAAAGATTTTTTAGAAGCACTAAAATTTTTAAATTCTAAAGAAATTAAATTTGACATCATATTTTTAGATCCGCCATACAAGATGATTATTGATGAAAAATTTATCGACTCTATCCTTTTATATAATATATTAAATAAGAATGGGATTATTGTTGCTGAAACGGATTATGAGATAGACAAAAATATAGTAGAAAAATACAATGTTAAAATATTAAAATATGGAAGATCATTAATGAATATTATTAGAGGTTTAAGATGAAGATTGCTATTTATCCAGGAAGTTTTGATCCAATTACAAACGGACACTTAGATATTATTAAAAGAGCAACAAAATTATTTGATAAAGTTATTGTTGTCCTTGCTAAAAATTCTTCAAAAAAATATCGTTTCTCTTTGGAAGATAGAAAAGAAATGGTAGAAGACAGTTTAAAAGATTTAAAAAATGTTGAAGTTGATATCTGCGAAGGTTTGACAGTTGAATATGCAAAAAAGAAGGGCGCTGTTGCTATGATTCGTGGTTTACGAGTTGTTAGTGATTTTGAATATGAGTGGTCTTTAACAGCTGCAAATCAATTTATTAATAGTGATATTGAAACTGTCTTCCTTATGGCTCATCGAGATTTAACATTCCTTTCATCAAGTACAATTGATGAGATGGTTAGAAATAATGTTGATGTATCAAGTCTAGTTCCTCAAGTGGTTTTAGAAAAATATAAAGCCAAATAAAAATGCGATATAATCGCATTTTTTAATATCTAGAATAACTGAGTTATTTTGTTTTTGCTTCAAATTCAACTGAACTTAACCATGCATGAGCTAAGAAATCTGCTTTAGTATATTTTGTTGAACCATCAACTGAGAAGAAGACATTTGTAACAATGTGAGTTGATGTATTTGCTTCGCTCATATCAATTAAGACGATATAAGGAGTTGAACTTAAGTAACTATCTTTTTTAATAATATTATCAATATTATTTGTAAAAGTAGTTTTTGCACTTGATGTATCTAAATTTTTGTAATAGTTGCAGGTTTGTGCAACGTCCCAAATTGTATTGAAGTAGGAGTTATAAGCTTTTGAAACTAATAAATATTCAAATGCTGAGAAGTCATCATATGTGTGATCGTCAGCTTCGACATCAATCTTTTCTTCAACATGGATTGATTTATATTTGAATGCTTGATTATATTTTCCAGCATCGTTTCCATAAATTGTTGATGCTTTTTCTGAAACTTTTGCTTGCCAACCTTCGTGTTCCAAATAGTTACTTGCATCGTTGATATCAGCACAAGTTGTATCTTCTTTATAGAAATAAAGGAACATTTTGTTTTGATTACCAGTGTAACTTTCTAAAGTTGATTTAGCTTTTGCTTTATCACCGGTTTGCCATGCTGCTTCAGCTTCGTTGAATTTTTCAAAGAATGTGTAAGCATCACCTTCAGTAGCAGTGTCAGTGACACCTTTAAGTGATAACTTTTGACCTTCTAACCAAGTGTAGGTGTCATCACCGAAGTCCCAACTTGAAACCCAACTTGTAATTGATGGGATTGAGAAAATAACACCAAAAATAAGACCGACGATAAGTAATGGTTGAACCCATGCCGTTTCTTTAATCCATCTCCAAAGTTTAACAAATGGAGTTGCTAATGCTTTCAAAAATTTCATTAAAATCTACCTCTTATCAAATGCAATTAAAAGAATATCACTAAATGGCTTTAATAACAACAAGAAAAATTCAACTTTTATATACGATGTATATAATTTCTAAAAGTATAAAATTTTAAAACTTTGAAAAAAATAGCAATTATTATTGTTTTTTCTTATTCAGATGATTAATATATTAATCATGATGCGTTGGTTTAAAAACATTAAGAAAAAAGTAATCAATTACTTCTATGATCATCCAATTCAAAAAGAGATTTTAAGCAATGCCAAATATCTTATCATTACTACGTTATCGGCATTTATTTTTGCGTTTGGTTTTAAATGTTTTATTCAGCCAAACTATGATGCGGTTGCTCAAATAGGTGAAGCTAGTGAGAACTTTGTTCAAAATCTTGAAATCAAAACATTAGCAAGTTGTGGCGCTTCTGGTATAAGTCAAATTTTCTTGTCTATACTTAAAATTTGTGGTGCTACATACTTAACTGACAACTTTTATTTTAACCTTACATATTGGGCTATTTATGTTGCTGTAAATGTTCCTTTATTCTTCCTCGGGTTCTTTAAAGTTGGCAAAAAGTTTGCTATTTACACATTAATTAATGTTTTTTTAACTTTCTTGTTTGGTATTTTACTTCCAAATTCATCTCCAGACGACATAATAAATCAAATCACGTACGCAATTGGAACTGATGTTTTTGCTAGGGTTGCATTTGGTGCTTTATCAACAGGTATTGCTTCATCACTTGCTTATATTATTAATTCAACAGCAGGTGGTATTGACATTATTGCTTTCTATATTGGAGAAAGAAAAGGCGTTACTCTTGGAAAATGGTCAGCACTTATTAATGTAGTAGTTGTTGGTACATTTTCTATTCTTTCTACAATTCCTCTAAAAGAAGAATTTGTTTCTCACGAGATGGGTAATGTTGCCATTTCAACAGCCTTTGTAATTTTTGTATACATGGTTTTCTACATGATTTTCACTTCAGTTGTTGTTGATACACTTAATACAAAAAATAAAAAAGTTGAACTCCAAATATTCACTGCTAATGAAAATCTTTCCCAAGTCATATTAGCTAATATTCCTCATGGTTGTACAATCGTTCCTGGAAAAGGCGGATATACTGGAAATGATGTTTTTGTTATTTATATTTCTGTTAGTAAAAGGGAAACAAAACAAGTTGTTAAAGTTTGTAAAGAAGCAGATCCTAAATGTTTTATTAATGTCTTGCCAATGAATCAGGTTTTTGGAAGATTCTTCAAAAAACCAATTGAGTAGAATTGGAGGAAATATGAAAATTTTTAATAAATTATTATTAGTAATTTTTTCAAGCTTGTTTTGTGCATCTTGTGAATCTAATGAAAACATAAATGAAACAAGAAAATACGAAGATTATGCTGAATTTTCGTTTTCTGATGTAAATGAAATGTATAATTTAGAAGAGGAACATTATTATATCGAATTTTATAGTACAACGTGTCCTCATTGTGAAAAATTAAAGACAAGTTTATTTGATTATTTAGATAAATATAAAGAAGAAAAAGTAACTACAAAAGTTTATATTTTTGATGCTCATAGTTCTGAATCAGACTTTGGTAAAGCAATTAGATCATCATTTAAAACAAAGCAAGAAAACTATAATAGAGAAGAATTATTAAAAGAAATGGAAGATGCTAAACCATCAAAAGTTAGTGACACTTATTGGTTTGCTATTCCTGGTTTATTTGAAGTAACTAACGGAAAATATACAAGCTATACTTTAGGCAGCGAATCAATTGCATCTCTTTACGCTAATTTAAAGTAAGCGAAGACTTTAAAAAATACACTTAAAAGTGTATAATTTTTATCATGAAAGAAATAAGTTTTACAAAGCAAATAAAAGATGAACTTTCAACAAATGAAGTTGATAGCAACGAAGCAAGATCAATCATTGCTGCTTTTGCTCGTATAAACGGGAATATTTCTTTTTCAAACAAGAAAACAAAATTAACTTTAAAGACTGAGAATGCAAATATTGCAAAATATATTTATAAATTAATTAAACAAGAATTTGTTAGTGCTGAAATTAGCTTTAGTTTTTTACGTGTAATGAAACTTTATAAATCAACACAATATTTAATTAATGTTATTGATGGGGTTGATGAAATAGTTGAAGGGTTAAAAATTGACTTCCTTGATAGCAAAATCGATTACGAACTTCAAAATAAAGAAGAAAAAATTCGTGGCTATTTAGTAGGGTTATTTCTAGCTTCAGGGAGTTGCAACAATCCTAATACAAGCAATTATCATTTAGAAGTTTCGGTAAAAGATGAAAAATATGCTGAATCAATTGTAAAGTTAATTAACAAAACTAAAATGTTTTCTTTTAAGATTGCAAAGCGAAGAAATCAATATGTTATATATTTAAAACGCAGTGATAAGATTTCAGATTTTTTAAATTATATTAACGCAAATGCTTCATGCTTAGATTTTGAAAATATTAGAATTGATCGTGACTTTGCTAATTCTAATAATCGTCTTATGAATTGCGATTCTTACAATTACAAAAAGACTTTAGAAATTTCTTCCAAGCAAATTGAATATATAAATACAATTGATAAATATTTAGGTGTAGATAATCTTCAAAATGAGAAGATGAAATTGCTTTGTAAAGCTCGACTCAATAATCCTGAAGCAAATTATAATGAACTTGCTGAGATTATTTCTGAAGAGCTAGAACAAAGTGTTTCAAAATCAAACGTAAATCATTTATTTATAAGAATTAAAAAGATGGCTGAGGAATACAATGATAGACATAGCTAAAATTGACATAAATTATGAGTTCGGAAAAAGAATTCAATATTTAAGAAAGAAAAAAGGTTGGTCTCAAGAAGAATTTGCTTTTGAGTGCGACATTAATAAGAATTATTTAAGTGATGTTGAAAGAGGTAGAAGAAATCCAACATTAAAAGTGCTCGAAAAAATTGCTAAAGGACTTGGCATTACACTTGAAGAATTGTTTAAAGGATTAGGAATTCGTTAATTCATAATTTTTAATTATAAGATAATCAACATTTTTAATAAAAATGTTTATTATTTTGGTTTTGAATAATATAATTAATTCATGCTAAAAACAAAAGGATTGATTGCTGTTACATCTCTTATTGTAATTACTGGAGCTCTAGGTGGAATTTCAGGATGGTTTTTAGGTTCAATGTTTAAGCCATTAAAGGCTTTAAATAATGATGTTGTTTCAGATTATCCTGTTGAGTATTCTAAAAATGTTGATTGTGTAGCAAAACTTTTTAGTGCAGCTAACGTAAATTCTCCAGAGGAATTAAAAAATATAGATCTTACAACACTAGTTGGGAAAAATGGTTTAACAGTAGGAGATATTGCTGAATGTTCGACCTATTTTTTATTTAGATATGATAATTTAATGAGCAAATCTTATAATTTGTCACTAAGTAACACAATGGGATTTACAAATAAGCAAGAT
>CAMNHN010000050.1 GCA_946539555.1 uncultured Mollicutes bacterium | reverse complement strand
TAAACATAAACGTTACTTGTATCGTTATGATCTTTTCTATTACCTAGATTTTTAGTATAACTACTTGTATTAAATTTATTAATAAAATTATCTACATAGGTCATAGTAGAAGAATGATTTGCTAAACTTTGATCCATTGATGCATCCACTGTAATATGAAGTAAATCAGTTACTTTAAAATCTAAATAGACTTTGGAGATACTATAATCATCATTTTTATTATATGTGATATCTAAATAACCTGATATTCCTGTTACTATCTTGTAATTTAATGTCCGTTTTGAATTTGCATTATCATGAGTTAATCCTTGAATATAATCTAGATATGTATCTTCTCTATCTTTAATCATGCCGTAGATTGTATTATATAAACCTTCTCCAACACCAAGTATATAAACAACAAGATAATAAACTAAATCAGAAGTAAAAAGTTCGCTAGTAGTGCGCCAATAATCAATTGTTACATTATAATTTGAACTTAATACGCTATTTTTAATAACTGTCTTTTTAACATAGACATCTTTTTTTCTTAAAAAGATTTCAACTCTATAATATTCATGACTTGTTATCCAAGAATTATTAATTTCACTCCCTGATTTTAAAAGCTCAATATATCCATCAACCATGTGGACATTTTTTTCATCTTTTTCTTCAAGTACAGATAAATGAACTTTGATTGAGAAATCTTTAAGACCTAAAAGAGCAGCAACTCCAGGAAAATCTAGGGTCCCTGAAAGAGAATATTCATGAGTATTAGTAGTTTTAATTCCCATTTTTACTAAGATAGGAAGATATTCTAAATCAACATAAGGATCTGTTGATGGATTAGCTGTTTTAAAGCCGTTAATTTTTAATCTAGATAATTCAGAAGAAGTGATATTATCATCTCCATTTTGATCCGCTTCAAATAGATTAATACTGAAATTGCCATAATATCCAGCAATTTTTATGTTTTCGATTCCTATTCCAAAAGAATAGCCACTATTTAATATTTCATCACTAAAATCAATAATTAAAGTCCAAGCATCTTCACTTTGTGGATTAAGCGTAATTCGTAAAGTGTCACTACTTGGATAATATAATTCTGGAGAAGAGATGTAATTATCTTCGATACTATCGTAAGAATTATCAAATTGAGCAGAAGAGAAAAATGAAGCAATAGAAGCAAGAGACACACCTTTAGAACCTTCAAGTAAGGATCCTAAAGATGCAGCTCCTGTAATGACTTTAATATATTTATTAATTGCATGAACATATTCATATAAAAGATTAGATTCATTATTTTGATCTTCACCAAATTCTTTAAGTATTTTTAAAGAATCAAGGATAGAAAAATCCTTAAATGTGTATCCGTTTAAGCTTCCAAGTTTTGTTGAATTATAGCAAAAATTAATACCAACATCTCTTTTAGATGAGGCATTAATTTTATCTTCTAACCCAATGTCAACGGTGTGGGTATTTGTAGAAGCTTTATCTTTTAATGTGAAATGAGCTGCACCAACGCCTTGTGAGATAGAACTCTGATCAACAAGTTCACCATTTTTAAAACCTATTGATAGAGCTCCATCTACGGAATAAGCGTAATCAGTTACTTTGGTGAGCCTACGCCCTGGGCGATACTTTCGAATTCGATAGTAAGCCAGTAAAGCCAAACGAATCTAAATAATTTCCAGTTAGAATATTAATAACGGCTTCAACACTTGAATCAGTTGCTTTATAGTTAGCTTGATTTTCAGCGCTTAACCCTACAGAACCATCATTAAATTCATCAAATGCAAGAGTGAAATTAAGTGTATCTGAAGTATTTGGAACTGTTAAAGAAACATCAAGTGCAGCAAATTCTTCATTATTTGCATTTGTATTTAAGATAACTGAAATTGTTCCGTTTGCATTGTTTGAGCCAAATAGTGAGGTATCAAGTTCAACTTTTAACCATTCTTTATGACCAGGAACATTACTCATTTTGACTTTATTAGTAGGAAGTTCAGCACTTAAAAGTGACCAAATATCTCCATCAACAAAATCAGTTAAATTATTAATAGTTTCTGAAATGTTACCAAAAATTTCTTCAGATTCAACACTTTGAGAAGTTTCACTATTTGCATTAAGTAAACTTGTAACAGCATCAAGTGTACCCATTAATGTTTCAGTGTTAAGTGAAAGTCTAGTTTGATAGTTTTCGTTTTGTGAATAATATTTGAAGAATAATGTTTGATCATTTGTTGCTTCTCTTTGGTTAGGAACATAATCAACTTGGACGTGATGTTGAATATCATTAACTACACTAAAAGCAGTCAAACGATATAAACCTAAATTTTTATCATCAAGAGAAAGATCAAAACTTGCATCGTTTAAATCTGCATCAATTTCTCCGGTGACATTAATTGGTGACATGTTTTCTTTTGTATAAGTTAAAGAATATTTTGAAGCAAATTTTTTAGATTTTACGATTTCAGCAACATTTGTAAATAAAGGAACTGTAGCTTTAAAATCAGCATAGTTATCGAGTTCTTGAGCATCAACAACATTAATTCCTGTATCTAAAGATTCGTTACTATTAAAGTTTGCTTCACCAAGATTTAAAGTAAATGAAGCTGTATCAAGATAAGTGATGGTTTCTTCATTTTCAACTCTATTTACTTTTCTTAAAGGAATGTTTTTAATTTCTACCTTTTCGATATATGTGTTTTCTTTTAAATCAGTATTTCTATAAGAAATATTAATTTCAACAAGTGTATTTTCAAATTCAAATGGAATATTTAAATTTAATCCTTTTGCTTTGATACCAATTGAAATAGTTGTTCGATTAATATCGTCATTTTTAAGTAAAATCTTATCTAATACATTTTTATATTTGTACCAATTTCCTGAGATAATATCCCCAAGAGAAGAGTCATTTAAAATTTCATTTGCATCAACAAATGATGTTTCTATTTCTTGATCGTTTGTTAAAGAAGTTAAAACACCCGTTAAAGATTCAATTGTTGAATTTGCAATATATCCTTTAAGGTTATTATTAACGTTAATAAATGTTCCTTGGATATTGTTTTCTACATCATTACCTTGATATTGGACTGCAATTGAGTTGCCAAAAGTAGCGTTTTTATCAAGAGTTAATTTGTAGTTTCCTTTGTCAAATCCATTTGTTACATCAGCAGCTAAAGTTCCTTCTAAAGCACGTGATGCATTAGGATTAATTGTTCCAATTTTACTTCCAAAATCATTTTGAGCAGGATCATAATGATATTCATCAAAATTAATTGAATAATCAAATTTGAATTTTTTAGCATTCATCATTTTTCCAACTGTGTAAATTAAATTTGGAGCGGTATCTAAATCATTTGTATAGTAGGAGGTTAAGGCATTTTCTTCGATTTCATCATGAATTCCTGCTTTATATCCTTGAACATTGCTAGTGCCAGTGCTATTAAAACCATGCATTATAATATTTGTTGTGGATAAACTTAAAACAATGTCTTCTTTACCTTGTTGAGGGATTCTAAATTCATCTAAAGCTAAAGCAGTGAGTTCACCATTAGCATTACAATTGAGTTTAATAATCAAGTCTGTTTCAAATTGCTCGCCTAATAAAGTAGAAGGAACTTCAATTGTGTATTGATATTCAGTTTCACCATTTCTAACGACTTCAGTCTTTTCGCTAGCTAAAGAACCACCAATTGTACCTACCATTGGAAGAAGTGTTAAAATATCAATTTTTTGGATTTCATTTAAAAGATCATTTAGTGCAGTTCTTTGTTCATTGTTTAAAAATGTAACAGCTGCATCAATTGCATTTGTAATGAATTTTCCGCTAGCAGTATAACCAGTGTCATTCCAATCAAGATAGATTTTACCTTCACCAGGAGCATAAACAGAAATTGTTTCATCAAGCATTAAAGGGTCTTGACCAAGTGAAGTGTCTTTAAGTGTAACATTTAGTGAACCACCAAATTTTGCGGCAATATCATCTAAAATTTCTTCTGCCTTTAAATTACCTGTTTCATGTTTCATGAATGAGAGATAATTTGCACCACCATTAAAAGTAGCTTCTAAAGTTGAAGTGTCATTTAAAACGTTATCAACTTTAATATTTAATCCCTCAATTGATAAATCAGCAGCAGTGATGTTTTCAAAAAGAGCATTTTTTATAGCATCGTTATCGATTTCTTCACCTTGAGGAAGAGAGTTATCAAGTGATGAAGTGCTCTCATTTTGAGCCATAAACGCAAGTGTAGTTGAAGCACTTGAAAGAGCAATAGCGCCAAAAAGTGCAACTGCAATAATAGAACCTTTCTTAGAATTCTTGAATTGTTTCATAGATGAAACCTCCTATATTACCAAGGAATATTGTATGTTACACTCTTAAGAGTGTCAATGAAAATAATCAACATAATCACTAAAAATGTTCATTAAAAGTTATATTTTTGAATTATGTTTGGTATTTATTGCTAAATATTTTGTGAAATATTTAATAATGTTTATAATGTTTAGCGATAGGAGGGTAGAGTATGAATAAGAAATCTGTTTTAAAAAAATCTTTCTCAATTGCTTATAACATACTTTTAATCGTGCTTGGAGTCATTGCAATTGTATCTCCAGATATTTTTACAAATTATGTTGGTTTGATTTCTGGTATCTTTGTTTTAGCAATTGGTTTATGTCTAGTTGTTTTAGGAATTTTATCATTTTCAGTCAGTTTTGGAGGGTATTTCTTATTAATTGGTGGGTTTTTTGCTACTGGTATAGGAATATTTTTCATGGCTTATCCAGGTGTTGGAATGAGCTTAGTAACAATAGTTTTAGCTTTTATGTTCTTTTTTAATGGGATCTCAAAAACCACTTTAGCATTACAACAAAAACGTTTTCACCTTAGTGGATATATCTTTAATTTAATATTTGGAATTTTCTATATCGTTCTTTCAATCTTTATGTTCTTCTTTACTAGAGAATTTAACGATATCGTTTCAATTATCTTAGGTGTCTTCTTAGCAATTGCTGGTATTTCAGGTATTATCCAAGAATTCATCCCTGATAAAAGTAGAGCAAAAGAAGAAAGAATTGTTTCAAAAGCAAGAGAAGATTCTGAACACATTGATATTGATTTCACAACTAAAGATTAAATATAAAAAAACTTAAATTCTTCATAAAATACTAAAAATATTTGAGTTTTTTATTGTTTTTCTTTCGAAATTCTATTTTAAAAAACTGATTTTTAAATCAAAAAAGCAAAAATGAGATTTAAAATCTCTTTTTTGTAAATAAAAAAACATTAATTCTTTTAATAGAATTGGCTTTAAACAAGAGCTAGTATAGATGCTTTTTATCAATTTTTATTTCTTACTATCATAAAAGTGGTTTATAATTTTTTTATGGAACAAAAAATCTCAAATAAATCGGCACAAGTTATATATTTTATCGCAGCCGGTTTTAGTGTAATAGCTTTTATTTTGACAACAATCGACTTGCTTGATTTTATTCAAGTTGTATCTAGAGGAGAAGAATATATTTATGGAATCGCGTTAGGCAATCAAATGTTTATTGATTTAACTGGCACCAAACTATATTCAATGTTCGCTTTTTACCCTGGTTTTATCTTTTCAATATTAGGCACTATTGAAGCTTGTAAAATGAATCAAGGAAAAATGCCAAATAAAACAACTAACATTTTGATATTAATCTTTGGTATTGTCTTAGATCAAAGTTTATTCCTTTTAATTGGCGCTATTCTTACTTTAGTTTATATAAATAAGGTTGAGAAAAACAAAAAAATGGAAGAAACAATTAGAAGTCGAGTAAATGAAGAATTAAAGGCAAAAGAAAAAGAAAAAGAAAGCATAGCTACAGAAATACAAATTGACGATAATAATCCTATAATTGATAGCGATGTAAAAGAAAAAAATAACGATATTCCTATTATAAAATAAACGATACTTTTTAAATAATAATAAGCATCTTTTTAAAAAAGATGTTTTTTTAATCTATTTCAT
>CAMNHN010000049.1 GCA_946539555.1 uncultured Mollicutes bacterium | reverse complement strand
ATTTATTTTTATAAATGTCAGAGTGTTTATCCAAATCTTTTTTAATTGTGGATTGGGTAGATGAAAATGCAGATTGTATCTTATCTATTCCTTCAATACCGCATAACTCCATGATTGCTTTGTAACGATCTCCTTGAGTACCATCAATAAATTGCAAAAGTTTTTTCCTATTTAAAATAAATGAGGCCTTGTTAACATATGTATTTTTCAGAATATCATTAAACATTGGAGCGTTTTCACGTTTAGAATTTTCAAATTTAATGGCATTTTTCTTTTTAAACTTTAATTCTATTTTTGCGTCTTTTTTACCGGAATTCTTATTGAAAGCAGATTCAGTAGTGTTAATTGTTTTATTTTTTAAAAAAGCAAGATCATTGCTGAATAGATATTCCAAAGCATTTACAAATGAACTTTTACCAGTCCCATTTTCACCTTTAATAATAGTTACATTTCTAAGTTCAATTGTTAATTCATCTTTAATACCTCTAAAAGATTTAACAGACAATCTATTAGCTTTAAGATTCTTATTCATGATATTCCTCTTTTATTAATTTAATAAAGTTATTTTTAGTAAGTTTATTTCGCTCAATTAAATCTCGAATAGAATTAACAAACTTCTCATTTTCCAATTCTTCATTTAAATTTGAATAAAACAATTCATAAAAATTTTCTTGCTCCATGTTAAAAACTCCTTTAATACTATTTTATATTTAAGAAATATATAATTTATATGAGTTTTAATTTAGAAATTGAAACTTTTTTATTTTCCAAATAATATTTATTTAATTTACATGCAGGAAGCATAATAACTTGAATATCTTCTAAACATAAATCAGACAAAATATCTAGTTTAACTTTACCGTTATTTTCAATTTTATCGCCGTAAGTAGGGAATAAAAATGCATTTTTAACTCCTTTAAAGTTATGATCATCAATGAATTCTCTAAAAGCCAATTCATACAAATACTGCTTTGTAATAGATTCTAATCCAGGTTGTCCATCTAAATTGTCTTGATTGAACTTTAAATTATAGTATTTAGCATCCAAAATGACAAATTCATCGTCATGAAATGTTACAGTATCCGGAATAAAAGTACCTTCAGCTTCTTTTTCATGAATATTTTTATAAATCCATTTCGGTTTTTTAATTAAATCAGTCAACTTCTTATTTTGAGGATATTTAGGATTTAGATTAACTGGAAGATTTAAATCCTTTAAGCGTTTATGCAATTTATCTCCAAAGACATATGCACACATCGCCTCCCATATTACATGATAAGAGGGAGTTCCATATAAAGTCAGATAGTTTTCATTGGTGTGTGCGTTTTTATTAGATATGTATGAATGCATTGACTTCAGCAATTTCTGTTTGTGAGTGTTAAACTCAACATTAAGCTCTTTTTGAAGTCTTTCTAAAATTAAATCAATATCTCCAAAATCACCCTGCTCTTTATCTGAAAGCTCAACAGGAGTCAAGTCAAAGAGTTCCAACAATCCTGCTTTTTCCAGATATATTGAACACTCTGTAATGATATATTCATGCAACAGTCTGAAATAGTCAAAAAGGTCATTAATTTTATATTTTGTTTGAAGATCAGTGTAATATGGTTTGCCCTTTTTTATGATAGCCACATTCTCATTAACTGTTCTATTCCAGTCAATTTCACCATTTCCATTTGTTTGAAGGATATTTTGAATGTTTGAATAAACACCGTTTTCAAAGTAATCCTCTACAAAAAACAGCATCATGGACAGTCTATTGTATGAAATGTCTTCAAGTTCATCGTTTTGGTAGCGAAAATCATCATGGGACTTGTTGTATTTTTTAACAACATTTATGACCTGCTTAAAATCCTTTTTAATATTACTTTCAGAGGTAATGTATTTAGGATAAATATTTAGAATAATATTTTCAATAATGATTACTCCAACATAGACAAACTGGTATCCCTCATTTGTGAATTTAACTATATCATACTTTAAAAGCTTATCCAAGACGTTTTCATCGTTTTGAAGAATATCAAGGATTTTTCTTCTTGAATAGTATTTTAACTCTTTGATGTAGACATTCTTCATTTATTCACCATCATCTGTGATGAAGAGATTTTTAATATCATCTGCAAAGATTTCAATTCCGATTTCATCAAACTTATCACAAATTTCAGAGTATGTTACATAATTTTTAGTCTTTGCACCACTAAACATGTCATTTCTTTTAGAGCGTGCAGCATCTTCAAACAAATACATGATAATTTTACTCTTGAATGTATCTTTGAAGATATCAGTAGGTATTTCTTTGTTGTGATATTCATTAAATGCAAAGAACGGTCCAATACATTTATCTTCATTGATTTTGTATGATAATAATTCATCGTTTATCGCTTTTCTTAAAGTGTTCCAGTTAATGACTACATTGTTTAAATTGGCAAAAGTATCTTTGATTAACTCATCATCATTGTTGATAGAGAAATATTTGAAATCCCATCTTCTTTTAAATGCTGTATCCATTGGGAAAACTCCTTGATCGGCAGAGTTCATGGTTGCCCAGATGAAAAGGTTTTGCGGTAAAATGATTTTATCTTGGTTTAAATATAATTTCATGTCTTCTGTAGTGTCAATTGGATAAACTGATTGATAATTTTCATTTCTATCTAAAAGTTGGAAAACATCACCAAAAACAGCTGCAACATTAGCACGGTTAATTTCCTCAATAATTAATAAATAAGGTTTATCAGGGTTTTCTATAGCTTTTTTAAGAATTCTCATAAATGGTCCTGGGACATATTTGTAGATAATGTCTTTATCGTCAGGATATGGTTTAAATGTTCCAACGAAGTTTGCATAGGAGTAATCAGGATGGAAAGTAACTCTTTCATAGTTATTTTCGTAATTTTCTAATAATTTATCTTTATCTTGATTTAAATTATATGATTTTCCAGTTCCTGGAGCTCCAAAGTAAATCATGTTTCTTTTTAAATCACTGACAAAAGGTTCAATTTCAACATTTTCTTTAATATCAACAAGTTTTCCTTCTTCAATAGGTTTCCATTGATTGTCACTTTCAAAAAATAAATCAATAATGCGCCTATCTAATAAAGAATATAACTTAACTCCACTTTTTTTAGCTAACATATAAAATTGACCATCATTTGCATAATAACCATCTAATGGTTCAATTCTAAACTTTTGGAGAAAATCAATTTTCATCCCAGCAGCATGAATATCTATGAATTTTTCTGGGAAAAGCAAAACAAAATACTTATGAACCCAACTTGCAGTTGGTTTTACGATACAGTCACTGAAAATTTCAACTAAATCCTCTTCAAGATTTGAAAACTCTTCAATTGAATCTAAACTCAACTTTTCAATGTGGCGAGCACCATTAACAAAGGCATCCCTAATTTTAGAACCAATTTCTATTGCTTCTTGTTCAGTAAGTTCTTTTGGATTTTTGGTCGAACCAGTAGTCCATTTATGATTTTTGTTAGCTTTAAACAATGAAAATTTAAAAGCCGAACCTCCACCAATACCTCCCCTCATAAATTCTTTTGAAAATTCTAAATTATAACATAAAGTAGTGTTATCACCATCATGCAGGAATATTTTGTTAATTATATCAATGGCCTCTAATTTTTCTAAAACTTCAGGACCAAATAACCTTCTAAATTTTTCAAAAACAATTTTTAAATCTTCTTGTTCTAAATCTCCTAAATTATTTTCATCTAAGTAATTTCTAATAATTCTAGCTGAACTGTCATATTGATTAACCATTGGATTTTCACCACTAAAATCTTTAATCATCTGATTAATATTTTCTAAATATTTAATGTCAATTATTTGATCTCTATTTAAACTTATAACTTCATTAACATATCTTTGAATATCATTTAAACCTATTGGTTTTTTAAATATTTCAATAGAATCTTTATCAACAAGATAATATCCACTATAATTAACACCATTTACACTTTCAGGTATTCTGAATTCATCAATGAAAATTCCCTCTGCTATTAATTTACCTTCATATTTGAATAATATTAACGTATTTTTAACAAAATAAACTGGTCTTCTTCTATCATAATGAAAATGACAATTTCTCTCATTTATCAATACATTTGATAAAAAATCAACAGTTTGATTATACGTTAAACAATCAGGATCCTGATTTGATAATGTTAATGTTTGAATTTTATTTATTCCAGTTTTCAAATACACATTTGAAACATTTAAAATATCATTTTTGGCATCATCATTTATATGAAAAACAGTTGTTTGAGTACCTAAAGTGCCTTGAGTTGATTTTTTAAAGGATTCTTTTGGAATTTCACACAGCCACTCAACATCATGAATATCCCAATAATTATCATTAGCTTCATCAACTTTTGATATTTTATCTGCATGATAATAATCAGAAGTAACTTTACCTAATAAATATGAACGATTTTCCTTATAATATGAAACTACATAATCACCTATTTTAATATCATATACAAATCTGATAACTTGCATAGCAGAGCGTGTATTTCTATATTTTTTTCTGAATAACTCATAAATCTCATCACCTGATTTATTTGTTAAATCGCCTAAATTCCATCCGATAGCTACTAAATTGTTTTGTTTGAAATCATTTATTAAAAATGAATTTGAACCTGCACGTACCATCCACATGTTTGTCATTTACACACCTACTACAGTTTTTCATCATAAGATTGTTTAAATAGTCTGTTAAAGTAATAAAAATCATCACCAGAAGTTATACTTAATTCATAGTCACCAACACCATGATGACCAATATTAGAAACATTTCTAATTCTATTATCTGGATCTGAAATATCACTATCTTTTAAATTAATCCATGTCTTTAATGATTTTGCTAAAACACTTAAAGAAGCAATAATCTTATTGTTAACCTTAAAAACCAAATAATATTTCAAATGCACTATTTCAATATCATCATATTGAGATGAAATATATTCTTTTAAATTTTCATACAAGGAAATAATATCATCAGATTTTCCTTTCAATGTATCTTCTTCAGTGTATTTTTTAATTTCTTTGTTTACTTTCTGTTTATTTTTATCAGAATTAGTAACTTGTTTAATAGAAGCAGTAGTATTTGTATTATTTACTTTATCAAATAAAACAGTACCATTAGAAAATTTAGAAACTTTCCACAATTCAAAAGCAATATCTGAAAATTCAACAGATTTTAGCTGATAAGTAGTATATGATGGTGATATGAACATTACACGAGTTTGGGTAAAATCAAAGTCTTCTTTACCTTTGTTTTTATTGAAAACCTGATTGAATTTTAAAACAAACTCCGCTTTGTTGTTTAATAATAATGAAAGATAGCTATAACCCTGATCTATAACACTATAATTTTTAACATTTTTATACTCGATAATAACAAAAGAATTGGTTTCTCCATCATATGCTAATGTATCAATTCGTAAATTATCCACTTGAAACTCAGTAGCAATAAATTTCAAATTGAACAGTTCTTCCAAGTTATTTTCAGTTAGTCTTTGAAGTTCTCGCTCATTATTAAAATCAACTTTTTTGATTAATGATAAATTGTTTTCTTCGATATTGTAAATAGGCATGGTTTAGATTATGTTTAAAGTAGTATAAAATAGTAACATGACATAAAAATTCCAAAAAATAATATTTCTGAAAGACCTATTTAATGAATCACATCTCATTTATGAATTATTACTTAAACTATCCTAACAATATGTATATCATGTAAAAAATATTGTCAGTTACACAAATTCATGTTCTTTTACAATTCACATCATCACATTTCAATACTATTTTGAATTCGTTAAATATTAGTGAAACTTCTGACAAATTATAATTTTTTATAACTCTAATGTTTCTAATGATTCTTGCATTATTACATATTAACTACCTTTGTTTGCGAAGTTCTAAAAAAATGAGTTTTTCTGAATTTCCTCAACCACAGGTAACCTCTTATAAATCTTTTAATTCTTTTTCAAGCTGTTCATTTATAGCTTGAATCATTCTGTTTCATTTTGTTTTATCAATTTCTGAAGAACTGGATTGCTGTCAATTATTTCCATGGTTTCTTCTGCATCTCCGATAGCTATCAGTTTTGATCCAAGCTCATAGGCATCCTTATGGTTGAAGGTTGATTCTTCTACTATTTTTTTGAGTGTTAAATCTACTCTTG
>CAMNHN010000048.1 GCA_946539555.1 uncultured Mollicutes bacterium | reverse complement strand
TATAAAATATTAGTTAAATAAAAAGGATTGACACTATCGTTTGTTTCATAAATTCCTTTTTTAATTTTAAATAGTTTGCCTTCTTTAACTAATCTATTTATTTTTGTATTGAAGTTAGAATAATTTGTTAATTCTAGTTTCAATTCATTTGTTGTTTTTATCATATTTGCTCCTCTAACTATCATAATATAGTAGTTGCTGGAGCAAATCAATATATTTATTAATCCTTGGTTTCTATTTTTCTTTTAAGAAATTATTCAAATATATGAGTTAAAAACATTAAATTCAATCTTTATTATCTCGAATTATCTTCTCGATAGATTTATATTCGTATTCAATTTTAAAAAGATTATCTAAATCATCATACAAGCGAAGCGCTAAAGCTAATTTTATTAATGAAGAAAAAGATATTTCTCCACTTTCTTCAAATCTTCTAACTGACGCATATGATACACCAGAAATAACAGATAATCTTTTTTGTGTTATCTTTCTACTTTTTCTAATTTTAACAAAACGATCAACGATTTCTTTTTGTTTTTCATCATATGTTAAAAATTGTAATGCTACTTCTTCCATATGCTAATATTTTAGCACTTTTAACTAAGTTTTAGAAAATATTGTTAATATATTAGCAATTTGATGAAAGAGTATAAATTGAATTTATTTTTCGCCTTTTTAAATTATAAAGTGCATTTTAAATTTCAATTAGCCAAAGCAGTTTTGATTATATTTAGTTCCTGAATAATTACATTAAAATCTGCAGTTTTAAAAAATTACTAATTTAATTCTGTGATTAGCAAAACTTGACTGTTCAGTTAACAAGAGAGCTATCAAGTAAAAATTTTTCGATTCCTATATATAGAATTCCATTCTCATCTCTCCACGGAATTATATCTTCTCTTACAACTACTATCTTTTGATATGAGTCATGTATTTTTTTAAAGCCTCTAATTTCTTGATTTCTTTTTTCGGCATCAGGAATAGCATAAGCTGATTGAATATAAAATCTATTAAACCCTTTGTTACAGATAAAATCGATTTCTAAAAAAGTTCTTTCCCTTTTCCCTTCTGCATTATTATAAAAATGCTCAATAATCCCAATATCAACATTAAATCCACGTATAATAAGTTCATTATAAATAACACTTTCCATTATATGAGTTAAGTCTTGTTCTTTAAAATCAAGTCGAGCATTTCGCAAACCTATATCTTCAAAATAATATTTTGCAGGAGAATCAATATAACCTTTTCCGTTAATTACAAATCTTCTTGCTTTTCTAATTAAGAACGAGTCTTCAAAATAATTTATATATCTAAAAATAGTGTTAGTTGAAATATTTTGTTTTGTTTTTGATTTATAAGTATTCGATAGTTTTGTAGGACTTGTCAAAGAACCGACCGATGAAGCTAAAATATCTAAAATCTCTCCTAAAACTAAAGAATCTTTTTTAACACCATTTCTTTCAATTACATCACTGATATACACTTTTTCTAATAGTCTTTTTAAATATTCGCTTTTTTCTTCTTCACTAGTCAAATTCAAAAGATAAGGCATACCTCCAAACATAGTATATTGATTCCAGGCATTTTGCTTATCACCTTTATAAGCTTCAAAGAACTCTTCATAAGAAAGAGGGTGTACCATAACCACATCTCCTCTACCTCTAAATTCGGTTGCTATGTCACTTGAAAGCATCTTAGAATTTGATTCTGTAACATAAACATCAAGGTTTTCATAACTATTTAATTCATTTAGAACTTCATAAATTCCGATTTTAGAATTAACACCTTCTACATTTATATATTCAATCATTTGAATTTCATCAATAAATAGATAAAATTTTTCTTTTTTACTATATATGTATTCTTTCACATATTCGCATAAAGTGTTTGGATTTCTCAGTTTTATATTAATACGTTCATCAAGCTTAATTTTAATGATGTTTTCATCGCTTACACCTTCTTCAAGTAAATGGTCATAAAAAAGATTGAATAGTAAAACAGATTTTCCACATCTTCTAATACCTGTAATGATCTTTACCATCCCATTCCGTTTTTTAGAAATCAATTTATTTAAATATTTTTTACGAATGTACATATTAGACCTCCACTTTAAAACAAATACAATATATTTATAATCTTTTTATAAATATTATTTCAATAATTCAAGTGAATTTTTTTGTGATTTTGCACACTTTTATTCACTAGAATTTGACTTTTTGCATATTCTAGTGAATTTTTTTGTGATTTTGCACACTTATATTCACTATGAATTTGAAAAATCACTGTTTCTTTTTTTTATTCAAGTAATAAAATTACAAATTAAAAAAGGTGAAACAGATTTCATCCAGCTTTTAAAAAAATATAAATATTTATAATCAAATAAATGTTTTTATGTGATATATCCCATAAATCAATATTTCAAAGTATGGAAATTTAACTCATCAAAATGCCAAGAATTTGCTTTTTTAACTTCACTATATTGATATAAAGAAACATTACTTAATAGCTCTACTTCTTCGCTTAGCGCTAATTATGTTCCCAGTTATGAATTACTTGCTTATTGTAGCCAAGTTTTTCTGCAATAAAGCTTTGAGAAAGGTTTAGTTCTTCTCTTTTCTTTTTAAAAAAAACTCCCAAAATTTTTATTTGTCATATATCAATTTTATATTACAAGCAGCTGCATAAGCTGTTGAAAGAGCGATTTGAAGACTATATCCACCAGTAAATGCATCAACATCAATAATTTCACCAATAAAATATAATCCAGGAACAAGTTTAGATTCTAATGTTTTTTGATTTAATTCATTAACATCAACACCACCACTTGTAACAACTGCTTTTTCAATATCTTCAAGTCCATCAAATGTGAGATGGAAATGTTTTAAAGAATCTATTAATTCTAATCTTTCTTTTTTAGAGAAAGAATTTAACTTTTTATCAACATCAAAATTTGTATTTTCAATAAAGAATTCTCTCATTTCTTTTGGAAGCAAAGTTGATAAAAGATGCTTAACATCTTCATTAGGAGTTTTTTCAATTTCTCGCAAAATTCTATTACTAAGTTTTTCATTATCTAAGGCTGGTTTAAAATCTAAAACAAGTTCGACTTCATCAAATCTATTAATTAAAGAAGATAAAGTTAAAGTAATTGGTCCTGTGATTTCTCCAGGTAAAAATTCTAAATCACCAAAGACTTTTCTAGAAAAATATTGGGTTTTTGCAAGGATTTCGACATTTTTAAGTGTAAAACCAATCATTTCTTTATGAATTCTTTCTTTAATTTTTATAGGACAAAGTGCTGGTTTTAAATCAATAATTTTATGCCCAAAATTTTTAGCAAATTTATATCCATCACCTAAACTTCCAGTTAATGGATATGATTTTCCACCTGTTGCTATAACAAGTAAATCACTTTTATAAACATTATCTTTAGTCTTAACTACAAATTCATTTTGATCTTTATAGCAGCTTATAACTTTCTCATTGTATTTAAAAATTACTCCAGCTTTTTTAGCTTCATTAACTAATGTATTTATAATACTTTGAGCTTTATCTGATTGAGGAAAAACACGGTCTCCTCTTTCTACTTTTAAAGGACAACCATGACTTTCAAAAAATTCCATAGTGTCTTGAGGAGTAAATTGATTTAAGGATGAATATAAAAATTTAGGATTTCTTACAACATGATTTATAAATTCATTTACTGGTTTATTGTTTGTTATATTACATCTTCCTTTACCAGTGATTGCTAATTTCTTTCCAGCTTTAAAATTAGATTCTAAAAGAATCACTTCAGCACCTCTTTTAGACGCATTAAGTGAATAAAATAGTCCTGCTGCTCCAGCTCCTATACAAATAACTTTCATATTATTTATTATATATTGTCGCTTAAACATTTAAAAATATTTCTTCTATACTAATTTATTTCTGTTTTTTAAATAAAAAACCCGAAATCCAAATTCGAAAATCAATATTTAAATTTACAAAATATATGATTTTTGCAGGGTTTTCGAGTTAAATTTATAAAATTTAATCAGTCTTTTGTTTTAATTATTTCGATTTCTTTTAGGTAATTTAGCATTGCTTTGTTGTCATGACCAATACTTTCTAGATGGGCAATAATTTTATCAATTTGCTCTAAGTTGAATGGATGATCAGAATATTCGACAAATATTTTTTCATTTTCTGTTTTGTTTGCATTTGCTGTTTCTAAAAGCAATTCTTCATATAATTTTTCACCAGGTCTTAAACCAGTAATTTCAATATCAATGTCTTTTCCAAGCTCAAGTCCTGAAAGTTTGATTAAGTTTTTAGCTAGATCAATAATCTTAACTGGTTCACCCATATCAAGGATGAATTTTTCTCCACCATTTGCATACGCTCCAGATTCAATAACAAGTCCACATGCTTCAGGAATTGTCATAAAGAAACGAGTAATTTTTTCACTTGTAACGGTAACTGGTCCTCCATTTTTAATTTGCTTTTTAAATAAAGGAATTACTGAGCCATGGCTTCCTAAGACATTGCCAAATCTGACCATTGAATATTTTGTGTGTTCGCTTTTTGCATTCCACGCTTCAACTACCATTTCACAAAATCTCTTTGAAGCACCCATGACGTTTGTAGGTCTAACAGCTTTATCAGTTGAAATTAAAACCATCTTAGTTGCTTCATATTTATCAGCCATTTTGGCAACATTATATGTACCTTTAATGTTATTTTTAATCGTTTCAAATGGGGAATCTTCCATTAATGGAACGTGTTTATGAGCAGCTGCATGGAATACGATATCAGGTTTATAAGTTGAAAATACTTCTTCTAATCTAGCTTCATCTCTAACTGAACCAATTAAAGCAATATAATGAGGTTTATCTTCAACATTTCTATACTTCATATCAAGTTCAGTTTTGAGTTCATAAGTTGTATTTTCATAAATATCAAAAATAATAACAAGGTGAGGATGGTATTCTAAAACTTGTCTAACAATTTCTGAACCAATAGAGCCACCTCCACCAGTAACTAAAACAGTCTTATTATTAATAAAATCATTTAATTTATCTTTATCAAGCTCTACTTGTTCTCTTCCAAGTAAATCTGCAATATCAACCTTTTTAATGCCACTAAATAAATCTTTTTTAAGGTATTTTTCTTTATTAGGAGCAATTTCAACTTCTATATCCTTATAATTAATATTATTTAAAATATCTTTAATTTTTTCTCTACCGGCTGAAGGCATTGCAACAATTACATGTTTTGCATTTCTTTCTTTAATAATCTTATTTATATTTTCAATTGGTCCATAAACTCTTACACCATTAAGCTCTCTACCGATTTTTTCATTAGAATCATCAATAAAACCAACAACTTTATATTGAAGAGATTTATCTTCACCAATTTCTCTTAAAATCATTGAACCAGCATCACCTGCTCCAACAATTAAAGTTCTTTCTTGATTTTTATTTGCTTCAACACCTCTCATTTTAAGGTTGTAATATCTGTCATAAACTAACCACATTAAAAGTCTTGAACCAAGAAGATAAACAACATCAAATCCAGTAGAAATAATAGCTACTAAATATGTAAATTGAATCTTTTCATCAAAGAAAGGCGTAAATGAAACTGCAAATAAGCAAGCATCGATCATGAAGGTAAAAACAGCCACCTTCATATTATTTTTTCTTGTTGAATATCTCCATAACATTCTATAAGTTCCAAGAGCCATATGGAAAAGAACTTTAAAAACTGAAATAAGAGCAATTCCAAAATAGAATGTTTTTCCTAAGTTTGCCCAGGTAAATTCTTCAAGTAATAAATTTGAAAAAAGAATGATAAGGAAGAAGAAAACTACATCAACAAAAGGAACGACAATATAATTAAATAATTTTTCTTTACTCATACTATTCTACCGTGACACTCTTAGCTAAATTTCTTGGTTTATCAACATCAAATCCTTTAGCAGCTGAAACGTAATAACTTAAAAGTTGTAAAGGAATGATTGCAAGTGATGCAGCAAAATGTTCATCAATTTGTGGGACATAACTTACAAAATCAAGTGTATCTTCTGCTTGATAATTTCCATAAGTTGTAACTCCCATTAAATAAGCTCCTCTTGCTTTACATTCAACAAGATTTGATAAAGTTTTTTCTAAAATTTCATTTTGAGTTAAAACTCCAATAACAAGAGTTCCATCTTCAATCAAAGAAATTGTTCCATGTTTTAATTCAC
>CAMNHN010000047.1 GCA_946539555.1 uncultured Mollicutes bacterium | reverse complement strand
TAAAAAAGTAACGATTAAATCATAATTGTTACCACCCGTTTGCTTTTAAGGTTTTATTTTTTATATTCAATATCAAATTTTAAATTATGTGATTTTAAATAAAAACCTTGCAAAACTGCAAGATTTTTAATTTATTCGCTTGTTTTAGCTTCTTCTTCTTTTTCTTTTTGTAAATACATTAAAGCAACAGCTTTAATTTCTTCATAAGATTTAATAAAAGCATCAACAACTCGTGGAGAAAATTGAGTTCCACTATTGTTTACAATTTCATCATAAGCTTGACTAATATCCCAAGGTTCTTTATAGCAACGTCTAGAAATAAGAGCATCAAAAACATCAGCTACAGAAGTAATTTGAGCTTCAATAGGAATTTCATCTCCTTTAAGGTGGTAAACATATCCTTTACCATCCCATCTTTCGTGATGATATAAAGCAATTTTTGCTCCAGTTTCCATGATTTCACCTGGAACATCAGCCAAAATTTGAGCACCATAATCAACGTGATGTTGCATAATCAATCTTTCCTCATCGGTAAACCTTCCTGGCTTATGTAAGACTGAATCAGCAATCATAATTTTCCCTACGTCATGAAGTGTAGCAGCAACTTTAATTGTATGAACTTTGTCTTCACTAAATCCTAAAGTTCTAGCTAATATTTCACTATATGTAGCAACACGTCTAACGTGATAACCAGATTCACCAGATTTATTTGAGACAACTGTAGCAAAATTTTCAGTTAAAGAATCTGATTGTAAAACAAGAGCTTTATTTAAATCTTTAAGTTTAGAAATTAAATTTTCAATATTACTTGCCATTAAATTAATAGCATTTGTTTGATCAGTTAATTCATCGTTTCCTTTTGGTGTAACTCTTACACTATAATCTCCTTCACTTATTGCTAAAGCAGCCTTAGATGTTTCTTTAATACGTCTAATTTCTCCTGCTGAAAGTAAGAATGAAACAAGTGAAGCAGCAATAACTGTAACAGCAATAATAATTATGGTGGTTATCGCGTTTTTCAATCTCATTTCAGCTAAAACTTTATGGTTAATATATGTAAAATAAGTCCGTTGTTTTGATGAGATATCATTTTTTGTTGCAGTATAATTGCTCTTTTTTATGATGCCATAATTAAAAGATTTATAATCAGTTAAAAATGCATCATCTACTTCTTTATCACCACTTATTAAATTGATAACATTATTACCCTTATCATCAAAAAGTGCCATTCCTTCGTTAGAATATTGAGTATCAGTAATGCATGTTAAAAATGAAGATCTATTGAATTCATATTCAATATATCCTACTACTTCCATGTCATAATTATCTCTAACACCATAATTGACTAACGCTTTCCAAACATATAAATGTTCACCAGATGTATCTTCGGTAAAATACCATATGGATTTTCCTGGATGTTTTTTAAGTTCTTCAAATCTTTCTGTCGTAAATGTGATTTTACTATGAGCAACAGGTTTTAATCTTCCTAGTATATCTTCTTCTACATATTGAGAATACATTGTAGCAGTTTCAATATCAGGATCAGATACGATTAAATAATCCATTGCGCCAATTATTGTTGATCCATCTCCTGATTTATCTTTTCCTTGAAGTGAATCAATTAAAGTTTTATAAGATTCGGCATCAGTACTTGCAGTTGTAATTGTATTAGCAAAATCAACATTATAGCCAATTTGATTTGCAAGTAAGTTCATTGATGTTTCAACACTACTAATAGAATTTTCAAGAGCTAAAAATGCGTTTGATGTCGTATTTTCTAAAGTTTGAGCAGCACTTTCATATGTACTTGTTTCAAAAGAAATAGATAAAAAGATAGCCAAACTTGTAACAGCAACAGCTATTGTAATGGAACTAAGTATCATTAATTTAGTCCTAATTGAAAAACGTAATTTCTTTTTCATAATTTAATTATTTATATTCTATCAAAATTAAGTGCAAAATGATAAAATCATTTTATATGAAAGCAAATAAATGTATATTTCTATTAATTCCTTTGTTATTAACAAGTTGCAATACTGAGCAAAATAATAACGATAATGGTGAGAATAATAACGATTCTAACTGCATTATTAAAGAAAAAACTACCATTAACTTTTTAAGTATGTCAGATTCAGGATATCATGACGAACTTGTTAATATGATTCAATCTTTTGAATCTGAAGAGCCTAATGTTAAGGTAAACATCTATAATCCACTTGGTAGTGGAAATTATAATATGCTTGAAAAATATGTTGTTGCTGGATTTTTTAAAGAAGATTATCCAGATTTAGTCCAATGCTATCCTGATAATGTTATTAAATATATTGCTCAAGAAAAAGCAATTAATCTTGATCCTTATATAAATAATAAGGATTATGGATTAGCTGAGGAAGAAAGATCTGATTACATCACATCATTTATTCAAGAAGGAAGAAACTACCATAAAGATGGAACATATTCTTTACCATTTTGTAAATCGACTGAACTTTTATATTACAATGCAGATGTTTTAGAAGGTTTGGATTTATCTTCTGTTGATAATTCAATTAATGAAGGAAAAGCATTAGATGTAAACTATTTAGATAATTTAACTTGGGAAGAATTGTTTAATAAACTTTGCCCAGCTTTAAAAGCATATAATGATGCCCAAGATTCAAGTCATAAAATTTATGTTGATTCAGATACAAGCGCTATATTTACTTACGATAGTGATGAGAACTTTTTTATCACACTTGCTAAGCAATACGGATATGGATATACATCTTTGGATAGTACTTTAAAAGGTGTCATTGAGTTCAATAATCCTAATATGAAGAATTTAATGAAAACTTTAAAAACAGCTAAAGATAATAAATATCTTCTTACAAGAGGCAGCAACAGCGGAAATTACGTTTCTTATATGTTTACCGATAAAAAAGCTTTATTTACTATATCTTCAACCGCAGGATTGGCATATAACTATAACGAAGTGAATCCTTTTAGAATTGGTGCTGCTAAAATTCCTCATGCAGAAAATCACGATTATTTAGCTATAAATCAAGGTCCATCATTATGTATTTTGGATCATTATGATGACAATAGATCACTTGCTTCATTCTTACTTTGGAAACATTTAACAAATGAAAAAAATTCATCTTCTTGGGCATTACAAACAGGTTACATGGGTGTTAGAAATAGCTCTTATAAAACCGAAGAATATAATGCAGCTAAAAGCATCACAGATAAATCTAATTTATTAAAACTTGCTACTGCATCCAATTTAAATAAAATCTCTGAAGTAAGGGATTACACATTTAATACACCTGTATTTAGAGGCTCATCCAATGTTAGAACAAATGTTGGCTTACTTTTAAAAGATTGTTTAAACAGCGAAAATCTCGATA
The DNA here is from genome assembly GCA_946539555.1 of uncultured Mollicutes bacterium. GTDB lineage: Bacteria > Bacillota_I > Bacilli_A > RFN20 > CAG-826 > Onthovivens. The sequence goes on along the minus strand of CAMNHN010000047.1, from coordinate 3,069 downwards.
GTGAAATCGATGAATTATTTGCTTATTATACTAGTGATGCAGAAAGTTATATTAAAGAAAATTATTAAAAAATTAATTTAAATTTAGTAGTTTTTATTCAATAACCTTGCAAAACCTCAATATTTTTAAAAAAATTAGTGTCAAGTAAAATTACTTGACACCTTTTATTATTAAATTACAAAATCCAAAACATATTCATTTTGAGATAAATCAGAAATAGAAATGTTTGAAAAATATTCTTTTTCTTTTAAATAAAAATCTTTCCACATTTTTAATGTTTTATTATAACTTGAATTTTCATTCTCGTTTTTTAATTCGCTAACAATATAAATATCTTCTTCATAAAGAAGTAAAAGATCCCAAATTTTAATATCTTGTGGGTCTTTATTTAATCGATATCCACCTGACTTTCCAAGTTTTGCATCAACATATTTTGCTTTAGTTAATTTAGGCATTATTTGTTCTAAATATTTAAGTGATATGTCATTATTATCACTAATATCTTTTAGCGAAATGAAATCACTACTTCTTTTTTCAGTTAAATAAACTAAAACTTTTATTGCATTTTTTGCTTTTGATGAAATCATAATTATTTTCCTTCGTTTAAAAGTGATAAACACTTTTCAAATTTGACTCCGTACCAGTGATTTGGATCATCAAGCGTCTCTTTTATTGCTTTTAGTGTGAAGTCACCAGCAAATTTTGTTGATTCATAAAGATCATTTGTTTCTAAATATTTAGCAACAAAAGATGAAGCAAAAACATCACCTGTTCCATGAAAAGTTTTCTCTATTTTCTCATGTTCATAATAAGTGATATCTTTATCATAAATATACATTCTTATTTTATTATTCGTTATATTTGCACCTTTAAGAACAATCTTTTTAAAACCTATATTTCTTAAAGATTTTAATAAAGACATTATGTAATTTTCATCATGTTTTTCTTGATATTTTGTTCCTGTTAAAAAACAAGCTTCTGTGATGTTTGGCAAAATAACATCGCCAATTAAGCATAGTTTTTTGATTTTTTCTACATAATCAGAATCAAATGCGGGATACAAAACACCAAAATCAGCCATAGCTGGATCTATAATTTTAATTGCGTTGTCTTTTAACAATGGGAGTGTTTTTATTGCTGCTTCTACTTGCCCGTCGTTTCCTAAATAACCAGTATATAAAGCATCAAACTTTATGTGTTCTTCTTTCCGATGATTGATTATTTTTTCCATCTCATTTGTTAAATCTAAACATGTAAAATTTTTGAATCCCATTGTATGAGTCGAAAGCAATGCAGATGGTAAAATTACTACTTCATTTCTAGCAGCTGAAAGAATTGGTAAAGCAACTGTAAGTGAACATTGACCAACGCAAGAAATATCTTGAATAGTTAAAATTTTGTTATACATTTTTATTCCTCAAAAAGCGCAGTTGAAAGATATCTTTCTCCTGTGTCTGGAAGTAATACAACAATATTCTTACCTTTATTTTCTGGACGTTTTGCAAGTTCAATGGCAGCACATGTTGCAGCTCCAGAAGAAATTCCAACTAAGAAACCTTCTTTTTTACCGATAAGTCTACCATATTTAAACGCATCTTCATTTTCTACCGTTATTACTTCATCATAAATTGAAGTATCTAAAGTATTAGGAATAAAGCCTGCTCCAATTCCTTGAATCTTATGTGGACCTGCTACTCCTTTTGATAGAACTGGCGAACTTGCTGGTTCAACTGCTACAACTTTAACACTTGGAACTTTTGATTTTAGATATTTTCCTACACCACTAATTGTGCCACCAGTTCCTACTCCAGCAACAAAAATATCAACCTTTCCATCTAAATCTTCAAAAATTTCTGGACCAGTTGTTACTTTATGAGTAAATGGGTTAACAGGATTATCAAATTGGCCTGGAATTATTGAATTAGGTATTTCTTTGTTAAGCTCATTAGCTTTTGCAATAGCTCCTTTCATTCCTTTTGCGCCTTCGCTTAAAACTATCTCCGCTCCATAAGCTTTCATCAATTTACGTCTTTCAATTGACATTGTTTCAGGCATAACAATAATTGCTCTATATCCACGAGCTGCTGCAACCGAACTCAAACCTATACCAGTATTTCCAGATGTAGGTTCAATGATTGTTGCTCCAGGTTTTAATATCCCGCGTTCTTCAAGATCATTAATCATAGCAAGTGCGATTCTATCTTTAACAGAACCGGCTGGATTAAAGAACTCAACTTTAGCATAAATTGTAGCTTCAAGATTAAATTCTTTTTCTATATTAGTTAATTCTACAAGAGGTGTTTTACCAATCAATTCATCAATATGTTTATATACTTTCATATCTAATCTCCTATTTACCTAGTAGGTATATGATAATTATAAATTTAAAAATATTTTATTCAACTATAATGATCTTAAAATTCAAAAATTTGATATAACTTTATTCTATCTTTACTTAATCCTTTTTATTATGATTTAAATATGAAAAAAATTATTTTTGTTTGTCATGGAAATATTTGTCGTTCTGTTGCTGCAGAATATATTATGAAAAGTCTTACAGAAGATTTTGATATTACTTCTAGAGCAGTATCTAGAGAGGAAATAGGAAATGATATTTATCCTCCTATGAAAGAAGAGCTCTTAAAAGCACATATTGAATTTTCTAAACACTTTGCAAAACAAATCACATTAGATGATTTTAAAAAAGCTGATTATATTTTCTATATGGATAATAGTAACTTACATTATTTAAATAGGATGTTTCCTTCAAGTCCAAAAATATTACCAATATATAAATTTACTCAAGGTATAAAAGAGATAGAAGATCCTTGGTATACACATAATTTTAAAAAAGTAGTTACTGAATTAACTATTTGTATTAAAGATATTATTAGCAATTTAAGTTAAAAATAAAATTCATTCAAACGTTAAATTTCTTATCATGCTTGCTGTTGCATCAATTTATAACTCCTCCATCATTAAGAAATCTTCTAATTTTATATGTCTAACGGTTGATGTTGAATAATCAATAACATCGTTAGTAATTAATATTTTTTGATTACTATTATC
>CAMNHN010000046.1 GCA_946539555.1 uncultured Mollicutes bacterium | reverse complement strand
GAAAATATGGATAAAATTCGTGAAAAGTCCCTTCAAAAACATTATGAATGGAAGGGCAAAATAGAAACTGTAACAAGAGTTCCAGTTGGTTCAAAAGAAGATTTAATGCTTGCTTATACCCCAGGAGTTGCTGAGCCATGCATGGCAATTCATGAAGATGTAAATAAATCATTTGATTTAACAAGACGTTGGAATACAGTTCCAGTTATTACTGATGGTACAGCGGTTTTAGGGTTAGGTGATATTGGCCCAGAAGCTGGTATGCCAGTTATGGAAGGAAAGTGTGCTCTTTTTAAAGCGTTTGGTAATGTTGATGCTTTCCCGATTTGTATAAAATCAAAAGATACAGAAGAAATTATTAGAACAATTAAATTAATTTCTGGTAGTTTTGGCGGAATCAATTTAGAAGATATTTCAGCTCCACGCTGTTTTGAAATTGAAAGAAGATTACAAGAAGAACTCGATATTCCTGTTTTTCATGATGATCAACATGGAACAGCTATTGTTACAGCTGCAGCACTTTTAAACGCTTTAAAACTTGCCAATAAGAAAATTGAAGAAATTAAAGTTGTAATTAATGGAGCTGGAGCAGCAGGAATTGCTATTGCTAAATTATTAATGGAATTTGGTGTTAGAAGTTTAATTATTTGCGATAGTAAAGGCATTATTTGTGAAGGTGATCCTAGATTAAATAGTGAAAAAGCGGAACTTGCAAAAGTAACAAATAGAGATCATTTGCAAGGCAAACTTGCCGATGCAATGAAAGGTGCAGATGTATTTGTTGGAGTTTCAGTTGCAGGTTGCGTCAATAAAGATATGGTTCGCTCAATGGCTGAAAAACCAATTTTATTTACATGTGCTAACCCAGTCCCTGAAATTCTTCCTGAAGAAGCAAAAGAAGCAGGTGCATTCATTGTAGGAACAGGTTCAAGTCAATATGCAAATCAAATTAATAATGTCTTAGTATTCCCTGGATTATTTAGAGGAGCAATTGATGCAAAAGCAACAAAAGTTAATCTAGAAATGAAAAAAGCCGCTTCAATTGGTATTGCAAGTTGTGTAAAAGATGAAGAATTAACTCCAGATTACATTTTGCCACTTGCTTTTGATAAAAAAGCTCATGAAATCGTTGCTCAAAAAGTAAAAGAAGCAGCTATTAGAACTGGTGTAGTTAGAAAATAACTATAAATTTTATATATAAAAGCTAGGTTTGAATGAAAATCAAACTAGCTTTTTTAATTTATTTAAAAATGTAACCGTTTTCATTAAATTTTCTACTTGATTTAAATTGTTATTAGGTAAATAATTATTAACTTCAAAAAGGAAACCCGACCTTTTTGAGAACACAGGAGGTTAATTTATGATTTTAAACAGATTGTTTAAAAGAGTAAGTAAACGTAACTCCTTAAAAGATAGACCAAACAGAAATGAAAATGGGATACTCAATTTTATCGATAGTTACGTTACTTACTACGATGTTAACAGTAGTAATAACATCAACTAGGAAAAAAGTTTCAATAGATTAAGAAACTTTATTAGCGCCAATATTGGCGTTTTTTATTATTTACATTTATCATTTGAAATTTTATCTAGTTTAAATTTTCAAGAGACTTTACTAGTTAAATTTTGTGTTCTATACTTTCAATTATCATAAATAATTTAATTAGTTAAATTAATGGGAGTGAATTTATAAAACTTGAGACAAGTTAGAAAGTGTTCATTTATTTATTATTTTTCTTTGTCATTATTAAAATATAATTTAAAATATTAACAAGATTTGAGGAAAAAGAAATGTCAAAAAATTTATTGAAAATTGAATTAAATCAATATGGTAAAAAAACCATATTTGAAAGAAAAGGTGTTGATAAATATTTAATTTATTCAAGCAAATTTTCAAAAAAGCCTCTAAAAAGGCTATATTTTCTATTTCTTAAAGAATATATTGAAGAAAGTATTAATTTATTTGATTTAAAAAATAATAATGAAAAATCAAATTCAAAATTATTTTTTAATTTATTTTTTGATGATGGAGAAATGATTTCTCTTTTTCAAAGTTCTTCAAATAATGATAAACAAAATCAGTTTTTAAATAATGTAGCTAATATTTTAAATCACCTTTTAAATGGAACTTACAAGGCTTATGAATATAGATTTAAATCGTTAGGTAAAATTGATTTTAATCTTTCCTTGGAAAGAGAAGAAAGCAATGTTTATAAATTTATTGATGGAAGTATTATTTTTGATAATCCTAAAATGATTGCTCCTTTTGATATTCGCTATTTCTTTTTTCCAATTGAAGAAGGAACGTTTAGTTTTGTTGTAAGGAAAACTTCAAGCGTCTTTTATACAACAGATGATGTTTATAATTTGAAAATTAATAAAGATTTATCAATTGAAAAAGTTAAATAAATAGAGACTTCAGTTCGAAGTCTCTATTTTCTATGTCCACCAATTTGATTATGACGTTCTTTAATCGTGGAATCTTTTGTTAAAGAGTCAGCTCTTAAAACGGAATTTTTACCATATTTATTTTGAAGATCATCAAGAGCAGTAAATAATGTTTCTTCTTTGTGCTGGGCTTCATAATCTTCAAATAGTGAGAGTTGTTTATTTTTACTTGATGTTAAATTACCAAAACTTACGTTTATTCCTCTAATAAGTGCATTTCGATCACAATATATATTATATAAATAAAGAAGGGATGCGTATAAATCACTATTTAAGTCGGTAGGTATTGTCAATTTCATTTGATGTGCAAATCCTTCTCCATTATGAGCTGCAAGAGAATATCTTACAAATAGATGAACAGTTCCAGCTTTAACGTGGTGCGTTCTTAGCCTAATACATAATTCATCATTCATTTCTTTTAATATTATTTTCGCTTCTTCAAATTTATAGTCTCTCATCAATACTTGGCCTTGAGAAAGATTGGTACTTGTAGGTTGATATTTTTCACGAATATCTGCATCATCTCTACCATTTGCGTGTTCATATAAATCTTCACCGAGCACTCCAAATTCTTTTACTAAGATTTCTTTAGGAAAATGAGCAATATCGTAAACTGAATTTAAACCTAACATATTAAGGCGCTTTTCAAATCCAGCAGCAATTCCCCAAACTTTATTAAGTGGTCTAATAGGCCAAAGCTTAGTAGGAACATCATCATAATCCCAAATATCAATAAAGTCTGGTGCTTTATTTTTTGCTCCTCGATCATCTGCCATTTTTGCTAAAAACATATTTGGACCAATGCCACACGTTGCCGTTAATCCTGTTTCTTTTTTAATTTTTGTTAAAATTCGCTTTGCAAGTTCATAAGGAGTGCATTTATATAGTTTTAAATATGGTGCAATATTTAAGAACGATTCATCAATTGAATAAGTATGTATATCATCAATTCCTACAAAATCTAAAAATATCGAAACAACCTTGGCACTTGCTTTGACATATTTTTCCATTTGTGGTTTAGCTAAAATCATGTTCGGAATGTTTTTTGGAAGATCACGCCTTCTACAACGTGATGGGACTCCAAGTGCCTTTAAATATGGGGAAACGCTTAAAACAATGGTAGCTTCTTTTCGCTCAGTATCAGTAACAGCAAGAGGAGTAGTAAAAGGATCAAGCCCTCTTTCTATACATTCAAATGAGGCATAAAACGCCTTCAAGTCTATAACAAAAATACATTTTTCCATTGTAGAATAATTTTAATTAATATCATTAAATAATTAAATGAAATAATTAAGGTTAAAGTTAATTATTGGTTTGATAATAATATTTTATAATTATTTTGATAAAATTTTAATATGGAGGATACTTTATGATTATAATGGCATCAGCAGATATACGATTAAAATATAATGACGTTGTTGAGAAGTGTAAAGAAACCGGTCAGCCGATTTATCTTACAAAAAACGGCCAAGGAGAATTAGTTGTAATGGATATTGCCTCTTTTGAAAAAAAAGAGCAAGAGTTGCGAGCCCAGCAATTTGTTTTGGAAGCATTTGCCTCAAGATTATCTGGAGAAAAAGACTATAAACTAAAAGAATCTAAGCTATTAGTAAATAAGATGATTGATGGTGAATAAATATGAAAGAATTCGAAATAATCATCACTTCTAAGGCACAAAGCGATCTTGCTGAATGCGTAAGTTTTGTTTTAAATGCATCGAAAGAGGAGGCAATTAAATTAACTAATGATATATATTTCTCTTTAGAGTCTTTAAACACTTTTCCTGAAAGAAATCCAATTTTTGAGATGCCTAAATCCTTTCCATATACAGTAAGGAAAATTCTTATTAATAAATGTTATCTCGCTTTATATTCTATTGAAGATGATAAAGTCGTTGTTTATCGTATTCTTGATGTAAGAAGGAATTTTGATTATTTAATAAATTAAATTATCAATATCTTAAAATTAATTTAATTTATAACTTACGACTTCATATTTAGAATACTATTTGAAACCTATTTATTGTAAAATATTAAAGAGGTAAAAATTCATGAAAGAAATATCATATAAAAACCAATTTGGAGATACTCTTTTTGGTAACTCTTGGGAAATTGAAAATCCAGAAAAATTAGTAATTATTATTACTGGTATGGCAGAACATAGTGAAAGATACGATGATTTTGCTAAATTTTTAAATTCAAATAAAATGAGTGTTTATTGCTTAGACCATTATGGACAAGGGGAAGGAAAAAACGGCGAACTTGGAAATCCTGTCGATGGTTTCTTCTTTAAAATGCAAGACACAGTTTTAGAATTTTCTAAAAAATTAAGAGAAGAACATCCTGGATTACCAGTTTATATATTCTCACATTCAATGGGTTCATTTGTTACTCAAGGATATCTTGAAAAATATGGCGACTCAATTGATAAATTTGTTATCTGTGGAAGTAATGGACCAAATGGTGCAGTGAAAATGGGCAAAACATTATCACATATGATTGTCACAAAAAAGAATAGAGATAAAAAAGCAACTTTATTAAATGATCTTGCTGTTGGAGCTTACTCAAAACCACACAAAAAAGATTATAGTTTGAATGCATGGCTTTCATATAACAAAGACAATGTCTTAAAATATGATGCCGATCCTTATTCAGGTTATGTTTGTACAAATGGTTTTTATCGTTCATTTATGGATGGTATGGCATCCATACAAAATAAGAAAAACCTTGCAAAAGTCAACAAAAATATTCCAATTTTCATTATTGCTGGACAAGATGATCCTGTTGGAAATTTTGGTAAAGGTGTCAAAAAATTATTTGAACTTTATAAGAAATTTGATCTCAATGTTGAATGTAAAATTTATGAGCATATGCGTCATGAAATTTTAAATGAAGACGATCATCAAAAGGTTTACGAAGATATTTTAGCGTTCTATAATAAATAGACATGAAAGTATCTTCACTTAATTTAAAAAATATTTTTTCTTTATTAACAATGTTCGCAATGACAAGTTGCGGACTTTTTAATGCTGATAAATATGATAGAAAAGTAGTCAATCATAATGAGGCAAAACTTAATATTTCTGAAAGTGAAGAGACAAGTGGAGATGTAATTTTACCTAGTGATGTTAAATTAACTTACACTAGATCAAAATTAAATGATGATTATTTAGATGGACATAAATATATCCCTTCACCAATGGTAGGAGAAGAATCTAAAACTGTTAAAATTTTAGTTCCTTTAATTCATTTTCAAGATTCGCCAATTATTATTTCTTCTGTTAATAGAGCAACTGTTGAAGAAAAAATAGAAGCTGCTTTTCAAGGTGAAAATCCATTTTTAAGCGTTAAAGAATTTTATAAAAGAGCTAGTAATAATCTTATTAATTTAGAATTTGTTTTAACTGATTGGTATGAAGTAGGAAATAGCGGAAGTTGTAGAGATGAAGTTAAAACTTTTTCAATTATTGATGAAGCAGTAAGAAACGGAAAAATCGATGGTAATGCGATAAATACGAATGATTTTGATTCTAATAAAGATGGATATATTGATGCAGTTTATGCAATTTATGATGTTCATAATTTTAAAAATTCAAAAAGTGAAAATCAAAATTTATGGGCTTATACTTTCGATAACGTAAATGTTACACCAAATAAATCAAAACCAAAAACAAGACATTTTTCATGGGCAAGTTATGATTTTTTAGATGAAGGATATGGAGAAGTTTTAAGTGACCCACACACATTAATTCATGAAACTGGACATTTATTCGGCTTATTAGATTATTACGATTATAATGCTAATATTTCTCCTGTTTGTGCATTAGATATGATGGATTATAACGTATGTGATGATAATGCATATTCTAAAATGAGTTTAGGATGGATGAATCCTTATATTGTATATGGAAATGCAACAATTAATGCCGGTGAATTAAAGAAAAACAATGCTTGCGTTGTAATTTTAAGCGATAAAAATGAACTTACATTAGAAAAATCAACTAATAAATATTTGTTTAATCCTTTTAATGAATATATGTTACTTGAATATTTTGATTTTAATGAAAAAGCAAATTATGTTGATCTTGTTAGCGGGTATGATCCAGTAAAACTTGAAGGAAATAAATCTTATACAAAATCTGGTTATAAACTTTATCACATTAACAATCCACAATTATTAATTACAGATTCAGGAGATACAAAAAAATGTGGTTTCTATTATTCAAATGAATATGTTGAATCAAAAAATTCTCTTCTTCAAAATATTGTGACGAACACAACAAAAGGCGAGAAAAACCGTGCAGAAACCGACTTTTTTGATATTTTAGGACTTGAATATATCGATGATAAATTTGATTATTTTAATGAAATTACATTAATTGCAAAAGAAACAAAACATGAAAATTCATATGAACATTTATATGTTTATATTGATGAAAATAATGAAAAGAAAATTGAAAATGCAACTAACGAATTCTTGTTTGATAAGGGCGATACCTTTAAGCCAGTTAATTATAAGAATTATTTTGTACATGGTGCAAAATCTAATTCATTAAGGTTCGATAATAACGAGTTATTTTCGACAGAAATTTATTTCAACTAGTTATTTAATAAAATGTTCTTTTGTGCTATATTTTACATATTGAAGTAGGAGGCTTTTATTTATGATAAAAGATATTCTTGTATTCTCATTAACTTCAA
>CAMNHN010000045.1 GCA_946539555.1 uncultured Mollicutes bacterium | reverse complement strand
AACACCTTTAACAATTCCCCCATACATTGCACTTTCAAGTAAATGCTCATTAATGATTCTGTGTGTTTCAGGAGTTGTATAAATTAACCAGCATGGAATTTGATCTTCTATCTTTTTAAAAGAATGTGTTTCATAACTAAAAGCTTGATCTTCAACGTTTCCATATTGTATTAAAGCTTTTGAAAAATCGATGCTTTCTTTAGCGATTCTTTGAGGTGTTCCTGTTTTAAGACGAAATAGTTTAATACCCATTTCTCTTAAAGAATCACTTAAACCAACAGAAGCATTCTCGCCATCAGGTCCACCAACAAATTTATGATGTCCTCTTAAAATTTCACTATTCATGTATGTCCCTGTAGTTAAAATAACAGCTTTTGAATAGAATTTTTGAGTTTTTGTTGCAACACCTAATATCTTGCTTTCGTCATGCAAAACTTCTTTAACTTCATCTTCTACAATATTTAGATTATTAGTATTTTTAAGTAATTTTTGCATATTTGCAGGATATCTTTTTTTATCAGCTTGAGCACGTAAACATTGTACTCCAGGACCTTTTTTTGTATTTAACATTTTCATTTGAAGATATTCTTGATCCGCAACTTTTCCCATTGCTCCACCAAGACAATCAACTTCTCGTACAACGATACCTTTTGCACTACCACCAATTGATGGATTACAAGGCATGTTAGCAGCCATGCTTAAATTAAGAGTGATAAGCAAAGTCTTATCTCCTCTATGAGCACATGCAAGTGCTGCTTCACATCCGGCGTGTCCTCCGCCGACAACTATAACGTCATAATCTAAATTCATGAAAAATATTATATATTTTTTATTAATTAAGTTTAATATCTAATTTTTCAAGAAAAATAGCGTCTAACCAACGCTACCTTCCATATCCATTTTAATTAGTTGATTTAATTCAACCGCATATTCCATTGGCAATTCTCTTGAGAAAGGTTCAATAAAGCCCATAATAATCATTTGAATTGCGTCTTGTTCTTTAATTCCTCTGCTCATCAGATAGAATAATTGATCTTCATCAATTTTACTAACTGTTGCTTCATGTTCGAAGAAACTTGAATTGTTTTTACATTCATTCTTTGGAATAGTATCTGATTTAGAAATATCATCAAGAATTAAAGTGTCACATTCGATATGGGTTCTTGAATTGGTGGCTTCTTCTTTGATTCTAACAGTTCCTCTATAGTTACAAATACCGCCATTTTTAACGATGGATTTTGAAATAACTGAACTTGTTGTGTTAGGGGCTTCATGAATCATTCTTGCACCAGCATCTTGATATTGACCTTTTCCAGCTACTGCAATTGAAATACAAATTCCTTTTGCTCCTGATTCTTTTAAAATACATCCAGGATATTTCATATTAATTTGTGAACCTATATTTCCATCAATCCACTCCATGATTGCGTTTTCATAACATACAGCACGTTTAGTGACTAAATTTACGATATTATTCGACCAATTTTGAACTGTTGAATATCTACATTTTGCATTTTTCATGATAATAATTTCAACAACTGCAGCATGTAAACTTTCTTTACTATAAATCGGTGCTGTACATCCTTCAACATAATGTACATCGCTTCCTTCATCACAAATAATTAAAGTTCTTTCAAATTGACCTGTTTTTTCATTGTTAATTCTAAAATAAGATTGTAATGGCTTATCTAAATGAACACCTTTAGGAACGTAAATGAAACTACCGCCACTCCAAACAGCACCATTTAATGCACTAAATTTATTATCAGCAACTGGAACAACTGTTCCAAAAAATTTCTTAAATAATTCAGGGAATTTTTGAAGAGCCATATCGGTTGATAAGAAAATAACGCCTTTTTCTTCAACCTCCTTAAGCATATTGTGGTAAACCATTTCAGATTCATATTGAGTAGCAGCGCCACTTAAATATTTTTGTTCTTGTTCTGGAATACCTAATTTGTTAAAAGTATTTTTAATAGTTTCTGGAACTTCGTCCCAATCAGTTTTGTCACCTTTAACATATCTTGTGTAATATGTGTAACTATCAAAATCTAAATTTGAAACATCAGGACCAAAAGATGGATTAGGCATCTTAATAAATTTACGATATGCATCTAATCTAAATTCAAGCATCCATTCTGGTTCATTTTTTTCTTTTGAAATTGCACGAATAACATCTTCAGAAAGACCTGTACCAGTAGAAAAGATGCTTTTTACATCATCTTTAAAATCGTATTGATATTCTCTATCTTTTTTAAATTCTTCTTTGCTCATTATTTTTTACCATTAATAATTGAACTTACACCTGTAAATCCGATTGTTGCGCATTTAATTCTTGATGCTTGTTTATGCGTGTTCATAAAAGCAACAAGTTCTTCAAGAACAGATTCATCATATTCTTTTTCATAAATCATGTTCTCATATTGTTCAATGATGTAATTAGCTTGATCAATAGTTTTTCCAGTAATTAAATCACATAAAATATCTGTGCTTGCTGTTGAAATAGCACATGCAACACCATCAAAACAAGCTTCTTTAATAATTCCATTTTCTTCTTTAATAAAGATTTTAATGTTATCAATGCAACTGTCACTATCCATGACAATTGTTTTATATTCATCTTCGTTTTTTGGAGTTAATTTATGTAAAGGACTTGAATAATGATCCATGATAATTTCACGCATCATATTAGTATCAATCGAAATATGCATCTAAAAAATTACCTCCATTTTTAAGTGCTTCAATAAAAGCATCGACCTCTTCAAAAGTGTTATAAAAATAGAAACTTGCTCTTACTGTAGCCATTGTCTTTAAACGATCTTTTAAAAGTTTTGCGCAATGTTCTCCACTTCTAACGCATATACCTTTGCTATTAAGATAGCTCGCTTCATCTTGAGCAAAGACATCTTTTACATTAAAAGTTATAATACCAGAATCTGCATTTTCATTATAAATAATGACGTTTTGCATGGTTTTTAGTTTTGAAATGGCATAATTTCTTAATTCCATTTCATATTTTTCAATGTTATCCATTCCTAAATTCGTTAAGTAATCAACAGCTGCACCAAACCCATAAATAGCACTAAGATTCATCGTACCTGCTTCAAATTTTGCTGGCGGAACAAGGAATGCAACATTACCACACATATCAAATCTTGCATTATCACCACCACCTGTTAAAAATGGATCCATCTTTTCAAGCAAATTAAATTTGCCATACATGATTCCTATACCAGTTGGACCACACATTTTATGTGCACTCATTGTTAAGAAATCACAATCTAAATCTTTAACATCTATTTTCATGTGAGGACAGGATTGAGCTGCATCACAAATTAAAATAGCACCAAATTCATGAGCAATTTTACTCATTTCTTTTATATCAATTTTATAACCTAAGACATTTGTAATTTGAGCAATACTAACAACTTTTGTATTTTTAGTAATTGCTTTTCTCAAATTTTCAGGAGTTGCTCTTCCGTCTTCGTCAAGTTCAATATATTTAATAATAGCTCCTGTTAATTCTGAAATTTTAAACCATGGTAAAACATTACTAGCGTGTTCAGCTTCAGTTAAAATAATTTCATCTCCTGCTTTTAAATATTTAAATCCATATCCATAAGCAATTAGATTCATTGCCATTGAACATCCACTTGTAAAGACAACTTCTTGTTTTTTTGCTCTGATAAAATTAGCGACTTTTTCACGAACATTATCAACATTTTTATCAACTTTAAATGCAAGGTCATAATCACCTCTATGTGAATTTGCATTTTCTTCTAAATAATATTTATTGCACTCATCAATAACACAATATGGTTTAAAAGTCGTAGCTGCATTATCAAAATAGATTAATGGTTTTCCATTAAAATTTGTCTTTGTTCCATCTAACATTGGAAAATCTTTTCTAATTTTTAAAACGTCAAACATTAAAAATCTCCATTAATTCTTAAAGCAATTTTTTCTGCATCATTTTCGCTAAAATAAGATTTTATAGGTAAAAGATAACCTAAAACAATCAATCTTCTTGCTTCATCATTTGTTAAACCTCTAGATTTGAGATAGAAAATATGATCATTATTGAGTGCACCAATTGCTACACCATGACTTGCAACAACATCATCGCAATCTATCTTTAAAACTGGGTCTGCATGAGCTTTACTTTTTTCATCAAAAAGAATAATTTTTGATATTTGATGAGCTTCACTTTTAATGCATTTTTCATGTATATGAGAAACACAATTTGAAACAATTTCGCTTGTTTTTGTAGCAACGCCATACCCTTCAAAATTTGATCTAGTTTTACTACTTAAATGGTTAATAAAAATATTATATTTTTTAAGATTTAAATCACTACTAATTGCTGAGTATCTTATATCGCTTTTTGATCCTAAACCAATTAAATTTGATTCAATATTTAATTTAGAATTTCCATCACATAAATCAGCAAAATAAACGTTAAATTCTGATGAATTTTGTGAAAAACCTTGCAAATCTAAAGTTTTTTTAGAATCTTCAAGAATTAATCTAACTTTACAAATTGAATAATTTCCAACATTAATTTTAATTTTTTTATCACTGAAATTTCTTAAATCAATATCAACTTTTAAGTTATCTTGAACGTTAATTTCAAAGTCTTTTTCACTCCAAAAATTAAGATCAAATTGACCTGATTCAGAGATATTAAAAACGTTATTTTTTATACTATTTATTTCCATTTGTAATTACATCTTTTGTAGCACATGTTCCAAGTGAAACTTTGTTCATTGGTTGTTCATCTTTTTCAATGCTAACGCCATATTCTTTTTTGATCCATTCATAACCGAATTTATCAATTTTCTTATAAATATCTGGACCACCTTCGCAAACAACTCTACCATTTACAATGACAATTGTTCTTGTTGGCTTAACAAGTTCAAATAATCTCGCATAATGTGAAATAATCAAGAATCCAGTCCCTTTTTCTTTGTGTTGCTTATTGATACATTCACTAACTGTATTTATTGCGTCAACATCTAATCCACTATCAATTTCATCTAACATCGCGATATTTGGATTAAGTAACATCATTTGTAAAATTTCGTTACGTTTCTTTTCACCACCACTAAATCCATCATTTAAATTTCTATTAAACATTTCAAAAGGAATATTGACTTCTTTACTTGCGTTATCTAGAACTTTGTAGAATTGATAAAGAGATAAACGTTTTTCATTATGTTCGTTTATAGCTGCTTTCAAAAACTCAGAAGAATTAACACCTGGAATTTCAGCAGGTGATTGAAAAGCTAAAAATAATCCAGCTTTACTTCTTTCGTTTACATCCATTTCTAAAACATTTAAATCATCAAGATAAATTTCACCTTCTGTGACTTTATATCTAGGATTACCCATGATGGCATTTAATAAAGTTGATTTACCATGTCCATTTGGACCAAGTACAGCAACTACTTCGCCTTCATTAATTTCAAGGTTTAAGCCTTTTAAAATTTCTTTTTCATCAACGCTAACATGTAAGTTTTTAATAACAAGTTTTTTCATAGTGAATTCCTTCATTGCAATATTCTAAACTAATAAACTTCCATCGTAAATCAAAATGATAAGGAATTTTTTTGAATCTTATTTCTTTGAAATAAAAATAATTTATGTTAATTTGCTTTGTTTCAAAAAAACAAAGAAAGAAATCAAAAATAATAGTTGTTTTAATCGCACTTATAATATAAAATTATAAGGCTATTTGCATGTACAATGTTATTTATTGAAAGGAATACTATATGAAGAATAGAAAGAAAGTTATTAGTCTAGCTCTCACTGCTCTTACTACAATCGCTCTTTCTAGCTGTGATAACATCTCCTGGAACAAAGAAGGTCTTATCTTAAGTTACAGCTATCAAGGCGAATCTTATAGTTTGTCAACAGACGATATTCTTGCAAAGTATGTTAACGAAGATAGAACCTCTCATGCTCAAGCATTTTATAATGCTTTATATGAAATTGTCGTTCGTTCATCATTTGAAGAAGGTGGAATTTTAAGTGACTACATGGCAGATGTCGTCGAAGCTACAGAAAATACCATTTCAAACGAAAAGGAAAGTGCTGAAGAATCAAACGAAAACTGGTACGATCATTTGACAAAAAAAGGCTATGATGAAGCTAACATGACCAATGAAGAAAAAGACAAAGAATTTTATCTTGACACTATTTATTCTGAAATGACTGAAAAGGTTGATGAAGAATTCTTAGAAACCTTCAAGGCTTGGGACAAATCAGATTTTACTGACGAATCTGAATTAAAACTTCAACAAGAATACAACTTACTTTGGGGTAAAGAAGGATATTTGGAAAATTATGTTCCTTATCATGTCAAACACATTTTAGTTAAGACTGATGCTACACAAGATTACGGATATACACATGGTCATATTTCAAGTGACAATGCTCACAAGTTATATGAAACAGTCATGAGATTAACTGAAGGTGATGATTTTGCTGAAGTCGCAAAGAACTATTCCGATGACCCAGGTTCAAAAGATAAAGGCGGAGATTACATCATGTCAGCAAGTACTGGATTCGTTAATGAATTCAAACTTGGTGCTTATACATGGGATTTACTCTTGAATAACCAATATGTTGACTCAACCGGTGTTGGATTAGATTCACAATATGATGAAAAATTTGCTAATTTACATCTTCCTGAAAATGTTGAAGAAAATTTAGTCGAATTTGGTGCAACATTTATTCCAATTGGTGTTTTACAAAAATTAGAAGATACAAAAGATGTTACAACATTTGGTGGTGGTAAAACAGTTTACGGTGGTGATGAAGATTACTTCCCAAGAAATATCTATTTCAATAAATACTTCCAAAATAGAAACGTTGGTTTTATCACTTATGAAGAAGCTTGGACAAGTGCTGATTTAACTGGTGGTTCAAGCGATTTAAATAATCCAAACCCATCAAATCCTGCTGGCTATCATAAGAGACTAGACAATATTAGCGGAAATAATATTTTCTCTGACATTGACGATACAGGTCACTACACAACAAAAGGAACCGCTACTTCAATTGCTGGAGTTTCAGCAGATAACTTTGTTGAATATACATTCAAAATCAATGGCGCTGATGTCACAAAGAAAATCTTAGTTGATAATGAA
>CAMNHN010000044.1 GCA_946539555.1 uncultured Mollicutes bacterium | reverse complement strand
AATTATTTCCTTTAAGAAAGTGCAAAACTTTACCAAATTCACCTTGTCTTTATTACCATTTAGGTCAATGTATTGCTCCGTGTATCAAAAAAGTTACTGAAGAAGAATATCAAAAAATACTAGATAATATTCGTGATTTTTTGCGAGGAGAAAATCAAGATATTACTAACGATCTAAAAGAAAAAATTAAAAAGGCTTCAGATGAATTAGATTTTGAATCAGCTAAAAAATTTAAAGAAACTTTAGATTCAATCGAACATATTAATGAAAAACAAAATGTCGAATTTAAGGACAAAATTAATAGAGATGTTTTCGCTTTTTATACTAGAGATTTTTATATTAGTGTTACTTGTTTTTGCTATAGAAAAGGCTTATTACTATCAAAACGTAATCTAACTTATGAGTTAGTAGGTGATATTAATGAGTTTGTTAGCGAAATAATTTATCAATATTATTTAGCAAATCCAGTTCCTAATGAGGTTATTGTAAGCAATGAAGATATTAAAAATTATCTTTCAGAAGTTTTAGAAACTAATGTTATTTTCCCTACAAAAGGAAAACTTCACGATACTATTTCAACTGTTGAAATTAATGCTAAAGAGAGTTTAGATGCTCATTTTTTAACAAGTAAAATTAGCGATAATAAAATAGAATTATTAGAAAAATTAGGCAATATTTTGCACATAAAAACACCAACAAGAATTGAACTTTTTGATAATTCTCATTTACAAGGCACAAACGCAATTGGTGCGATGGTTGTCTATATAAATGGAGAACCGGTTAAGAAAATGTATCGAAAATTTAATATCGAAAGTTACAATAAAAAAGACGATCTTTCTAGCATGAGAGAGTGTCTTACTAGACGATATGGTAGATTAAAACAAGAAGGAGAAAGTTTCCCTGATTTAATTATTGTTGATGGTGGCAAAACTCAACTTGAAGTCGCTAAAGAAGTTATGAATGATTTAGAAATCGATATTCCTTTAGCTGGTCTTGTTAAAAGCGATAAGCATCGTACAAACGGTTTAATTGATAAAGATTTTAATGAATATTATCTTGATGATGAAAAAGACTTATTTTTCCTGCTTACTAGAATGCAAGATGAAGTGCATAGATATGCAATAACTACGCACATAAAAAAGAGAAATAAATCAATGTTTAAGAGTGTGTTTGATGATATTAAAGGCATTGGTGCATCAAGAAAAGAAAAATTAATTAAAACATATCCTTCAATAAGCGAACTAAAGGGTGCTAAAATTGAAGAGTTAGGACAAATTCTTCCTAAAGATGTAGCTGAAGAATTGTTTAAAAAATTGCATCAAGATGAATGAAGAATATTTAGAAAAAATAATTAGACTCTATAGCAATGGAAAATATAGAGAAGTTATAAGAGAAACTGATAATGATTTTAGACCTGAAATTGTTCTTTTAAGGATGAAATCTTATATTGCAGTTGAAGAATATGAAAATGCATATAATTTATACCTTTTAACTAGAGAAGACTTAGAAAATTTTAATTTAATTGAAGCTGCACAATTGTATTTTTATATCCTTATAAAACTTAAAAAGTCGATTAAGATTTTAATCGATGAAATCGAGCATTTTAAGTGTAAACCATATGTCAATCAAGAGACTGAAGAATTTTTAATTTCTTTAGATGAATTCATTATAAATTTGAGAGATTCGTTAAATAATGAAAACGAAGAAGATGATCCTAATTATACAGTTGATGAAGTGCTTGAAATGTTAAATAGCAATTCGCCTGAAATTGTTTTAGCGGCCACAAATTATGCTTTTACAAATGAGAGATTTAAGCAACTTGATTTAGCTTCTAATGTTATTGAAATTTTAGATAGTAGGCATGAGCAAACTCTAACATATTGGATGCTTTTTGAGTTTTTAATTTGGAATCAAGTTGATAGAAATTTTCTTGTTCGAATTGGAGAAAATTATTTAACTTTAAATCCTTCAAAATTACTTGTTAAAAAGTCAACTCAGTTAAAACTAATTAATGAAAAAGTTGATTTTATCGATAACCATGAAAAAGATATTTCAATTAGGGATTATGTAATTCCTATAATTGATCAAGGTTCTTATTTTTTAGCACCTGATTATTTAACTACAGAAGATGAGATTAATTCCTATATTTTCGCAGTTTATCGCTATGTTTTTAAATTGTTTAATATGAGTGAAAATGAAGATTCTTTATATGAATATTTCAAAGTTCATTCAAACAAAGATAAGTCAGATAAATATTATAAAATCTTACTTTTAGTAAGATAAGCGATATTTTCAGATAAATTTTTTAAAATTTTTGCGTTTTTAAAACCAAAGTTGTATTTTTCTTTACTGAATTATACATTTTAATGTATAATACAACTCGTACGAAATCGGAGGTATAATTTATGACTACAAAAGTTGTAGAAAAAGGAAATGGTGTTGTTGAACTTAGCACTTCACTTAAAGGCGATTCATGGAAAGCCGCTAACGAAAAAGCAATTAAAAAATTAGCTGATAAGATCACAATTAAAGGATTCAGAAAAGGCAAAGCCCCAATGAATTTAGTTAGAGAAAGAATTAATCCAAGTGATCAATTAAACGAAGCTATTAATGGCTCATTAAACGAAGCTTATAATAATGCTTTAAGAGAAGCAAATGTACGTCCTTATAGAGCACCACAAGTCAACATTACTTCAGTTGACGCAGATGGCTATGAAGTTACATTTATTGTTACAAAAGTTCCAGAAGTCAAATTAGGACAATATAAAGGCATTGAAGTTGCTCGTGAAAAAGTTAAAGTTAGTGCAAAAGAAGTTCAAGAATCAATCGATAAATTATTAGCTGACAACGCTGAGTTAGTCTTAAAAGATGGTCCAGCAGCTATGGGAGATACTGTTGTTTTCGATTTCAAAGGTTATGTTAATGGAAAAGAATTTGAAGGCGGTAGCGCAGATAATTACTCACTTGTCTTAGGCAGCAACCAATTCATCCCAGGATTTGAAGATCAATTAGTTGGCGTTAAAGAAGGTGAAAAACGCGATATTTTAGTTACATTCCCAGAACAATATGTCAAAGATTTAGCTGGTAAAGATGCTAAATTTGTCTGTCTCGTTCACGAAATTAAAGAAAAGCAAAACCCAACTTTAGATGATGATTTTGTTGCTGGTTTAAATTACAAAGACGTTAAAACAGTTGAAGATTTAAAGAAATATCAAAAAGCAAAATTAGAATCTGAAAAGAATGTTGCAGCTGATCGTAAACAATTCGATGAAATTCTTGCAAAAATTGTTGCAAATGCAACAGTTACAATTCCAGATGCAGTACTTTTAGACGAAGCAAAAACATCTCTTGATAATTTAAAGAATCAAATTGAACAAAATGGTTTAACTTATGAACAATATAAGCAAATCACCGGTCAAGATGAAGAAGCTATTTTAGATCAATTCAAGAAAGATTCTTTACCAAAATTAACAAATTATCTTGTTCTCAACCAAGTTGGTAGAGATGAAAACTTAGTTATCACAAGACAAGATGTTGAAAATTACTATGCAAATGTTGCAAAGCAATACAACATGAAAGTCGAAGATGTTAAGAAAGTTCTCCAACAAAATGAACAAAATATTGTTGACGAATTATTCCAAAACAAAGTTACAAGATTTGTTTTAGCAAATAATGGCGAACTTGCTGAAGAACCAAAGGCTGAAAAAGTTGAAGAAGCTCCTAAAGCTAAAAAAGCTCCAGCAAAAAAGACAGCTAGTAAAGCTAAAAAAGAAGAATCTGTAAAAGAAGAAAAACCAGCAGAAGCTCCTAAAGCTAAAAAAGCACCTGCTAAAAAAGTTGCTCCAAAAGCAAAGAAGGAAGAAAAAGCTGAATAATTTTTAAACAATAAAGGAGGTAATCAAACATGAATTTTGTAAATAACGAACCTTTTGATTTACCTTTAGTCATTACCCGTGGTTTTGTTGCTTTTCCAAAACAAGCATCACAATTATCGGTACAAAGATTATTTTCTGTAAATGCTGTTCAAGACTCAAAGGCAAACTTTGAGTCTTATTGTATTTTAGTCTCACAAAAAGACTTAGAAGTTGATTATATTAATGACTATAATGACATTTATACTGTCGGTACTTTAATTAGGATTACTGAATTAAGTAGATCAAGAAGTGAAAATAGAGTACGTTTTATTGCTGAGAAAAGAATCAAAATAAATTCGATTAAAATCGAAAATAATGAATATTTTGCTAATGCTACTTTATTAGAAGATGTCTATGGCGATCCTAATGAAGAAATGAGTATTGTAAGAAATATCATTCAAATGATTGAAAGCAATAGAATCGATGTTTTCTTTAGCGGTTCAGGCACATATAACCAAGATTTAAGAGAAGGTCTTGGACGCGGCATGAATCCTCTTGATTTAAGTAATTCACTTGCTTCAAGATTAAATGTTTCTACTGAGAAAAAACAAGAAATGTTAGAAGCAAGCACAATTAATGAGCGTCTCATGAAGATTCTTTTGAATATGAAAGATCTTGCTGAACTTCAGGAAATCGATAAGAAAATAATGAAGACTGTTCAAGATAGCGCTGAAAAGCAACAAAAGGATTATTATCTTAGAGAAAAGATGAGAGCCATTAAAAAAGAACTTGGAGAAGATTCATCAAAAGATGAAGAATCTATCCAGGATAAACTTAACAAAAATCCATATCCAGAAGATGTTAAAGCTAAAGTTAGAGATGAATTACATCGTAAAGAAATGATGCCTCAAGGTTCACTTGAAGCTTCATTAATTCAAGATTATATTGATTCAGTTTTAGCTGTCCCATGGTTTGAACAAACTGAAGATAATGATGATATTAATCATGCAAAAGAAATTCTTGACCAAGATCACTATGGCCTTGAAAAACCAAAACAAAGAATCATCGAATATCTTGCAGTTAAAAAGGTAAAAGGGAACTTAAAAGCTCCAATTATTTGCTTCTATGGCCCACCAGGATGTGGTAAAACATCACTTTCTAGATCAATTGCTCGTGCATTAGATAGAAAATTCATCAAGTGTTCACTTGGTGGTGTTTATGATGAATCTGAAATTAGAGGACATAGAAGAACATATGTTGGTTCACGTCCAGGTCGAATCATAAATTCACTTAAAAAGGTTGGTGTGACTAATCCAGTTTTCTTACTTGATGAAATTGATAAATTAGGTCATGATTCATTTAAAGGCGATCCATCAAGTGCATTACTTGAAGTTTTAGATCCAGAACAAAACGTCGAATTTAACGATAACTATCTTGAATTATCATATGATTTAAGCAATGTTTTATTTGTTTGCACAGCAAACAATATCGAAAATATACCTGGACCTTTACTTGATAGACTTGAACTTATTCCAGTCCCATCATATACATCAATTGATAAATTGCATATCGCTAAAGGCTATTTAATTCCTAAAGAAATGGAAAATAATGGTATCGCAAAAGAAGATATCGAGTTTACTGATGAAGCAATTTATTACGTCATTGATAGATATACTAGAGAATCTGGTGTTAGAAGTTTGCAAAGAGCTTTAGCTTCAATTTTACGTAAAGTTATAGTTGAAAATTTATCAACTAATAATAAAGAAAAAGTTGTTGTAACACCAAAAGAGGTAGTCAAATACCTTGGAGCTGAAATTTTTGACTCTACAAAGAAAGAAAAAGGTTCACAAGTTGGTGTTGTTACTGGTTTAGCATATACAGACTATGGCGGTGAAATTTTACCTATTGAAGTTAACTACTTCCCTGGTAAAGGTGGATTAGTTTTGACTGGTAAACTTGGTGATGTTATGAAAGAAAGTTGCCAAATCGCTTTAGACTACGTTAAATCAAACGCTCAAAAATATGAAATTGATTCATCTATTTTTGAAAAGAATGACATTCATGTCCACGTACCAGAAGGAGCTATTCCAAAAGATGGTCCAAGTGCTGGAGTTGCCATAACTATCGCAATTATTTCTGCTTTAAGTAAAAAAGCAGTTACAGGAAATATTGCTATGACTGGTGAAGTTACACTACGTGGAAATGCTCTTCCAATCGGTGGTTTAAGAGAAAAATCTCTTGCTGCAATGAGAAGTGGTGTCAAAAAGATTATTATTCCTGAAGGTAATAAGCGTAACGCAAATGAATTACCACAAGAGATTAAAAATAATCTTAAAATCGTTTACATGAAAAACGTTGATGACGCATATAAAGAAATTTTTGGTTAATGGAAAATTACTTTAAAAAAGCTAGTTTTATAAAAACTGTTGTTGATAAAAAAGAAATTCCTTCTGATAGAAAGAAGGAAATTCTTTTTGTCGGCAAATCTAATGTTGGAAAATCAACTTTGATTAATTCTTTAGTGAATAATCGAAAATTAGCTAAGACTAGCAGTCATCCAGGGCACACAAAATATTTAAATTATTATCTTGTAGAAGATAAATTTTATTTAGTTGATTGTCCAGGATACGGTTTTTCTGAAAAAAGAGGTAAGGATTATAAAATATATGCGAATCTAGTCGAAGATTATTTTAAAGATAATGAATATTTAAAATTAGTTGTCTTTTTGCTTGATTCTAGACATTTACCTACTGATGATGACCTTGATTTTTATCAATTTTTGCTTTCAACAAACTATAATTTTGTCATTTGCATGACAAAATGCGACAAATTGAATATGTCAATGAAGGCTAAAATTAATAAAAACCTTAAAGAAAAGTTAAATATTAATAAAGATGAAGTGAAAATCTTTTTAACATCTAATGATGATGCTAGATTGATTGGTAACTTAAAAGCTTATATTGAGACTGTTTTGGAGGGCTAAATATGGCATTAGATAAAAAATATGATTTTAAAGCTGTAGAAGAAGGCAGATATGATAAATGGAAGTCTGCTGGTTATTTTACTGCTGGAGATAAGAGCAAACAAAAATTTTCTATGGTAATTCCTCCTCCAAATGTTACCGGAAAATTACATATCGGGCACTCAATTGATAATACTATTCAAGATATTACTTGTAGATATAAAAAAGCGAAAGGATTCGATGTTTTATATCTTCCGGGTGTTGACCATGCAGGTATCGCTACACAAGCAAAAGTAGATGCTAAACTCGCAAGTGAAGGTAAATCTAGATTTACAATTGGTAGAGAAGCTTTTATGAAGGAAGCTTTTGAACGGAAAAACAAGTTTACTGACACAATTCACTCTCAATGGGCAAAAATGGGCATAATGGTCGACTATACTAGAGAAAGATTTACTCTTGATGAAGGCTGTTCAAAAGCGGTAAATGAAGTATTTGTTAGACTTTATAATGAAGGACTCATCTATCAAGGCGAACGAATAGTTAATTATGATCCTGTAATGAAAACTGCTTTAAGTAACATAGAAGTAGTATATAAAGAAGATGATGGTAAATTTTTCTATTTTAAATATCCATATGCTGATGATCCATCCAAATTTTTAACAGTTGCAACAACTCGTCCTGAAACAATGTTTGGTGATACATGTGTTGTTGTTAACCCAAATGATGATAGATATAAAGACGTTGTAGGCAAATTTGTTATTAATCCTGCTAACCACGAAAAGATACC
>CAMNHN010000043.1 GCA_946539555.1 uncultured Mollicutes bacterium | reverse complement strand
GAAGAAGACATAAAATAATTTATCTTTGTAATTTGAATACAGTCGAATCAGATTATGTTTTAAAAACTGCTAAGCATCCAGTTATCGTTTATGATGTAAACAATCCTGCTAACGCTAATATTGAAATTACATCTGGCAAGTTTAATAAGCCTTCTACTCACATTTTATATCAAAGCGAATTAGCTGGTTCATCATTTGACACATCATTAGAATATCTTAAGGCTCTTTTACCATATGCAACTGTAGAAGAATTCATAAGCGATGAAAATGCAGCAAAGAAAAATGAACTTGCAGAGATTCTTGATGAAGAAAATGACATTGTTATATTCGCAATGAATACTTCTAAAAGAGATGAATATCTACTAGATTACTACCATTTATCTACTAAAAAAGTACTTTATGCCGTAATTAAGGATGTAAATGAGGCTATGCAAGTAGATTTAAGAGGTAAAAAAAGAGCCATCATTATTACTGATGGATCTCTATCAAAAGAAACAATTGTTAATATCAGTTTCTACTTTACTTACAGATAAGATTTGGCAATTTTTCTTGAAAAACGCAAATTACATTTAAGCTGCTATCGATTGATAGCAGTATTTTTTTGAATTGAGGCATAAATATTTGTTCTACTTCGTGAGGAACATCTAAGAAGTTATAATCATAAATTACAATATCTCTTCTAGCATAATGAGGAATATCACCGCTAATAAAAATATCGTATCCTTCTTGTTTTGCAACTTTCCAGGCTCTTGAACCTCCACCACCAACAATCGCAACGCTTTCTATAATAGGTTTACCTGAATTAATCAAATGAGCATAATCAAGGTTTAATTTTTCAATTGCGTATTTAGAAAATTCTTCAGTTTTCATTGGCTGAGGTAATTTTCCACCTCTTGCCATAGGATAATTTTCAAGTGGTTTAATATCGATTAATCCCAAAGCTTCAGTTAAAGCGTCATTCATTCCGTCTTTTCCAGTATCAAAATTGGTATGTAAACTAAAAATAGGAATATTTAATTCACTCATTTTATCGAATAATTCTTTTTTTCTTTCATCATTAGCTAAGATATATTTTCTTTTGCCATATATAAAAGGATGGTGAGTAATGACTAAATCGATTTTATCTAATAGTCCTTCTTTTTCCATATAATCAAAAACAAATCTATCAAAATCTAATGCCAAGATTATATTTTTAGTTTCTTTGTGAAATTTTCCGACTTGTAAGCCAGGAAAGTCATAACTTTCAGCTGTTTTTTTGGGGAATTTTTTACCTAATTTGGAAATTAATGACCTTGTATTCATAAAAGTTCCTCCATCTTGCTAATTTCATCTAATAATTTTAAAAATTTTTTATTTGACTTAGGTATTTTTGATAGTATTTCTTTTCTAGTATCGATTTCGCTATTAATATAATTAATGAAATTATTACCTTTTTTAGAGATATTTATTGGACCATATGTTAATTCTCGTTCACTATAATTTGGCTTTATATTCGTCTTTTTAAATCTAATTAATTGATAATAAATAGAATCTTCATAAATAATTTGTTCATCATCTACATCATATCCAAGCGAAATAAAATATGGACGAACTTTTTGAAATGATGTATGTGAATCAATAACAAAATATTCAACATTTTCTAGTTTATATTTCGATTCTTCAATGATTTTTTTAATTGTATCAAAACCCATACCAGCAATAACTATGGTTTTAAATTCTGGACCAACTTCTTTTAAACCATCAGAAAGAGAAATTTCAACATCATTGATATTGTTTTCTTTTAATCCGCTTTCAAGGTTTTTAAAAGGAGCGAGTTTATTCTCCACTCCTAATAATTTAGATTTAAACCCCTTATTTCTTAAAGATATTAAAACATAGCCGTGATCACTTCCAATGTCAGCAATGTTATTGTCTTCTGTGATTAAATCAACTATGCTTTGTAATCTTATAGATATCATAAATTAACGATAATCATCGAGTTTTTTAGTTCTCGTTGGATGTCTTAGTTTTCTAATAGCTTTAGCTTCAATTTGTCTAATTCTTTCACGAGTAACGTTAAATTCTTTACCAACTTCTTCAAGAGTTCTTGGTCTATTATCGTCTAATCCATATCTTAAACGTAATACTCTTTCTTCTCTATCGGTTAAGTCGTTCATAACGTTATAAAGAGCATCTCTCATCATGGATTGTGTTGTGTAATCTGTAGGAGAAATACTATCTTTGTCTTCGACAAAATCGCCTAAATGTGAATCATCTTCTTCACCGATTGGACTTTCAAGTGAAACTGGTTCTAAAGCTAAACTGCTAATTTCACGAATTCTTTCAGGTGTTAAAGAACCATCCATTCTTTCAGAAATTTCTTCTGCTGTTGGATCTCTACCTAATTCTTGAGTTAATTGACGATGTACTCTTGTAATTTTGTTAATTGTTTCAACCATATGAACAGGAATTCTGATTGTTCTTGCTTGGTCAGCAATTGCTCTAGTAATAGCTTGTCTAATCCACCATGTTGCATATGTTGAGAATTTGAATCCTTTGGTGTAATCAAATTTATCAACTGCTTTCATTAAGCCTAAATTACCTTCTTCGATTAAGTCTAAGAATTGCATTCCTCTACCAATATAGTGTTTAGCAATTGAAACAACTAATCTAAGATTTGCGTTAATGAGTTCATCTTTAGCGCTTTTATCGCCTGCGACAATACGTTTTGCAAGTTCTTGTTCTTCTTGTGGTTTTAAAAGTTGATGTCTACCAATTTCTTTTAAATAAAGTTTAACTGAGTCATTAACTTTAACATCAACTGTATCAAGATTATCTAAATCAATATTGATTTCTTCAGAATCGTTATATTCATCAGTATCATCAAAATCAGCATCCATAAAATCTTCAGACATGTCTTCTGGCATATCTAAATCATCTAATTCTTGCTCTTCTTCACCAGAAATCTCATAACCGAGTTTCTTAAAATGTTCGATTACTTTCTCTGATTCTTCATCTGATAAGTCTAAATAAGAGGTAGCATCTAAAAATTCATCGATATCGAAAACTTTTGTTTGTTTTCCTTTTGCTTCGAATTCTTTAACAATTTTTTCGAGTGATTTATATTCATCCTCATCTTCATCATCATCGATATGAATTGGTGAACCGACTTCATCAGAATCAAATTCATCATCTAATAATTCAGGGTCTTTTGTTTTCTTTGGTCTTGCCATAAAGTTACCTCCTATTTTTGTCTTTTGCTTTGAGATCGTATCTCATTTTACTTGCTTTATCTTTAAGCAAAATAGCTTTTTCTGCATCAGATTTACCTATTTTAGCTTTTTCAAACTCTTGATCTTTTCTCATTTTTGATTTTTCATCATTGATTTTATTAATTAAATCATCCATAAGTTTTTCAGAATAAGGTTCAAGATTTTTATTGCTAATAATGGTTTCTGAAATTGTATTAGTTAATAATTCTTTGTTATCAATTTTGCAACTATCTTGAGAAATATAATTTACAAGATTTTTTGCCTCGTATTCACTACCTTCAGGCAATGTTTCAAGATATTCTGCAATTAATGATGCAATGTTGTTATAAGTGACATCTGTGAAGAAGTTTAATTTCTGTTCGTAAATATCAAATGCATCTCGTCTTTCTAAAAGATATGCAAATAATTTTTGTTCAGCCTTACTTAAATTGTTTTTTTTACTATATCTCTTAGTAAAATTGTTTCTTCTTTGCTCTTGTACTGTTACAGTTTTTGGTTCTGCATTTGGCTTTACTTGTACATTAGATTGTCGATAATTATCGATATAATCTTGAAGTATGGACTTTGCATAACCCGTTTTTAAAGAAATTCTATTAAGCATTTCTTCGTTTTCTAATGCATCGTTTAATGAAGCGATATAAGGCATTAAACTATTTACAAAATTCTTTTTTCCATCAACAGTGTCTAAATTAAATTCTTTAGAATAGAAATTTATATACCATTCACCTTTTGTGATTAAATTGCTTAAATATTCGCGTAATTTTTCAGCTCCATATTTAGATAAAATTTCATCACTATCTTTTTCAGAAAAATTAACATCGTTGTTAACTAATTTATATTTAATGCCTGCTTCTTCTAAATGGTCGATTATTTTTAAGATATTTCGCTGACCAGGTCTATCTAGATCAAGGCAGATTCTTACTTCTGCTTTTAAATATCTTAATAGTTGCATGTTTTCTTTAGTCAGAGCTGTTCCCATTAAAGCGATAGCACTTTTAATTCCTGCTCTATAACATGCAATTACATCCATAAATCCCTCAAGCAAGTAAACATAACCTACTTTTCTTGATTCACTAATTGCGTTGAAATAATTGTAAAGAATAGTTGATTTATTAAATACTTTTGTATCGCTAGTATTCACATATTTTGCAATTGATGTATCGCCTTCTTTATATTTTCTACAACTAAAGCCAACGACTCTATTTTCTTTATCTCTAATTGTGAATGCAATTCTTCCTGCATTAATATCTCTATATGGTGTTTTTTCAAGGTTTAATAGCCCAGCATCACTAATAGTTTGAAGAGAAAATTTCTTGTTAACTAAATATTTAATAAGATTTTCACCGTTTGTTTGAGCGCAGCCAATATTGAAATATTTAATTGTTTCATCATCTAATCCACGATTATGTAGATATTTAAGAGCTTCAACTCCATCGTCAGATTGGAATAGACTTGTTTTATAGAAATTTTCTGTTTCACTTAAAACATCATAAATGCTAGCAATTTTTGGGTCTATTTTTTTAGTTGTTGTTAGATTTGATAATTCTTCACTATGAAACCCGATAATTTCAGCTGTTTTTTTAACTGCTTCTGTAAAAGATGAATGCTCTATTTTTTGTACAAAGGTAATTGCATTTCCACCTTCACCACAAGCAAAGCATTTATAGATTCCTTTTTCTTGATTTATTGAGAAATTTCCTAAACTTTTGTCATCATGAAATGGACATAAAGCAGCATAGTTTTTTCCTTTACGTTCAACTTTTATATAATGTGAAATAACTTCGACTATATTCACATTTTTTAATATTTCATTTGAGATTTCAATAATAGTCATCTATAGAAAGTTTTCTCCAATAAATAGTCTTTTAAATCTTCAATTTTAATTCTAACTTGTTCCATGGTGTCACGATCTCTAACGGTAACTGAGTGGTCTTCACGAGTTTCGAAATCGATTGTGACACAATATGGAGTTCCGATTTCATCGTTTCTACGATATCTCTTTCCAATTGAACCAGTTGTATCCATATTTACTCTAATATATGGAATTAAATCATTGAAAATTTGAGTAGCATCATCAATTAATTGCTTACTTAATGGTAAAATGCTTGCTTTATATGGAGCTAAGAAAGGTTTTAAATGCATAATTTTTCTAACATCACCTTTTTCAAGTTCTTCTTCATCATAAGCATCAGCAACTACCATTAAAAATAATCTATCTAATCCTAATGATGGTTCGATACAATATGGAACATATTTTTCATTTGTATCTGGATCAAGGTATTCAAGTGATTCGCCGCTATAATCTTGATGTCTTTTTAAATCATAGTCAGTTCTATCTGCAATACCCCAAATTTCACCCCATCCAAAAGGAAATTTGTATTCAATATCAGTTGTTGCTTTTGAATAGAATGCTAATTCTTCTGGTTCATGATCTCTAAATCTTAAGTTTTCTTCTTTAATTCCTAATGATTCAACAAATTTAATTGAATAATCTTTCCAATATTTGAACCATTCAAGATCTTCTCCTGGTTTGCAGAAGAATTCTAATTCCATTTGTGTAAATTCACGTGTTCTGAAGATAAAATTCCCTGGAGTAATCTCATTTCTAAATGATTTACCAACATTAGCAATACCTAATGGGAGTTTTCTTCTTGTTGCTCTTTGAACATTTTTAAAGTTAACAAAGACACCTTGAGCTGTTTCTGGTCTTAAATAAACAGTACTTTTGCTATCTTCTGTGACACCAATATGTGTTTTAAACATCATATTGAATTGTCTAACATCTGTGAATTGGCTTTTGCCGCAATTTGGACAAACTACATTATTGTCCTTAATAAATTGACTCATTTGTTCAAGAGTCATTGCGTTTGTATCAGCTTCTGGAAATTGTTCGTTGATTAAATCATCAGCTCTATGTCTTGCGTGGCAATGCTTACAATCAATTAAAGGATCATTAAAAGTTGAAACGTGTCCTGTTGCTTCCCAAACTCTAGGATTCATAAGAATACTAGCGTCAATTCCAACGTTTGTAGGGCTTTCGTTAACAAATTTCTTCCACCATAATTCTTTTAAATTATTCTTTAATTCACTACCTAATGGACCATAATCCCATGAATTTGATAATCCACCATAGATTTGTGAACCTTGAAAAACATAACCTGTTGTTTGTAAATGAGTAACTATTGTTTCAAATTTTTTGTCCATTTTAAGGAACCTCCAAAAGCGTAAAAAAATAAATATCATAAGATATTTATTAAACGACTTAATAATTTAATGTTATTTTTACGTATCTGTCAACCCACTATGAGTGAACTTTCCAGATATTTTAGATAATCTAATGATTTAATTTCTATTCCGTTATAGAAAATAATGAAATCACAAAGCAGTTCTATTAATTTGACATTTGTTGCAACGTTATTTGTTCTGCTAGACATTTCTTTTTGAGAATATGTAAATAAGTCATGGATAAGTTCAACTTCATTTTTTTCTAAATAAATCATATTAATCTCATCAAAATGTTCTTTATCAGCAAAACAACCATTAGAAAAGTCGATAGCTACCGCATTTTCAAAATTTTGAACGTTCAATCCGTAGCCAATAATTCTAATTAGATTAGCAATATAATTAAGTGTCACATAAGAAAGATCGATGTGATTCATCGATTCGTCGATTGTTTCGTTCATTACATTGAAAAATCTATTAGTAATATCTGGTGAAAAAGTCAAAGTAAAAAGTTCTTTAATAAGAGAATAATAAACTAAAGTATTTTCTGATTTATAAAACGGAATTAATGAATTGTCGATTACGGCATCTCTTAATTTACTGTATTTGTATCCACCAGTATAAACTTCGTATTTTCCGCGAGTTAAAAGAGGCAAATATCCAATAAACTTAGAATTTGGTTTATATGCACCTCTAACCCATATAGGGAAAACATTTCTATCTGTTAATAAGTCAATAATTGCATCGTATTCTTTGTATTTTGAACAGGCAATTACTATTCCATAGACTTGAAGCATAATCAATTAATACCCGATATCTACTAAAAATCTACTAGAATTCCTCCAATTTTCTACTACTTGGACAATTAATTGCAAATTTACATGTTTTCCTAGCATTTTTTCAATATCTTGTCTTGCCAGCGTTCCGATGCGTTTAATCATCTTTCCTTTGGAGCCAATAACAATACCTTTTTGACTATCTTTTTCAACGATAATCTTAGCAAATATGTTAATCGGAAATTCTTCTAAATTAATCGATTCACATCTAACTGTTGCACTATGAGGAACTTCTTCTTTTAAAAGCAAAAGCATTTTTTCTCTTACTACTTCTTGAACTCTAAAGGACAAATCTTTGTCGGTTGTTGTTGTCAAATCGTAGTATTGTGGCCCTTCTTCTAAATGGTCTTTAATTTTTAATATTAATTCATCTATTCCAAAGCCATCTAAGCCACAAGTTTGAACAACTTCTATTGGATTATAATGCTCTATATATCTTTTCTTTAAGTTTTCGATTAGCTCGATATTTGTTTCATCAATTTTGTTAAAAACAATAATTAAATCACAATCAAATTTGAGATGTTCAAATAAATATTCATCTCCTTCGTTGAAATCTTTAGAAACATCAACAACAAAAACAGCTAAATCACAATCTCTAATTGATGAATATGACTGTTTATCCATTTTTATT
>CAMNHN010000042.1 GCA_946539555.1 uncultured Mollicutes bacterium | reverse complement strand
GTTCTTTTTGATATGGATGGCACTTTTTATGGAGAATTATACCCTACATATCTTGAATATTGGTTATTAAGATATCGTGGTCTAGAAGATAAAAATTATGAAGCACCTGACGATGTAAAAGAAGCAGCACAAAACATCGATGACTTTGTAAAATTAGGAACACCTTTACCAAGTGGTTTTGAAATGATTCATGCTAGAGCTCAAGCAAAAGCGTTTGCTGGTTTAAGCCTCAAACAATTTGATGCATATATGAAAAAATTCCTTAATAAACCAGTAGATGGATTCTCTGGAATGACTTATGGGGAAAGTTTTTATATTCCAATGCTTGAAGTTTTTGATTATTTAAAAGCAAATGATTTTAAATGTTATGTTGTTAGTGGTTCTGATAGGTATATTTGTAGATCACTTGTTTGCGATGCATTAAGTTTAACTCCAGATAGAGTTATTGGAATGGATGTTGAATTAAAAGCACGTAATCAAGGCGAAACTGAGAACTTAAATTACACATTTTCTTTAACAGATGAAGTTGTTAGAACAGAAAATGTCATGATTAAGAATTTAAAAATGAATAAAGTTATGAACATAGTCCAAGAAATTGGAAAGCAACCAGTTTTATCTTTTGGAAATAGTGGCGGCGATGCTGCAATGCATAATTATGCTTTAAAGGATAATGAATATCGTGCTGAAGCGTTTATGTTAATTGCTAACGATGAAGAAAGAGACTATGGAAACGTCACAAAAGCTAACACCTTACGTGAGACTTGGGAAGCTTCAAATTATAACGTAATTTCAATGAAAGATGACTTTGCTACAATTTATAAAATAGGAGCAAAGAAAACCTCATTCTCCTGGGCAAATTAATTAAGATTTTAAATCTAATAAACCTTGCAAAAAACTTTTGATTTGCAAGGTTTTTTATTTAATTTACTTAAATTTTGTCAATCTTTTTATTGATTAAAGATCATATCTCAATATTTTGAATTTTCTTTCGATATTTATACTAAGTATAAATAAAATAAGGTATAATAAATATGAAAGGAGAAAAGCAATTATGGAAGACTATATGTGGATTGTATGGTTATCGGTGTTCGTTCTAGCTATGGTTATTGAAGCTGGATTAAGCGGATTGAATTCTATTTGGTTTGCTCTGTCGGCTCTAATCGTACTATTTTTGTCATTCATTCCAGAATTGCCGTTCTGGGCAGAAATCTTAATCTTTATTGGGCTTAGCATAATTCTTCTTTTAGCAACACGTCCACTTGTGAAAAAGTTTATGGCTAACAAAAACACAAAAACAAATTTGGATACATATATTGGAAAGAGTTATAAGCTTAATAAAAAAGTAGAAAAAGGATCAACAGGTGAAATTACCTTGAATGGCGTCCCATGGAACGTTGATTCTGAAGATGATGTAGAAATTGAGGCTGGTAAATGGGTAGAAATTATCAGACTCGAAGGTAATAGATTTATAGTAAAGGAGAAAGAAAATGGATAATTTAAGAGTTTTAGAAGGCTTAGGTACTGGCGCAATTGTTGCAATTATTCTCGGTATTTTAGTTTTCATTTTAGTTTTAATTATTATTAGCGGAATTAAAATCGTTAAACAAACTCAAGAATTTATTATTGAACGTTTAGGAAAATATCGTACTACCTGGACAACAGGTATGCATTTCTTATGGCCATTTTTAGATAAGATTGCATCAAAAGTTTCTAAGAAAGAACAAATTGGTGATTTCCCACCTCAAGCAGTTATTACGAAAGATAACGTTACAATGCAAATTGATACGGTCGTTTTCTACTATGTAACAGATTCAAAATTATTTACATATGGAGTTACTGACCCAACATCAGCTCTTGAAAAATTAACTGCAACAACTTTAAGAAATATTATTGGTGAACTTGATCTTGATACGACTTTAACTTCAAGAGATACAATCAACGCAAAAATGAAAGAAATACTTGATGATGCAACAGATCCTTGGGGAATTAAAGTTACTAGAGTTGAAGTCAAAAACATTCTTCCTCCAAAAGACATCCGTGAAGCTATGGAACGTCAAATGAGAGCAGAACGTGAAAAGAGAGAAAAGATTTTACTTGCTGAAGGTCAAAAACAATCCGAAATTTTAATCGCTGAAGGTTTAAAAGAAAGTGCAATTTTAAAGGCTGAAGCAGAAAAAATTAGTGCAATTAAAAAGGCTGAAGGTCAAGCTGAATCAATTTTAAAAGTTAAAGAAGCTGAAGCCGATGCTATTAAACTAATCAATGAAGCACAACCATCTAAACAAGTTATTCAACTTGAAAGTTTAAAAACACTTGAAAAAGTTGCTGATGGCCAAGCTACAAAAATTATCGTTCCAAGCGAAATTCAAAACCTTGCTTCATTAAAAGATATTATTAATTCAGATAAATAATTATGAGAACAATTAAAGAATATATTGTTGATAAAAAAGAATTTATCAAAAATGAAATTGCTTCTTTAGAAAAGAAACCAAAACTTGTAATTGTTCAAGTTAATGATGATCCTGCTTCAAATGCTTATATTAGAGGAAAACTTAAAGATAGTGCAGAAGTTGGTTTTGATAGTGAACTTATTAAACTTCCTGAAACAACAACCGAAAAAGAATTACTTGATTTAGTTAAAAAGTTAAATCACGATGATTCTGTTACTGGATTTATTGTTCAAATGCCTTTGCCAAAAGGAATAGATGAAGAAAAAGTAAAAAGAGCAGTAACTCCTTCAAAAGATGTTGATGGTTTTAATCCTTTATCTGATTTAAATCCAGCTACACCTCAAGGTATAGTTACATTCTTAAAAGATGAAGGCTTCGAATTCAAAGGAAAAAACGCTGTCGTATTTGGAAGATCAAATATTGTTGGTCGCCCAATGGCAAGATTACTTCTTGATGAAAGCATGAACGTAACAGTTGTTCATTCAAAAACTAGCGAAGAAGATAAAAAATTCTATTTAAAGCACGCAGATTTAATAGTTCTAGCTGTTGGAAAAATAGGAATATTATCGAACAATTATGAATTAAAGAGTGATGCAGTTGTAATAGATGTAGGAATTAATAGAGGAGAAGATGGCAAACTTCATGGCGATGCTTTACCTGACTTAAATGTCGGATTCCAAACACCTGTTCCAGGTGGTGTAGGGTTACTTACTAGACTAGCATTATTATTAAATTTATTAAAAGTTTCAAAATAGAGGTGCGATTGCACCTTTTACTTTAAAGGGGAATTAACGTGAAAACTGAGATTTTATTTTGTTGTCCAAAATGTGGGAATAAACATGTTTTAAATTTAGATGATGAAATTGATTTAACCGAAGATAAAAGCAAACTAAAGTCACTTTTAGATGACTCTTATTTTTCATTTTCTTGTGAATCTTGTGCTGAACAATCAGTTGTTGAATTCCCTTTTATAGTGAAAGATGATAAAGCTAATTTTTTATATAAATTAAATCCAAATGACGAAATGTTATTTCTTCTTAAAGACAATGATGAAAGAGAAATTAGAGTTGTTAAAAACTTGAACGAATTAAAAGAAAAAATTAGGATTAAATATTTTAGATTAAATGACCACGTTGTTGAATATATTAAAAAATTAATCAAAGAAGATATTGAAAAGAACAATAATGTTAATGTAGAAGAAATCTATTTTGCAAAATATGAAGATGAAAAACTACATTTTGTTCTGTTTGATAAAGAAAATTACTTAGGTGTGA
Organism: uncultured Mollicutes bacterium; assembly: GCA_946539555.1. Classification (GTDB taxonomy): domain Bacteria; phylum Bacillota_I; class Bacilli_A; order RFN20; family CAG-826; genus Onthovivens. The sequence goes on along the minus strand of CAMNHN010000042.1, from coordinate 4,340 downwards.
TGACATATTCAAAATCAGGATATATTAAAATTTTTAAAGAATTAAAAGAAAAAATCGATAAGAATTTACAAATAGTAAATTTATCGACAATTGATTATTTATTTTAAAAACCCTGCAAAACCTTACTTATTTTTAATAAAATCAGGAATTTCTTTTGTAATTTCTAATTCATTATTCTTATTTAATAAATTATAAACTTCAATATTTGGATGTTTGATTAAACAGTCTTCATAGATCTTTTTTGTGTTTTTCTTTTTTAAATTTTTAAATCCATTTAATGAAAATTCTTTAAATAAAATTTCTACAAATTCTTTTGTTGCTGAATGCATCAAATAAGTATGTTTACGAGCAAGAAAATAATTTAAAGGCATATCAGGTTTAAAGCTTTTGCCATTATAAGTTTTGCTTGCTGAAATTACATCGGCCACATATTCGAGAGAATATTTAAAAGGCATTGGTCTAATGAAAATATAGTTATTACAAAGATCAATCCAATATTCAAAATGATGTTTGTTTCTATTAGTGTGATGGTTCCAAATACTTGAATATGTTGATACTTTTCTTTCGTTTAAAATTGGTGAACCAACTCCTCTATAATATTTGGTGCTAGGCCAAAATTCTTTAAAGGAATATTTTGATAAATCGTGAAAAAGACCATGAAATGGGATGCCTAGTTTGCAACAATTTTTAAAAACATTAAATCTATGTTTATTTACTGTATGAAAATGCTTTAATATTTTTCTTTTTGCCATAAAATTTAAATAATCATATAACTTAATTAAAATATTAAGTTATGTTAAACTAACTCTATATTTGAGCTAAAGAAATTTTACACCATTTTTTAGCTTAATGTTACTTATTTAAAAGGAGAACAAAGAATGAAGAATGTAAAAATTGAAGAGTTTTCTGTAGATTCATCAAAACTCAATAAATTTGCTAAAAATTATAATGATGATTCTAAAAACGTTTTATTACGTCACGCTTTAAACAAGAATTCAATTTCTGATGTTGTTTACGATTCAAAAAATGAAGCCGACACTAACTATGATTTTTCAATTGAAGTCAAAACTTTACCAGTTTGTAATCAAAAGCAAAGTGGAAGATGCTGGATTTTTGCTGCATGTAATGTCTTAAGAGAAAAAATTGCTAAAGAAATTAATGTTGAAAACATTGAAATTTCACAAAATTACATTGCCTTTTTTGATAAACTCGAAAAAGCAAACTTCTTATTAACTTCAATTGCTGATCTTGCTAAAGAAGAACCTGATTCAAGAGTTTTAATGCACTTACTTGTTAATGGTGTTAGTGATGGTGGACAATGGGATATGTTTGTTAATGTTGTTAAAAAATATGGTATCGTTCCTAAAAACAACATGAAAGAAACAAAGCAAAGTAGTGGAACATATGAATCTAATGTTTTAATTAACTCACTTTGTAGACAATTTGCTGCTGAAGTTCAAAGAGGAGCAAGCAAAAAGCAAGTCGCAGAACTCAAAAATGAATATTTAGCTAAAATTTATAATCTTTTATGCAATTCATTTGGTGTTCCACCAACTGAATTTGATTTCGAATATACAGATAAAGACGGCAAATATCATTTAGAAGCAGGTTATACACCTAAATCATTCTTTGATAAATATGTTGGAGAAGAAATTGATGAATATGTTTCAATCATTAACAGTCCAACAAAAGATAAACCATATAACAAAATTTACACAATTGATTATTTAAATAATGTTGTTGAAGGCAAGCCAATTACTCACTTAAATCTTCCAATGGAAAGAGTTAGAGAACTTATTATTGAACAACTTAAAAACGATGAAGTTGTTTGGTTTGGAAGCGATGTTTCAAATTATAGGGATAGAGCAACAGGATTATGGGACGATTTAAGCTATGATTATCTTTCGGCTTTTGATTTTGATATCAAATTTAGTAAAGAAAACATGCTTGATTATCACGAATCTTGTATGAATCACGCTATGGTTTTAACTGGAGTTAATATTAAAAACGGTGAACCAAATAGATGGAAAATTGAAAATTCATGGGGCGCAGATGTAGGAAATAAAGGCTACTATATGATGAGCGGAAGCTGGTTTGATAGATATGTTTATCAAGCTGTTATTAAGAGAAAATATCTTAATGACACCGAAAAAGAAGCTCTTAATGGTAAACTCGTTTTACTTGCACCATGGGATCCGATGGGAACATTAGCTGATTAATTATGGAATTTAAAGACGTTATATATAAAAGAAGAAGTAATAGATTTTTAAGTGATAAACCTTTAAAAGAAGAAGACTTAAATTATATTTTTGAAATTGCTCAACGTGCTCCTGTAGGAATGGGCAAATACGAATGGATACGATTAGTTTTACTTGAAGGTGAAGCACTTAAAAAAGTCCAACAAGAATTTGTTAATGTTGTTGGAAAAGATGTTAGTTATGGTGGAAGTGCATTAATTTATATTTTACATACAGGTGCTTCTGATGCAATTGATAATCTTGATGGTGGTGCAATTGCTGAACATATTTGTTTAGCTGCAGCTGAAAGAGATATTGGTAGCGTATTTTTATGGTCTGTCACAAGAACAAAAGATAGTGAAGTAATTAACAGAATTCTTCAAAAGAAAGATAATGAAAAAGTTATTGCTGCTGTTACTTTAGGTTATAAATCTTCCGAAGAAGTAAGAGATGTATCTCATAAGATTGAAGTTTTAAAAGTAAAATAGTTGAGTTTTGCAAAGTTTTTCATTAAAAGAGCCATAAAAAGGCTCTTTTTAATATAAAAGAGTTGCGATTAATAAGCAACTCATAAATTTAATGAAGCTTCCCCATTTATTTTGACCATGGGTTTATAACTCTTACTTTATTTAACACTATAACATTTGATTTTCCAATAATTTATTTTTATACATAATCGGACTCATATGGAATTTGTTAACAATTCTTTCTTCGTTATAATATTCGATATATTTAACAATTGCTTTAATTAATGAATCCATCTCTTTATAAAGATACTCTTTATCATAAAACATTTCTTCTTTCATTCTCCCAAAGAAGTTTTCAGTTGGAGAATTATCTAAACAGTTCCCTTTTCTAGACATTGATTGAAGCATCTCAAGTTCCTTTATTTTCTCTTGGTATTTTTCCATTTGGTATTGCCAGCCCATGTCACTATGTAAAATCGCACCTTTAATTTTGTTACCGTGTTTCTTTTCTAATTCATTAAACATCTTATCAATTTGACGATAATCAGGATGCTCTGAAAGATTATAGGCAAGTATTTCTCTAGTATGGAAATCGATAATTGGAGATAAATATAACCTGCCAAAAGGCATTATGAACACTGTTACATCGGTACCTAATTTTTGATAAGGACCAGTTGTTTCAAAATTTCTTTTATAAACGTAGAGATTCTTATCTTCTAATAAGTTTTTATCTAACAATAGATTCTTACATTTCTTTCCAAAGTCACCTTTAAAGGAAACATATTTCCTTTGTTTTGGTCTGGCTTGAATACCTAACTTTTTCATAAGTCTTTCAACACGTTTATGATTTACTTTGGGGAAATGAATTTTTTCTAGTTCAATGTTTAAGGCATCAGTAATCCTTGGAATGCCATATTTTTTGTAGTTTTTATCAAAGATTTTAATGATTAAATCTTCGTAGAATTTGTCTTTATTATCTTTGTCATTGTGATGCTTTATTACATAGTAATATGACTGTTTAGAAATACCCGCTATTTCTAGAAGCAAAGAGAATTTAAATCTTCCCCTAAGCTCTTTAACGACTTTTACTTTTTCTTGAATCGTTTGCTTCTTTCTAGAGCTAGGGGAAAGGATTTTTTTAGGTATTCATTCTCCGCCTTAGTTCTTTCTAAATCCTCAAGGAGTTTTTTATATTCTTTTTCCAGAACTTTATCATCGTGATGTTTATAAGCTTCTCTAGAATATGTATCTTTAATTGCTTCCTCGCCTTTTTCTTTATACATGTTCACCCAATCAGAAACAATATTTGGTTCAGTAAGCATCAAATCAATAGCAATCTTTCTAAAAGAACGACCATTAACGATATGATCTTCAATTGCTTTTAATTTTGTTTCACGGGTGTATGTTCTTCTTTCTTTTTTTCTTTTAAAAGCAGGTTCTCCCCACTTTTTGTAAAGGTCAATACAATACTTAAGTCTGGCTACGCCAATTCCTCTTTCTTTTGAAATCGTGTGAAGAGGTAAATTGTCATTGAGATGAAGCAAGACACATTCAAGTTTTTCATCTAGAGTTAGTTCCATAAAAAAATCCTCCATTTCATTTTACCCGATTGGGCAAAATTTTGGGGGAAATTTCA
>CAMNHN010000041.1 GCA_946539555.1 uncultured Mollicutes bacterium | reverse complement strand
AATTTCTTTAACTAGTCAATCATTATTATAAATGTGAAAAAGATTTTGATATTAGTAGTAGAAAAAACGATAAATAAATTAAATAAAAAAGAACATAATTTTATCAATCTTGAAAACGTGCAAACTACTAAAAAACTACTAATCAACAAAAATAATTGATTTTTGCAAGGTTTTTCAAATCAAAACGGGTATAAAAAACTAATTATTTAAATTCAATTGATAAATATGAAGAAAGAGTGTATCTTTTTGTAAGGAGCACTAATGAAAGTTTTATTGTATTTTGAAAAGATAGATAAAGTTAAAACTTCCGGTATCGGAAGAGCTTTAAAACACCAAATTATTGCTTTAGAATCTCAGGGAATTGAATATACTCTTGATCCAAAAGATAACTATGATATTGCACATATAAATACATATTATGGAGACTCAAAGCGACTCCTAAAAAAGTTAAAGAAAAAAGGAATACCTGTAATTGTGCATGGACATTCAACAATAGAAGATTTTAGAGAATCTTTTAGATGTTGGAAAATAATCGCAAAAATCTGGTTTAATAGAAACCTACTTTGGTTTTATAAAAACGCGGATTATATAATCACACCAACAGAATATTCTAAAAAATTAATTGATTCATATAATTTAGGAACAGAAGTGATCCATGTATCAAATGGTATTAATCCACCTGAATATATTTTTAGCGATGAATATGATGAAGAATATTTTAAGAAATTTAATATAAAAGAAGGCGATAAAGTTGTTATGGGAGCAGGATTCTATTTTAAAAGAAAAGGAATTCATGATTTTATTGAAGTTGCTCGTAAATTTCCTGATGTTAAATTTATTTGGTTTGGTTATTTATCAAAAATAATGTGTACACAAGAAATATTAAGAATATTAAAACACAGACCAAGCAACGTCATACTTCCAGGATATTCTACAACTCTTATTAAGGCTGCTTATAGACATGCAGACTGTTTCTTCTTCCCATCATATGAAGAAACAGAAGGAATAGTTGTTCTTGAAGCACTAACTTGTAAAAGACCTATATTATTAAGAGATATAGGTGTTTATGAAGGCTGGATGCAAGATGGAGTCAATTGCTATAAAGCAAAAAATAACGACGAATTCGAAGAAAAATTAAAATATATTTTAAATAACGACAATAGTAAAATAGTTGAAAACGGCATTAAAGTTGTTGAAGAGCGAACACTAGATAAAGTAGGAGTTAAGCTCAAAGAAGCATATTTAAAAGTACTTAATGAATATAAAAATCCTCAAAAATAATTGAGGATTTTTAAGTATCAGAGTCTTGTAGACTTTTTATCTTTTATTGCTACTTTTTGGCTTGCTTCTTTTTGAAACTTTCTTATAAAGGAATGTATCTTTTGAATAAGTTAAATGGTAGCTATTTTCACGAACATAGTTTTTAGCTCCATATTGAAGCGAAACTCTCTTTTTAAGTTTCTTTGTTATGGCTATGGCGCTTACAACTCCACCAATTAAAAGAAGAATAACTCCCATTAATAAAGCGTAGAATAAATCGCCTTCCATAATTAAATAACCAAGACCAAAACCTAATCCACCTGCAGCTAAAGCAATAAGTGTACAAACTAAAATAACTTTAGGTGCACTAATTGGATATTTTCCAGCAACTTTACCAGTATCTCCATTAACTGCAAATGTATATTTATTTTCTTTCCGTTTAACATTTAAAATCCAAATTGGATAGAGAACATATTGCGATGATTCTCGTGAAAAATTAATGTGGTGACTTGTAGCGTGGACGTCTTCATAGCGAGTTGTAGATGTTTGTAACGCGGCAATTGTTCCTTGAATCATACGCTCATGAGCACGTGCTAAAGTTTTAGATTTTGAGGTATCGTAACGTTCAGCTTGGAATCCAGCAAGATAACCACTAAAGAAAGGTTCATGATCAGATTTATTAAATGGTTCGATTGATTCCATTAAATCGTTTGGCATTCTCTCAGAAGCATCAACAGGAATATCATCAAAAGCTATGTCGCCACTACGGTCAAGTCTATAGAAACTTTCTTCTTTATATTCGTAATTACTATCTTCCCAACGTCTTGTGATTTTACCTTCAAATGTAACATCACCATCAGTATTAGCAGTGTAAATAAAGTAAGGAACATAAAGAGAAGAAGATTCTTCAATCTTGTTGGTCTTCTTAAAAGAGCCAGGAATAAAGAACTTTTTCTTAAAATACTCTTTAAAAGAGTTATTTGATTGTTCTTTATCAAGCTTAAATGGAATGATTAATTTTGGTTTTAAATCGCCACTAATTTTACTCTTAATTAAAACGTTATTATCACAATATGGACATTTAGTAGAAGTGGTATTTTTCCCACAAATAATTTCGCCGCCACACGATTCACAAGTGTAAACCGACATGTCCTTGAGGTCTTCTCCAGAATAGAGTTCCTCAATCATTGGATCTTTTTCTTTTTCGACATAAGCTACATCTAGATCTTTATCTAAATCAGCAAAATCTGCGCGTGTAAAAGATGAGTCACAATATGGACATTTGATTTCTTGAGTGGCGCTTGTAAATTCAAGTACGCCACCACAAGCAGGGCATTTAAATTGTTTTAAATCTGGCATAACAATCAAGATTATTTAATATCCTTATCATCGAAAGGATCGCCACATTCCGGACAGAATTTTGGTGGATTTTTAGGATCTTTTGGTTCCCATCCACATTTATCACATCTATAAAGAGGTTCGCCAGCTGGTTTTTTAGCACCACATTCCATACAGAACTTACCTTTATTTATTGCACCACATGTTGGACATTTCCAACCTTCTTCAGCAGGTTTTTTTGCACCACATTCAGGGCAGAATTTACCATTACCTTGAACTTTTGCCCCACATTGTGGACAGGTCCATCCGCCAGCTTGAGAAGCAGCTTGTTGTTGTGGTTGTTGTTGAGCTTGTTGTTGTGCAGCCATACCATAGAAAGCTTGTGGGTTAGCGGCTTGTCCGCCCATTGCGTTTTGAGCAAAACCCATACCAACAAAACCATGCATTGCACCAGCTTCGTTACTTGCAGCTTTTTCAAGAGCACTAGCTTGAGCTTGAACAAGAGTTGCACCAGCCATTCCTGGATCACGTAAAACAGCGGTTCTTTGAACTTCGCTAATCATCTTTTGATATTCTTCTGGTAATGTGACAGAAGAAATAGCGATAGAAACAATTTCTAAACCTCTATCTTCTAACCATTTTTGTTTTAGTGCTTCTCTCATTGCATCTTCAAGTTCTGTAAGGTGTGCAACGACTTGATTTGGTCTAACTTCAAGAGCAGATAAGGCACCAAAACCGACTTGTAATTTTGAAATAAATTCACTCTTAAGCTGTGAATCAATTTGGCTACGTCTATAAGCTTCAGCAACATTTCCTGTAACTTTTGTATAGAAAGTAATTGGGTCTGCGATTCTATAAGAATAGACACCAAAACATTTAATTGTTGCATCAATATCTAAATTAATTTTGCTATCGACAATTCTAAATGGAACTGGATTGACTGTTCCGAATTTATTATCAAGTAATTCTTTAATGTTGATGTAATAAACTCTTTGGTCTTTTCCTGTGTCGCCACCAAAAGTGAATCTTTTACCGATAGTTTTGAAGATTCCACCGATTCTTTGGCCTAATGAGCCAGCAAAAATTGAAGGTTCAGTAGAAGAATCCCAAACAAATTCACCAGGTTCAGCACAAAGTTCAACAACTTTGCCTTGTTCGACAATAATCATACATTGGCCATCAGCAACAGCAATTACTGAACCATTTGAAATGATGTTGTCACTACCTTTTGTATTTGATGATCTTCTAGAATTTACTCTCTTTTCACCTTTTTGAATTAAAACGTCAACTGGTAAAGCATCACAGTAGAAAAACTCTTTCCATTGGTCGCCAAATGTACCAGCAGTTGCTCCGACTAAAGCTTTAATAAGTCCCATAAGATTTCCTCCTTTATAGGCTATTAAAAATATTTTATTATTTTTATTATATCAAAGTACTTGCTAAGATATAGCATTAATTTATTACTTTAATCTTCCTTTTATAAAATTTTAAATCAATCATATTTTAAAAATAGATTTTGAAATTAAAACGTATTCTTTGAAAAAGAAATTCCGAATAATACAAGGCAGTTCGCAATAACTAATGGAATAGATATTAACAAAAAAGATCCTGAAAAATAACCTATATTTTGATTTGTCAGTTGGTAGAGCGAATATAGAATAAAGAAGAATAGGGTCGGAATAAAAAATGTTGAATAAGATAAAGCTTTTTTGCGTGTGGCCAACAATATTGTTAAAGCAACTATATACGGAATAAAACAAAACTTAAAAGAATTGGTAATTGGATAAAAGTACCCAAATCTTAATGAAGAAATAAAAGGGATAATGTTTGAAAACAATACCAAAAAACCAGCAAAGAGAAACATAATTATGGCTAAGGTTACTTTAAGATCTTGTTTAATCTTTTGAAAATTATCTAAAGAAAAATTATTTGATCTAATTATTTCTAAAGATGAAAGTAAAACTGAAACTATAATTGTAATAATATAAAAAACAAGATTATTAAAATCAAATTTTCCGTTTGTAGCATTGTAAAGAATAAAAAACGAAAGAACTAAACACGAAAAAATGATTAATGAATTAATCAAAACACCAAATATATTCTTTTTGCGAAATATTTCATTAATTATGAATATAATAAAAACTGAAATAGTAACAACTAAAAGAGAATAAGGAAGAATAGAAAAAGGTAATGACAAAAAAGAATTAATAGTTAGTATTAAATTTACAAAAGTAAGAATACCCAATCCAAGAGACTTAATATTTTTCAAAAAGATAATGAATTTTTCCATTTTTATGCCCACTCATAAAAGTAGTAAGCGCTTAAAGTATGATAATAAAAGTTTAAATTATTTACGATTGTTATAAGTGTTTTATTGTTCTTAACAATTTCGTTTTCTATTTTGCAATTAGAACAAATTATTGATGCAATTAATATTAATTCTTTCATTTTATTTATAATAAGGGAGGATTAAGGCATAAACAATTACTAGAATAACAGATTTAGATTGCAATTAATGTAAATTGTATCTTTATTTGTGATAAGCTGTTTGCAATAATAATTGGAATTAATAATATAGCTTGTTTCAAAACAAAATGGTCGTCGAAAGAATGTTAAACAAAATTAATTTTAAAAAAATATTGTCATTAAAAGAGGTAATCTTTTTATCTTTAGAAATTATTATTCCAATAATTTTGTATTTTATTTTTAATTGTCAAGATTACATGAATTTAATTGGCGCTGAAATTGGAATCATTTCAATTTTCTTTTTAGCTAAAGCAAGTTTGTTTGGTATTGGGTTATCTTTATTATTTTCAACATTTTATGCAATTACATCTTTGAACTATACATATTATGGTGAAGCAATAATCTATTTTGCTTTTATGATTCCAATAGGAGTTGCTAATGGAATAATTTGGTTTAGAAATAGATTTAAAGGGACGACTGAAGTTGAAATTTTATCCTCTAAAAGAATAGATTTTATTCTTGGACCAACTATAGCAGCCATTTTAACTTTTTCATTGTTTTGGTTATTAAGATATTTAGGAACTGAAAATATTATTACCTCAACAATTTCTCTTTTTACTAGTTTCTTAGCGCTATATTTTCAACTTAGAAGAAATAGATTTACAGAATTATTTTATGCTGCAAACGATATAGTTTTAATTGTTTTATGGACTCTAGCAACAATTGATGATATTTCATTTATACCGATTGTTACCTGCTTTTTATTCTTACTTATTAATGATTTATATGGTTTTTTCAATTGGAGTAAAATTCAAAAACGACAAGAAATAATTAAAGAAACAACAAGCGAAAATTAATTATTGTCTTGGCTATTAAAATTGTATGGACAAAATATACATCTAACTAAATGTAATAAACCAGCTAATGTCGCAAAAATATAAATTACTATATTAAATTTGAAAAAATCTGTTCTAGTATTAAATCCTAAAATTGTTGTTGAGATAGCTAAAATTATCGTCGAAGAGGCTTTATAAATACCATAACTAAGGTGTGTATTTTTACTTACTCTTAGAGCAATTAAAGATATAACAAAAGGAATACATAAAAAAGGAAGAATAAAAACTAATTGATTATAGAAGGTTGTAAAACCAAGAATGATTGACAATATTGTGGTTGCAAGAATAAATAAACCACTAAACATAAAAGATACTAAACATAAGTTATAAGATGAATTAGGATTAATTTTTATCTTAGAAATTTTATTTGTTCTTATTGTTTCGATTATCATCATTATTAAATCAAAAACAAATAAAGATATAGAAATAACTGTTGTATTTAGATCCAACTTATCTTGATTGATTGAATTTAAAAAATAAGAGATTGTTATTAATTTGATAGGAGTTAAAATCGAATCAAATATTAAAACTAGCGTTGGCTTATTTCTTAAAAATTCGTTAATAATCGTTAAAATTAAGTTGCAAACAAAAATTGTAAGGAAAATTAAGAAATATCTTAGATCGATGTCAATCGACAAATAAGTTATAGCTATACTTAAATCAAATACAGTTAAAAGAATCAAGGGAATAGATTTTATTTTCTTTAAAAAATTTATAAATTAAACCTCTAACTTGCCCATTGAAGGTAGTAGAAAGACGCTAGAGTGTTATATGTAGCATCTAAATTTTTACAAACCATTATTAAAAGGAATGTATAAAATTTTGTTCATGTGAAAATTATATCAAATTGCTCTTAAACGATTTGTTAATGGCGCAACTTACCAAAATTAGGACATTACTTGTATTATCTTGTTATAATTGGTCGAAATATTGGAAAATTTAGTAATATTATTTGTTTTCTTTATTTAAAAAATCTATAAATTGTTTTTCTGGAAGTGGTTTTGAATAATAAAAACCTTGAATATAATCGATATTTAAAGCTTTAGCAATTTCTGCTTTTTCTTTTGTTTCAACGCCTTCAGCAACAACTTTTAAATTACTCTTAGTAATAAATTTAATTAATTCTTCAAAAACATTATGAAGTTCATTATGCTCTAATTGATCGATAATCATCTTATCAATTTTGATTAAACTAAATGGTAATTTAAAAAGTCTAGCAACATTTGAATAACCTACACCAAAATCATCAAGTGAAAGTTTAAAACCATTCTCAGCAAGATTAAAAATATTATCTTCAACAATTTTATCTCCATTAATTGCAATGGTTTCAGTAAGTTCGAAATTAATGTTTTCTTTTTTTGCATTATATTTTTCAGCTAATGAATTAATTCTCTTTATTAAATTTATATCTTGAAGTTGTTTAATTGAAAGATTGATTTCGACATATTCTAAATCTAATTCTTTGAATCTTTCGCTTCCAGCAAATTCGATTGTTTTTTCTAAAATGATGTTACCTATTTCAAGCATCTTGCCAATTTTTTCAGCATAAGGGATAAATAATCCAGGTGAAATAAGTCCATATTTTTCTGCATTTAGTCTAACTAATGCTTCAGCGGTTTCAAATTTAGCACTTTTAATGTTGTAAAGTGGTTGATAATACATTTCAAATGACTTGTTCTCGATAGCTTTGTTAATGATTTCATCCAAAGCAAAAAGAAGATTAATTTCGTTTTCATATTTATACTTTTCAATACTAATTATTTCTTCTTTTGATTCAATAATATTATAAAAAGATAAGGAGAAGTTGATTAAAGAATCTTTATCAACAAAATCAAAAGGATATTTAACAAGGCAAATTTTAGGTTCTAAAACAAAAGTAATTGTTTTTGTTTCACTAATATTTTGAGTAAAGAAATCAATAACTCCATCAACCAAAGCAGAAGAAGTGTTATCGTTATTATAAACGATTGCATAAGTTCCTTGATCTATATAATAGGTATGACAATTTTTATCGATTGTTCTCGCTTTATTTGTTAAACTCAATGACATTTTTCTTATTAAATGTATAGAAGTTCCTCTAGAAAAAATGCTATATAATCTAGAATAATTTGTAATGTGAATAAGTAAGACATTGAAATTTTTATTTAAATCAATTCTTTCTTTAATATATTTATTAAAAGCGTTTGAGTTGTAGATTTGAGTTGTGTAATCTAAGTAATCTTCACCTCTTTCAATAAAGAGTTGAAGGAGGAACAAACCACATGTGCAAGAGAAGATTTCAATAAGTAAGCCTCCTGCAAAAAATTGTAAAATCGAAGCACAGATTTGTAGTAAACCAACAAAGATAAATGCAATAAATTTAATTAATGATGTATTTTTTCTTCTTAATATAATTAAAACTAAAGACGCACCAGCATAGAAATAATTCATCGCGTATTGGATATATAATAAATATTCTCTATGATAAGCGGCATTTTCTTCGTAGTAGAAAACCTTTTTAGTAAATATATTAATTATTATTAAAGCAACAACAATTAACATTGGAACTAGTAACATCACAAGAATAATTTTATTCTTCATTACTTTTGAAAAAGAGTCACTTAAAGAAAGTAAATAGAAAAAGAAGGAGAATGTAATCCCTGTTCTAAAGAATAAATAAAAACTATTAAAAATCGTTAAAGCTAAGGCTGAAAAAGTTGTTATCGATCCAAGGATATCGAAAACACCAGCTAAAAATGTTGATACTATTATAAGTAAATGAAACCTATTATTTCTCGCATCATATTGCTTTCTAAAAACTAAACCTAGTAACAGGAATAGAAGAATGATCAAACTTGCGATATCAAAATGAAAAACAAAATACATCCTAATCTCCACCTATATTGTTGCATAAATTTTTAAAATAATGAAAGCATATATTTTTTATTAAAATGAAAAATATAGAAAGGCAAAAACAAAAATTCAAAATAATGTTCAAATAGTAGAAATTTTTCTAAAAATAATTGAGTTTTGCAAGGTTTTTAATATTTTTTGCGAAAAATTGAAATTTAAAAATAGTTTTTAAAATCGAAAAAATTAATT
>CAMNHN010000040.1 GCA_946539555.1 uncultured Mollicutes bacterium | reverse complement strand
TATATTCAAAGAAGTGCTAATTTAAAATTTAGCACTTTTTAGTTGCAAGTGCTAAAAATAGTGTTAAAATATTGTTAGCAGTTTTAAGAATAGAGTGCCAAAAACGGAGGTAATTTTATGAAAGAAACAAAAGAATTCCAAACGGAAAGTAAAGAACTATTAAATTTAATGATCAATTCTATTTATTCAAATAGAGATATATTTTTAAGAGAACTTATTTCTAACGCTAGCGATGCAATCGATAAATATAAATATCTCGAGCTTACAAGCGAAGGCAAAGTTCCAGGTAAAAATTATGAAATTTGGATTAAAACAGATAGTAAAGCTAGAACAATTACCATTACCGATAATGGTATTGGTATGTCAAAAGATGATTTAGTTAATAATCTTGGAACAATTGCTCATAGTGGTAGTAAAGAATTCTCTGAAAAAATTAAAGAAGCAAAAGAAAAGAATGATTTAGACATTATCGGTCAATTCGGTGTTGGTTTTTATAGTGCATTTATGGTTGCTGATAAAATCGAAGTTAAAACCAGAACACTTGATGACACAGGTTATTTATTTGTAAGTGATGGTTTGTCTACTTATACAATTGAAGATTGTGAAAAAGAAGATACTGGTACAGAAATTACATTACATTTAAGAAAAAACGAAAACGAAATCGATTATGAAAAATATTTAAATGAATGGAATATCGAAAATCTTGTTAAAAAATACAGTGACTTCGTTAGATATCCAATCAAGATGACAGTTAAAACGACTAAACCAAAACTTGATAAAGACGGAAAAGAAATTGAAGGAAAAACTGTTGAAGTTTTAGAAGATAAGACTTTAAATTCAATGATTCCTTTATGGAAAAAGAATAAAAAAGACGTTACTGATGAAGATCTAAATAATTTCTATAAAGACAATTTCGCTGATTTTGAAGATCCTTTATTAAATTTAAACCTCAATATTGAAGGCGTTGTTAATTTCAATTCTTTGGTATTTGTACCATCTCACGCGCCATTTGATCTTTATTCACAAAATTATGAAAAAGGATTAAAACTTTACATCAAAGGAATCTATATTAAAGATAAAACTAAAGAGCTTATTCCAGATTATCTTAAATTTGTTAAAGGTTTAGTTGATACAAATGATTTAAGCTTAAACATCTCACGTGAAATGCTTCAAGAAGATGTAAGACTTAAGAAAATGAGCGATATAATCGAAACAAAATTAGTCAATGCTCTTAAAGATTTAAAAGTAAATGATAACGAAAAATATCAAAAATTCTGGGAACTTTATGGCGAACACATCACTTATGGTATCTATTCTTCATATGGATTTAAGAAAGATACGTTAGCCGATTTATTGGTTTATAAATCATTAAATAATGAAAAACCTATCGACTTAAAAACATATAAAGAGAACATGAAAGATGGCCAAAAGTATATCTACTTTGCTAGCGGAAGAAGCGTCGAAGCAATCAAACTTTTACCAGAAATTGAAAAATATAGAAAAGAAGGAATCGATGTCCTCTTCTTAACAAAAGAATTAGATGAATTCGCATTCAGAATGATGAATGACTATGATAAAGTTTCATTTAAAAACATTACTGATCACGATAAAGAAGAACTTTCTAAAGAAGATAAAGATAAACTTGATATCGCAGAAGCTGAAAATAAAGAATTACTTGATAACTTAAAAGCTGCTTTGGCAGGTAAAGTTGATGAAGTTGCTATTTCAAATAAACTTGTCGAATCTCCAGTTTGTATTTCAACAAAAGATGGTTTGTCACTAAATATGGAAAAAACAATTAATGATATTCCAAATGGAGAAGAAAAAGCAAAAGCTACAAAAGTTTTAGAAATCAATGCAGATCACGCATTATTTAAAGCTTTAAACAAAGTTAAAGGTGACCAAGAAAAGGTCAATAAGTATGCTTCAGTCTTATATAATGAAGCAATGTTACTTGAAGGATTTGAAGTTGAGGATAAAGAAACATTCATTAAAAACCTTAATGAATTAATGCTTGATTCCCTTAAATAGACCGTCCTCTAGCTAGACCCTTAACTATTGATGTTAAGGGTCTTTTCTATTAGGAAAAAAGATTTATAATAAAAATTATGTTAGAAACTTTAGAAAATGAATTTTTAAAAATTGTAGTAAAAGATGATGGAGGTTCTTTAACTTCTGTTTTTGATAAGAAAAGAAACAAGGAATGTTTATATCAGCCACTTGAAAATTCTTGGCAAGGACAAGATATATTTATTTTTCCTTTTATCGCTAGATTAAAAGATGGTTATTATCTTCATAAAGGTGAAAAATTTGAACTTAAAAACCATGGACTAATTCGATATATGAAAGGAAAAATTTCTAAAGAAAACGAGAAAATAAAGGTTAGTTTTAATAGTGATGAAGAAACTTTAAAAAGATATCCATTTGATTTTGAAGCAAATATCATTTATGAATTAAATCAAAATAAATTAAAAATTTCTTATGAAATATTTAATAAAAATGATGAAGAAATGCCTTTTGAATTAGGTGCTCACCCAGCTTTCTTATTACCTGGAAAAGTCGATAACAATCCATTTATTATGGGTGGAAACACAATTGAATTTGATAGTGCAGAAGAATTATATCAAATGAAATTAGAAGAGACTGGTTCATTTATTATTGATAAAATTCCTTATGAAAATAATGGGAAAATTAATTTAACAAAAGACCTTTTTGTTAGAGAAAACACTTTAATTTTAAAATCAGAAAATATTAATGAATTTAAATTGAACAAAACAGATGGATGTACTCTAATTTTGAATAAAGGAAAAGCTCCTTTTGTTGCAATTCGGAGTGATAAAGTTTTTGGAAATTATGTTTGTATCGAACCATGGTTTGGAGTCCCTGATATGATTAATCCAGAAAGAGAAATTACAAAGAAAAAATATATGCAATTTATTAAAGCTAATGGCGTTTTTAAATATAATTATGAAATTGAGATTGCTTAGGAGAAAGTTATGGAACTAAAAGAGAAACAAGTAGATAGTGAACTTATTTATAAAGGCAAAATAATCGATGTTTATAAAGATAAAGTTTCGTTACCTGATGGAACAATTACTTATCGAGAATATATAAAACACTGCAAAGCAAGTTGTGTTCTAGCAAAACTTCCAAATGGAAAATTTTTAATTGAAAAACAATTTAGATATCCATATCAAGAAGTGATTTATGAGTTTCCAGCAGGTAAGTGTGATAAAAATGAAGACCCAATAAATACTGCATCTAGAGAGCTTGAAGAAGAGACTGGATATAAAGCAAACAAGGTTACTTATTTAGGAAAAATGTATCCAACTTGTGCTTATACTGATGAAGTAATATATTTGTATTTTGCCGAAGATTTAGTAAAAACATCGCAAAACCTCGATGAAAATGAAAATGTTGAAGTTTTAGAAATGAGCAAAGAAGAAATTTTAAACCTTGTTAGGAGTGGAGAATTAAAGGACGCAAAAAGCTTATGCATTTTGACTTTAATTCAAAATTCTGATTTAAAAGAAAAATTGTAAGTTTAGACTTACAATTTTTATTAATATACATTGTGCACTTTTTCTAAGAAACCAAGTGCATTTTTTATTTCAAATTTTTTGCCTTCAGCGGTTATTGTTCCATTAAATCTTCCAAATACTTGATTTTGATTTGTCTTGATGATAATTGCATTTGTTTCATCGTGTCTATTGAAAAGTGGGGTAAATACAAGGTCAATATCTTTGGATTCAGAATAGACTTTAATCTCTTTTAAGAAATCAATCTTTCCTTTTTCGTTTTTGCTAAATTCGAATTTAACATCATTAAGTTTATAAGCTTCTTTGTTGAAGAAGAACATATTTTCGGTTGCTTTTGATGTATCACCAAACCCATAACCGAGGTTAAAACCAACATTATTTCCTGCTTCATCAACATAATTTAAAGATGACCAATACCAAGTGTTGTCTCTTGACCAAATTCCTCTTCCCCAGTCTAAAACACCAAGTGATCTAGGAATATTTATTCCTCGTCTTCCAATTTCAATTGAGCCTTCTCCAACAAGTAAATTTTTCTTTTGGTTGTAGTAGAATTGATGTGGCTTTTCAAAAGGAGTAGCGATAACCATCGACTTATCTGTTGTTTCTCTTACTTTAAGAGAGACTTTAACTGCATCATAATTTGCAAAATTTTTCATGATAACAGTAATGACTCTTTCGTTATTTACATGTTTAATTATGAATTTATAATTCTTTTCAATAATGTTGATATTTCCTTCTGAAGAGTTCTTAGGAAGAATGAATTTTTGATCTTTAGGAAACAATTTTATATAAGTTTTTGTTATATATTTATTAATCTTAAAATCGATATAGGTAAGTGAAAATAAAGCTAAATAAGAGAGGTTACTAACAGTAATACAAACACCATTATCTTCATTTAAAAATGCATAATAATCCCATTCTTTACGTTTGTTGAGATTTTTGCCCATTGCTTTTCTGTTATATTCTTTAACCAAATCAAAAGCATAACCAGATTCAGTTAATGAACCATCTTCATTAAGCAATAATCCTTTTTTTAATAGTGTTTGTTCCATAGGCTTATTCTCCTAATTCTTTTCTAACATCATCAAGAGCTTTTCTAACGGTATCGTCCATATCAAAATATTTATAATTAGCTAGTCTACCACCAAAAATGAAGTTAGAAAGTTTATCGGCTTCTTTCTTATATTTTAAATATAGTGAATTATTCTTTTCGTCATTAATTGCATAATATCTTTCTTTGCCAAGTTCATAATTATCAGGATATTCTTTTGTGATAATTGTGACTGGTGATTTATCGTCTTCAAAATATTTATGTTCGATGATTCTAGTCCAAGGAATTTCATATTCGTTATAATTGATGACGCAATTTTTTTGATAATATTCTTTATTATGTTTTTCAATTTCAAATCTTAAAGAACGATATTCAAGTGGTCCAAATTTGTAATCAAAGAATTCATCAATTGGTCCAGTATAAACAACTTTATCAGCAATTGAGTCGAGTTCTGCACGGTTTTTTAAATAATCGCAGTTTAATTTTAAATCTGCACCTTTAATCATTCTTTCGATTAAAAGTGTATATCCACCAATTGGAATACCTTGATAAGTATCATTAAAATAGTTGTTATTATATTCAAATCTTAAAGGCAATCTTTTGATGATAAACGCTGGAAGTTCTGTTGCGCGTCTTCCCCGTTGTTTTTCAGTATAACCTTTAACAAGTTTTTCATAAATATCTCTACCAACAAGTGATAAAGCTTGTTCTTCTAAATTTTTAGGAGTAGTGATATTTTCAGCTTTTACTTGAGCTTCAATTATTGCTTTAGCTTCTTCAGGTGTTGTGACTCCCCACATCTCGTGGAATGTGTTCATGTTAAAAGGCATGTGATAATATTTGCCTTTATAATAAGCAAGTGGAGAATTGATAAATCCATTGAATTTAACTAAATCATTAACATAATTCCAAACTTCTTCATCACTGGTGTGAAAAATATGAGCGCCATAAACATGGACATCAATATTATCTTCTTTTTTAGTATAAATATTTCCAGCAATGTGATCTCGTTTTTCTACGATGAGGACAGATTTTCCTGCTTTTAAAAGTTCATGTGCAAATGTTGCACCATATAGGCCGCTGCCTACAATTAAATAATCATAATGTTTCATAGGAATATTATAAATTTTATTTGTTAGTTTATAAAGTTAAATAAATTCACTGGGTTGCGTGAAAATTAATTTTAATTTAATAAATACAATTTGTGCTATAATACAAACTATGGATAAGAAGCAAAAGAACATTTTGATTGTTGAAGATGATAAATTAACTTTATCGCAAATTAAGAACTCATTAAAACACTATGGTTATCGAGTTTTTGCTGTTTCTACTGCAACAGAAGCAGTTGATTTTTGTATAAAGTCAGTTATCGATCTAGTTGTTCTTGATCTTGGTTTACCTGATAAAGATGGTCTTTTTGTTATTCAACAAATTAGAAGTTTTAACAACACACTCCCAATTATTGTTGTATCAAGTAGAACGAATGTTGAAAGTAAAATCTTAGCTCTTGATACAGGAGCAAATGATTACGTCACTAAACCATTTAATATGGATGAACTTTTAGCTCGTATGAGAAAAGAGTTCAGATATATGACAACTGAAGATAAACACATCTTTAAGAATGGCAACTTAACAATTGATTATGATGCAAAAACAATTTATGTAAATGGAATTGAAGTACATTTCACAAATTTTGAATATAAAATAGTTTGCTTACTTGCAGGAAACATGGGCAAAACACTCACTTACGAATATATTATCAATCATATTTGGGGTGAAGGTGGTCAAGATCAAAACGGTTTGCGAGTATTCATGGCAGCAATAAGAAAGAAAATGAGTAGAGATGGTAAATCTGGCAAACTCATTAGAACAGACATTGGGACTGGTTATAGGATGAATAAAGTAAATTGAAAAAATTTACTTTTTATTTAGTATGAAAAATTTTGCAGGAAGACTCATAGTTTTAGTTTCTGGAATTGTTAATATAATCGTGTTCTTAGTAATTATTGGAACATTTGTTTTTTATTGCATGAGTGATACTGATTCTGTTGTAGCTTTCTTTACTGGAGAGCTTTCTCAAATTTATTATGTTTCAGTTTTACTTGTTGAAATAGTCTTAATCCTTTATATATATTTAACAATTCGTGCTTTAATTAGCATCACAAAGGGAAAAGCGATGAAAAAAGATTTAATAGTATCGGTTTTAATGTTTGTCTTTTTACTTGCTTCATTTATTTATAATCTTATTACAACACCGGAATATTCAGTTTATTATGCTTTTTTATATGGTATTGAAATAACTTTGATGATTTCTACAATTGGAATGTTTATTGGTTCGTTATTCAATTATCATAAAGATTGTAAGTAAAATGGTATTATTAATTAATGGAAGTGAAATTTATGAAAGAATTTAGAGATTTATTAGTTGAAAGAAAAGAAGATGCAAATGCATTTATTTGTGGTATTCCTTTTGATAAAAATGCAAGTGTTGGTAAAGGCGCATCAGAAGCTCCAAGAGTTTTACGTGAATTAAGTTATGATTTACCTGCTCTAGATATGCAAGGAAATCTTTTGACTGATGTTAAATTATATGATTGTGGTGATTTTTCAGGAGAGGATTTTTCTAAAACTCAAAAAGATTTAGAAAACTTCTTAAATAACGATGGTTTTCATATTATTTTAGGTGGAGACCATAGCGTTGCTATTCCTTCTGAAAGAGCATTTTTTGAAAATTGCAAAAGAAAAGGCACAACACCAGTCATAATTCACATGGATGCTCATCCAGATATTTGTGACGTATATGATGGATCGAAATTTTCTCATGCTTGTCCAATTTTTAGAGCCCTTGAATATGGATTTGAAGATGGAAACGTTACTTTACTAGGTATTAGAGGATTTGAAGCTCAAGAAATTGAAACCTTTAAAAAACATCCTCAGCTTGATGTATATAAGACAATTGATATTAAAAAACTAGGGGTAGAAAATTTACTTAAAGTTTTAATTGCTAAATATAAAGATCCAAAATATGAAATTTATTTTAGTTATGATATTGATGCAAATGACCCAGCTTATGCTCCAGGAACAGGAACTCCAGAAGCATTTGGGTTAACCAATTTTGAAACAGTAACAATCTTAACTGGATTAATTGCTACTTTAAATGTAACATGCATGGATTTAGTTGAAATTGCACCTCCACTTGACGTAAATAACATTACCTCGTGGTTAGGTTTAAAGACACTTTATGAAGTGTTCCACATTTTAATTGTAAATAAAAAACTTAAATAAATATGAATTTTAATTCTTGGGATGAAGTTTTTAAAAACCTTGAAAATAGGGAATATATCAAAGATTTGCAGGGTTTTTTAGATTGTGAATACAAAAATAAAACTATTTATCCACCAAGAAATGAAATTTTTAATGCTTTTAAATTAACTCCTTTAGAAGATGTAAAGGTAGTTATTTTTGGACAAGATCCTTACCCAAATCCTAATGAAGCGATGGGGCTAGCTTTTAGTGTTAAAGAAGGAATCAAACTCCCTCCTTCGCTTCAAAATATCTTCAAAGAGATTTATAAAGAATATGAAAAAGAAGGAGAACTACCAAAAAGTGGTGATTTAACTTATTTAGCTAAACAAGGTGTTTTATTACTGAATTCTTATTTAACTGTTGAAGCACATAAACCCCTATCTCATAAAAGAAAAGAATATGAATTACTTTTAATTGATATCATTTCTGTTCTTAATAAAATACATAAACCAATTGTTTTTATGTTGTGGGGAGGAAATGCAAAAAAATATAGAAAATATTTAACAAATCCATATCATAAAGTGATTGAAACTAATCATCCTTCCCCATTAAGCGCTAATAGAGGTGGATGGTTTGGCTCAAATTGTTTTTTAGAAGCAAATAAATATTTAAAAGAGAATGGAGCAAAAGAAATTTCCTGGTTAAAAGATTAACTTTACATTCAATAGTTCTAAAATTATAATTAACTCGGGTGCTCAAGAATGGGCTGAGATAAACGTGATACTCGTTTGACCGTTAGACCAGATCTAGGTAATGCTAGCGTTGGAATGTTAGACGATAACTCTACCTATATTTTGGTAGAGATTTTTATTTTTTAGGGGGTAAAGCGAATGGCTTTAGCGGACATTATTTCTTTAAAAAAGATTGATTGGAATCTTGTTTTAACTCTTACTCTTGTGCTTGTAGGAATAGCTATCGTTCTTTTAACTTTTTATTTTGTTAAAAAAGCATTAGAGAAAAAAGGAGTGTTAGAAAATAATAAATTTTTTAAGTATGTTAGTGAAAATTCTAATGACTTAGTAGTGCTTGTTTGTTTTCTAGTTGCCTTCTTTACCTTTATGGGTGGAACTGTTTGTGTTTATTTTTATGCAGAAACAGACATTGCAAATTTTGTAAAATTCTTCACACTTGCCTTTGGTGGAGATGCAAAATTAATTGATTCAACTTATCATTTTCCAGGAAATCCTTTATTAATCATTAGTTTTATAAGTTTACTTTTAACAGGAATTTTAACAGTTATTGGAATGGTAAATTCTGTTAAAAATAGCAAATTTAATAAGGTTTTGCATGGTTTTTCAATTTTAACTTCATTGACTCCATTAATTTTAATTGCAATTTATTTTACAAATTTCTTTAAAATTAACGATTTATCAAGCGTTACATTAAATGAAGAACGGCCATCTTT
Organism: uncultured Mollicutes bacterium; assembly: GCA_946539555.1. Lineage (GTDB taxonomy): Bacteria > Bacillota_I > Bacilli_A > RFN20 > CAG-826 > Onthovivens. The sequence continues at coordinate 1,312 of CAMNHN010000040.1, read as the reverse complement.
AGATTATTGTACATACAGTTCATTTTTCTTCTATTTATCGATGTTAATTATTGCTGTATGCAAACCAATTAAAGTTTTCTCAAACATCAAATATACAACTCGAGATATCTGTGAAGAAGGCATCTTAATTGCTTTAGCAGTTGTTCTTGATAATTTTGTTAAGATCAAAGTTCAAAGTGGTGGAGGTAGTGTTGGATTTGCTGCAATCCCACTATTTATAATTGCAATTAGACATGGGCCATATAAGGGATTTGTTGCTAGTGCAGTTCTTTTTGGAATCATCACGTGTATGTTAGATGGCTATGGATTCCAAACATATCCATTTGATTATTTCATTGGCTTTGGCGGATATTGTTTAGTTGGTTTGTTCTTTAATTTATTTAAAATTTTCTATAAAAATAAAAAAGAGAACTACGCTCAATCAGAATTTATTTATAGTTTTATCGCTGTAACAATTGGATGTTTATTTGCGATGGTTGTCAGATATATAGGATCTTGTGCATCAAGCATGATCCTTTATGAATATACATTTGTTGATGCATTAATTTATAACTCAACTTATATTCCAATGACTATGTTAATAAATTGGGTAGCTATCATAATTTTGCTTAAACCAATTTTGCTAATTAATAAAAAATTTAATTAATTAGTTTTTTCTATATTTTCGATTTTTTCTTTGCCTCTAAAAAATAAACAACCTATTGTAAACAGTATGTTTGATAAATAAAGAGAAGAAAAAATCATAATTACATTAGGAGCAAAATAAGTAAATTCTATATCAAAAACAAGCATTGTACAGGATAAAGAGAAAAGGGCTAATAGGGTGGTCAAATATAAAATTATTCCAACCTTGCCTTTTTTGCTTATTAATAGCGCCAATAACGAAATAATAAAAGCAACGATAGTGAAGCCCATGGTTGTGGACATAGGATAAAACTTCGTTTGAGCGGTTGTTAAAAAGACAACATATAAGGTAAATATATAAGTCAGACCTGAAAATAGGATGAGTAATAAAGAGATAGTAGATGAAGTTTCTTTTTTGATTTTATCTGAAACGGGTGTTTTAACTTGATTTGTCCTAAAAATTTCTATCACTGAAACAATCAAATCAAGAAGAATGAAAAAAATCATAGGTAATATTATTCCCATTAGCAATTTATCTTGGATTAGTCTCCCAAAACTATCAATTGTAGCTACTTTTGAATACCAAAGAAATACAAAATAGAGCTCAAAAATAATTTTAGGAATTGAAAACGCAGTGAGTAAAATAATATTAATAAAACTTTTCTTTCTAAAAATCTCGTTGCTAACA
>CAMNHN010000039.1 GCA_946539555.1 uncultured Mollicutes bacterium | reverse complement strand
AATAATTAAAATTTGCAATATTTTAACAAAAAGAGGAGAAGTAATAAAAATTTGCGAACAATAAAAAGGTGGCGAACCACCTCTTTATATATCAATCAAATGTAATTATTTATTGATTAAGCAGCTGTTTTACCAGCAATTGTTGCTGTTTGAGCTGAGAAACGGAAACCATAGAAGTTTGCGCCATTATTTAAATCAGAAGTTTGAACAATTTTATATTGAACTGTATTATCATTTGCGGTGAGATTTGCATATCCAGCAAAGATATATTTTTCGGATGAAGTCCGTTTTGTTCCTTCGGAAGGCATATCGAAGTTTTCTGTTTCAATTTTTGCACCATTAACATTAATTTCAAAAATGTCGTTTGCTTTTCCGGCAGCATTAGCGACTGATAAATAGACATAAATACCAACTTTTGCAGCAGCGCTTGAAGTTAATGAATAAGTGATTGTTCCACCAGTATTTTTGTTTGTATTACTAACTGGAAGGAATCCTTTTGAATCAGCACGGTTTGACGGAGCAGCGAATGCGCCTCCACTTCCTTCGACAGCTGTTACAAATGAAGCGAATTGGTCACTTCCCGCAGCAGCTCTAGCATATATGTCTGTTCTCTTCCATGATGCATCTTCAGCTAATGTTCCTTGATGATTGTCTGGTAATGGATCACCTGGTTCTGGGGTAGGAGTTGGTGTTTCTCCGCCTCCGCTATTTTGATTCCGCTTTGCATATAATGTTTTATCAGCATTAATTGTTGAGTCAAAACTGAATGCACTACCTGTACCTGCAGCATTTTCATACCAGTTATCAAATGTGTATCCTTCTCTTGATGGGTTTGCAGGTTTAGCAACTTTAGCACCTTCCTTAACTTTTGCAGTTTGAGCTGCTGGAGCACCTGTGTAGTTATAGTTGAACGTAACGGTGAATTCTTTTACTGGATCGGTTTGACTTCCGCCACCTTGTTCGTCGCCTTGTTGTTCACCACCTTGCTGATCAGCTGGAGCATCACCACAACTAACGAGTGCAAGACCACTTATTATGAGTGAGCATGCAAATAAAGACGTTAAAAGATTTTTCCTTTTTATATTATAATTTCTCCTTTGAGTATTTATTTGTAATTCCGTTTTAAAAAAATTAAATATTTAAAAATATTTCAAAATTTAAATATTATATTGCGTTTTCATTACTATAAATAAAAAATGAATATGAAATATAATAAAATGAATTAAAAAAGTGGATTAACTCCACTCTTATTAATACTTATAATAGTTTATAATTTCTTTTCTATTTTTTCTTGTTTGATTTCAAGTGCTTCTTTGATAGCAATACCATCGATAATAAGTTTAACAATTCTATCTAATTCGCTACCATTTTTATAATCGGCTTTAGCAATGAAGTTGACTCTATTTCCTTCATATAAATTAGCAACTTTTTCAAACCCGCCTTTTGGATGAACAGCAATAGAAGTACCACCATTTTCTTTAACTAAAATCATACATGGAACATCAGTCATTCCATCCCCAAAATAAATCATATTTTGATATTTTATGCGTCTTTGGAGGGTTTTTTCGTTAACTTTTGTATCATCGTTATTATAAATTGCACCTTTAGAAATTCTAAAAATGTATTGAGTTTTTAAAGTGTAATTGATGATAGATTTTGGCCAACAAGCTTCGCCGTTTTTATCATAAACATATTCACATCCAAAGACTTGTTTAAATTCATTAAAGATTGGATTTCCTTCAACGATTTCTTTGTTGCCGCTTGTAATTAAATAGTGTTCAACTTGTAAGCCTTTTGATTCGGCATATTCATTGATTCGTTGGAACCAAGTTGTAACGCCTTCAAAAAATTTAATATTCTTACCGCAACTTCTTAAATATTCTTTTGTAATTTTGATTCCTTTTTCTTTAGCAATTAAAATCATTGTGTAGAGGTAACCTAAAACACGATCAGTATCATATTTTTCACAAAATTCTGTTGTTTTGTTCCAGAATTCTTCAGCAGTTAAGCCTAAATTTGGAATAAAATCAAAACTTTGCATGTCTGATAATGCTAAAGTCTTATCGAAATCGTACATTAATGCAACTATTGGTTTTGACATTTCTTTATTTTCCTTTGATATTAGAATATCAAAATTGTTTCTTTTAGTCAAAAATGTGATATATTTTCAGTATGCATTTTGTGGTAATGATGAGAGATATTGACCTTTTTGGTTTATTTGCAGTGATATCGATTGGAACATCGCTTTTTACAGCATACTTAATTATGCTCATTTTATCTTTCTCTTTGATGAATAGATTCAAAAAGAAAATTAAGAAGCAAGGTGAAAAAGTTAATATTATTATTTATCAAAAATTTGAGGTATTATCGGAACTTTCTTTAATTCTCGATACCTACATTAAAAGCGAAAGCCGATTGAAGCATTTAACAAAAGAAGAAATCAAAAATTACATTTCTCTTAGCCCTGAAAGTTTCAGTGAAGTGTATTCGATATCAAATCAGCTTACCTCAAGAGCACAAAAAATTTATGTCGATAATGATTTTAATGGAAAACAAAAAGAAGTAGACTTACTTTTTGAATCGTTATCTGAATTAGATAGTAAATATTTTGAAAGTATTCAAACTTATAATTCCTATGTATTAGGATATAATTATTGGAGAAATTTAAAAACAACACGATGGTTAAAAAATCTTTTTAAAGCAAAAAGAATTGAATCAATAAATTAGAGGAGAAATTTATGAAATTTGAAGAAATGCCAGTTAGAATTCCAGACGAGAAGAAAATTAAGGCAAAACTTGCAAAAATTAAAGAGCGTTTAGTTAATGCAAAAGATGAAAAAGAAGCATTAAAAGCAGTTAAAGCTTATTTTGATTTTTGTGACGATTTAGAAACTGATACAACAATTATTAGCATCAAATATTCTATCAACACAACAGATGAAGAAATCGCTAAAGCCAATGATGTAGTTGATGAAGTAATGCCAGTTATTAGCGAATCAATTCAAGATTTTGAAAGAGCTTTATTTGATTCAAAATTTAGACCAGCAATTGAAAAGAAATATGGAACTCTAATGTTTAAAAAGATTGAAGTTGGTTTCAAAACTTATAGTCCTGAAATTATTCCTGAACTTGTTCAAGAAAATAAACTTTCTTCTGAATACGATAGACTCATGGCTAGTGCAAAGCTTGACTTTAATGGTGAAGTTTTAAATTTAATGCAAATCGGAAAATATTTAAGTGATAAAGATCCAGAAGTAAGAATGGCAGCAGCTAAAAAATATTTTGGATTCTTAGAAGAAAATGACGAAAAGATCGGACAAATTTATGATGATTTAGTTCACGTTAGAGATACAATTGCACATAAATTAGGATTTAAAAATTTCGTTGAACTTGGATATTTAAGACTTGGTAGACTCGATTATAATAGCGATTTAGTTTATGGATATCGTGAACAAATCAAGCGTGATGTTGTTCCGGTTGTTAAAAAATTAAGAAAAAGACAAGCTGAAAGATTAGGTATTAAAAATCCAATTTGGCTCGATTATAATCTTGAATATTTAAGCGGAAATGCAAAACCAATTGGTAACACTGAATTTTTAGTAAAATCAGCAACCAAAATGTATGAAGAAATGTCACCTGAATCAGCAGAATTCTTCCATTTTATGGTCGATAACAATTTAATGGATTTAGATGCTAAAGCCGGAAAAGCAGGTGGAGGATATATGACTTTTATTCCTCGCTATAAATCACCATTCATTTTTGCAAATTCAAACGGAACAAGTAATGATGTTGATACATTAACTCATGAAGTTGGTCACGCATTCCAAGGATATTTAGGTGCAAATATCAAAGTTCCAGGTGAAAGAATGCCTACACTTGAAGCTTGTGAAATTGATTCTATGTCAATGGAATTCTTCGCATGGCCATGGATGGAACTTTTCTTTGGTGATCAAGCTCAAAAATATAGATTCTCACATCTTGATGGAGCAATTTCGTTCTTACCATATGGTGCAGAAGTAGATGAATTCCAACATTTTGTCTATGAAAATCCAAATGCAACACATGAAGAAAGATGTGCTTATTGGGCAAAACTTGAAAAGGTTTATAGACCATGGGTAAAATACACTTTACCGGTTCTTAAAAATGGTAGATATTGGATGAGACAATCTCATATTTTTGGAAGTCCATTCTATTATATAGATTACACACTTGCTCAAGTTTTAGCTCTTCAATTCAAATGTGAAATGGATAAAAACAGAGAAAAAGCTTGGAAGAAATATATTAAATTACTCAAGATGGGAGGAAAATATCCTTTCCTTGAGCTTATTGAACGTGCTCATTTAAGAAATCCATTTATTGATGGAAATATTAAAAAAGTTATTAAACCACAGGTCAAAGTATTGAATAGTTTTGACGATAAATCGTTCTAAAATTAGATTGTACACAATTAAATTGTATAAAATGAGTGCGCTGGCACTCATTTTAATTTGAAGAATTTGATTAATTCGTGAGCAACTCCATCATGATCATTATCAAATTCTGTGATGTATTTTGCGTTATGCTTCAAGCCTTCAATTCCATTACACATGAAGAAGCTGTTAGGAAAATCGTTAAGCATTTCTACATCGTTTGGCGCATCTCCAAAAACTAAAACTCTCTCTTTTGGGATGTTATAAAAATCAGCAACAGCTTTTAAAGTTTTTGATTTTGAAACACCATCTAAATACAATTCTGAATATGCATAATCTTGCCAAAATCTCATCTTTATTTTGGAAAAGCCTGCAATTCTCTCATTAATTTTCGAATTTGCGTCATCAATATAATCTTTATAGCGAACAACAAATGTATTTAAATCGCCATCTAAAATCTCATTTATTGGACCTTTTTTGATTTTCATTCCTTCAGTATCAAAGAAGTTGAAGAGGAATAAATCTTCTTTATCAGTATAAACAGTATCATCATTTTCACATGTTGTTTGAATTAAAAAATCATCTTTGAGTTCAAGATAAATTTTAATTGCATCATCTTTTGGAATTTGAAATTTGAGCTCTTTAAAAGATGGATCAAATCTATTAACAGCTCTATGTCCGTTATAACAAACCATTGGTGATTTTGTTAAACCAATATCATCTTGAAATTTAGAAATACTTCTAAAAGCACGACCACTACAAAGAACGATGAGGTGGCCTTCATCTTCAAGGCGTTTTAATATATGTTTATTTAATTTTGAAATTGTTTTATCGCTTGAAAGCAGTGTGCCATCTAAATCGACGGCAATAATGTATCTATTTTGCATCGTGGACATATAAACCAACGGTCTTTTTGACTTTTCTTAAGGTTTTGTTTGCGATGTAACTTGCTCTTCTAGCGCCTTCGCTTAAAATTTCATCGATTTTTCCACTTGCTAAAATTTCTTTATATCTTTGTTGGAAAGGACCGAGTTCTTCAATGACTTTATCAGCGACGATTTTCTTAAATTCGCCATATTTTGTGCATCCCTCAAATTGTTTTTCAGCGTCTTCGACACTAATATTCGAAAGAGCAGCATAAATCGTAAGTAAATTTGAGATGCCAGGCTTATTTTCTGGATCATATTTGATTTCATTACCTGTATCAGTAACAGCTGACATGATTTTCTTTCTTATAATGTTTAAATCATCTTTTAAGAAGATGTCACCTTTAGGATCTGATTTTGACATTTTACGAGTTGGATCACTTAATGACATAATTCTTGCGCCAACTTTAGGAGTGATTGCTTTTGGCATTACAAATACTTCTTTTTGATAACGTTGGTTGAATCTATGAACTAAATCGCGGCAAAGTTCGACGTGTTGAGTTTGATCTTCACCAACAGGAACAACATCAGCATTATAAAGTAAAATATCAGCAGCCATCAAAACAGGGTAGGCAAAAAGACCTAAACCAATAGCTTCATTATTCATCTTTTGAGATTTATCTTTAAATTGTGTCATACGAGAAAGTTCACCCATATAAAGATAGTTAACTAAGATTGTGTTAAGTTCAGAATGTGCGCTAACATCGCTTTGCAAAAAGATAGTAGTCTTTTCTGGATCAAGACCAGCTGCAATGTAAAATGCAACAATGTCCTTTGTGTTGCTTCTTAGAAAAAGAGGGTCGATTGGAAGGGTTAATGCGTGTAAATCCGCAATAAAAATGAACGATTCATAATCATCTTGAAATTTTTTGAATTCTCTTAATGCTCCAATATAATTGCCTAGAGTTAAATTTCCAGTAGGCTTAATTCCGCTTAATGCTCTCTTTTTTTGTTCCATAACTAACTCCTAATTTCCATGATATTATAATTGATTTTTGAATTTATTAAAAGAAAGTTAAAAATGTACATTTTAAAATTGAAGCAACTTTATAAGACTATTCATGTTTGATATAATATTACAGTTATTTAAACTTAGTTTAACTCGAGGTAATATTATGCGCGAAATAAAATTCTATAACACGTTAACAAATCAAATTGAAGTTTTTAAACCTATCAAAGAAGGAGAAGTATCAATGTATGTTTGTGGACCTACAGTTTATAATGATCCACATATTGGAAATATGAGACCAGTCGTCTTTTTTGATACTTTTAGAAAATATTTAGAATACATTGGCTATAAAGTGAAATATGTTTCAAATTATACCGATGTTGATGACAAAATTATTAATAAAGCAATCGCTGAAAATAAAACAGAAAAAGAAATCACAGATTTTTATATCGCTGAGTATAGAAAATGCCTTGAGAGTTTAAATGTTAAAAAGAATTTTGAAAATCCACGCGTAACAGAATATATGCCTTCAATTATAAATTATATCGATGGTTTAGTTGAAAAAGGCGCTGCATATGTTAATGATGGTGAAGTATTTTTTGATGTCATGAAAGATGAAAAATATGGTGAACTATCAAAAATAAATCCTGAAGATTTAAATGCTGGAGCTAGAATTGAAGAAAATTCAAAAAAGAAAAATCCACTTGATTTCTTACTTTGGAAAGAAACAGAAAATGGAATAAAATGGCATACTAAATGGTGCTATGGAAGACCAGGATGGCACACTGAGTGCTGCGTCATGATCGATACAATATTTGGTGGAATGATTGATATACATGGTGGAGGTATGGATTTAAGATTCCCACATCATGAAAACGAAATCGCTCAAGCTGAAGCAATGCACGGAAATCATATTGCAAATTATTGGATTCATAACGCTATGATGAACATTAAAGGCGAAAAAATGTCAAAGTCTTTAGGAAATGTCATTTTAGCAAAAGATGCAATTAATGAATTTGGAGCTGATTTAATTAGACTCACTTTAATTAATGCTCCATATAGAAGCATCATTAATTTCAGCGATGAAACTTTAAATGATAATAAATCTATACTTCAAAAATTAGAATTTATATATAAACAATTAAATTTAGAAATGAATGTTAATAATTTTGAACTTTATAAAAAATCTTCAAAAATAGAAGGCTTTTTAAATGCTTTATCTTTAGATATAAATGTTTCTAATGCTATAACTGCAATGTTAGAAGTTATTAAAGAAGCAAATATTGAAATAAGAAAGCGTGAAAAAGATTATGAAATTTTAAAAGAAGATTTCTATGCTTTAACAGATATGTCTTATATTTTAGGGTTACATTTCACACCAACTAAAATGAGCGAAGATGATATTAGTCTTTATAAAGAATATCTTAATGCTAAGGCTCAAAAAGATTTTGAAAAATCAGATTCTTTAAGAAAAAAATTAATTGAAAGAAAAATTATATAATATGGTTTTTCTTAATTTGTGATGTTCAAAAAAGACGATAACAATCGATAAAAATTTACTTGCATTATGAAAAGTGGAGGACTAAACTATGAGTACTAAAATATTATCAACAAACGCAATTCGTGGGGCAATTGAATCGAATTATTGTCTTGAACTTTTCATAACAGAAAAGTCTAAACAAAAAGATCTCATAGCTTTAGCAAAAAAGAAAAACATTAAAGTTACTGAAGTCAGTAAAGAAAAAATGGATCAACTTTTTGGACCAAATCATCAAGGTGTTTGTGCATACGCTAAACCCGTATACACGGTAGGTTTGGAAGAAATTATTCACGATTCTAAAAAGATTAAAAACCCAATAATAGTAATGCTTGATGAGCTAACAGATCCACATAACTTAGGAGCAATCTTAAGAAGTTGTGACGCATTCAATATTAGCGGAGTAATCTATAAAAAAAGAGGTAACGTGTCCCTAAACGAAACGGTTGTTAAAATTTCTACGGGTGCCGCATATTTTATTAAATGTGCTGAAGTATCAAATCTTAGCAATGCAATTAAAGTGTTAAAGAAAAATGGTTTTTGGGCTGTAGCTCTAGATGGGGATTCAAATCTTTTACTTAAGGATGTTCCGCATGATGTACCTTTACTTGTAGTTGTTGGTTCTGAAGGCTATGGAATATCAAGATTAAATAAAGAAAATTGTGATATGATAGCAAAAATTCCAATGACAGGAAATGTTAATTGTTTAAATGCTTCAGTTGCTTGTAGCATTGCATTATATGAGCTCCGTAGATAGAAAGGGAGCTTATGCAAGAAAATGGAAAAGTTGAAAAAAAGCAATATTTACTTACATTAATAAATAAATCTAAAAATAATGATAAAGATGCACAAAAAGAGCTTTATGATTATTTAAGAAATATCAGTGCTCCCATTGCATATTCCCTTAAAAAAGTAGCCCTTAGAAGTGGTTTAAATAGCGATGATTTTGATGCTAGTGTTTATGATGCAATGTTCAATATCATTTTTAAAAATGATGTAAAAAACGTTAATAATTTTGATTCATATTTCAAAACATCTTATAAATATAGTCTTATAGCTCGTATAAGAGATAATGTTCAATTTTATAAATCTTTTGCGCTAGGCTTAGAAGAAGAAAGAGATGAAGCAAAAGCTCTCTTTAATTTTGATTATTCTTCAAGATCAGCTAACTATTCAGCCGAATCGAATATAGAAATAGTTGTCGATGTGCTTTACGATGCTAGAAAGTATTTCTCTTCAACAGAATATGCCGTTTTGATGATGGTTTTAGAAGGATTTAGTATTCCAGAAATAATTATTGTTTTAAATTCAACAAAGTATAAGATATATAGGATTTACCAAAAGGCCGTTAATAAGCTCAAAAGGATTGTTGGATCAATATTTCCTGCGGTAGTTGAATAAAAATAAGATTAATTGTTTGACATTCTTGCTTCATAAATATATTATTTATGATAGTTTTATAGATATAAGGATAAGATATGAGAAAAAAAGTTATTTTAATTTGCTCCGAATGTCTATCAAGAAACTATACAACAACTAGAAGAGTTGAAGATAGCACAACACGACTTGAACTCAACAAATTTTGCCCACATTGTAATAGATATACTATTCACAAGGAAAGCAAATAGAAAGGTCACACTATGAAAAAAATCTTAAATTATTTCAAAGGTGTAGGAAAAGAAATTAAGAGAGTCAAATGGCCAAAATTTGATGCATTCTTACCTGCTATTATTACAGTTTTATGCATTACTGCATTTGCTGCTATCTTTTTAGTTATTGAAGATTATGGTGGCGGTATTTTAATCTCATCATTAAGAGATGCGTTTGAATCAATGAGATAGTAAGGAGTAGTGTATGGAAGAGAATCAATTAGCTGAAAAACAATGGTATATTGCTACAACATATAGCGGACACGAACAAAAAGTTCGTGAAAATATTGAAAGACGTAAAGAAAGTATGAATTTACAAGATTATGTCTTCAGAGTTGTTGTTGCAGAAGAATTAGTTCCTGCAAAAGGAAAAGATGGTCATCAATTAACTGTTAAAAATAAAGAAACAGGTTTAGAAGAACCAAAAATGAAGACAATTAATCTTTACCCTGGTTATGTCTTTGTCGAAATGATTATGACTGATGAAAGTTGGTTCATGATTAGAAATACTCCAGGAGTTACTGGTATTGCTGGATCTTCAGGTGGTGGTCAAAAACCAACTCCAGTTTCGTCAAGAGAAATTGAAACTGTTCTTAAGAGAATGGGTATGGTCGATAAGTCAATGTATGAAGGATATGAAGTCGGTGATCTCGTCAAAATTATCCATGGTACATTTGATTCAGTCGAAGGTAAAATTATTGCTCTTGATAAAGAAAACGGCACCGTTACAGTTGAAACAATCTTCTTCGGAAGAAGAACACCAGTTGAAGTCGACTTTAGCGAAATCGTTAGAATCTAAAAAAATCAAATTAACAAATTACGCTTAGCCTAATAGTTAAGCGTTTTTATTTGTTTATATCAATTAGAAAGAAATTAGTTATTTTTTAGGTGAAAATTAGTTAGTTTGAAAACTACTAAAAAACTACTAATTTTTAAAAATAGTTGAGTTTTGCAAGGTTTTTTAACTAAATAACTAGTAAATTTGAGTTATTTTAATCAAAATTTTGTAATTCGAATTATTTAGAAAGATCCTCGCTAGTCTATTTTTTAGAAGAAGAATTTAAGAAACTCGCCAAACTTTCTATATATTTTTATAAAAAATATCTTGCATTGACATATCGTTTTGTTATAAAATTTAACAGCATATCGTTCGCTTGATGTGCTATGTATTATAT
>CAMNHN010000038.1 GCA_946539555.1 uncultured Mollicutes bacterium | reverse complement strand
TGAAACAACGATTAAACTATCAACATTTGATTTAAGTTCGTTTAAACCTTCAATTGAATAAGTTGTATGTTTTGTGCCTTCAACAGAGAATGGACGTGTAACAATAGCAACTGTTAAAGCACCTAATTCTTTAGCAAATTTTGCAATAATTGGTGAAGCACCTGTTCCAGTTCCTCCGCCCATACCAGCAGCAATAAAGACCATATTTGCGCCTTGAACAATTTGCTTAATTTCTTTTTCACTAGCTTCAGCAGCTGCTTTACCAACGCTTGGTTCACCACCTGCACCTAAGCCATTTGTAATTGATTCGCCTAAAATAACTCTATTTGGAGCTTTTGAAAGAGATAATGCTTGTTTATCTGTGTTTGCAACATAAAATTCAACATTTCTAATGTTTTCATCAATCATACGATTAACTGCATTACTACCAGCGCCACCGACACCAATAACAACAATTCTTGCGACTGGTTCAAATGAATCTAAATCTGCATATGACATATCTTTTTCTCCTATAATTCATCATGAAGTTCAGAATATTTATCTCTTTCTTTCACTTTTTCTTTTGAGTTATTAGAATCTGTAATTCTATTTAACTCGGAAACGTGTAATTTATTATCATCTTCAAGCGCACCTCTATACGAATAAGATACATAAATTGCGCTCAAACAATTTGCATATTCGTTATCTCTACAACCAACAATTGGTAAGGAGATAATTTCTAGTGGATTAGAGTTAAATGTTTTTAACATGTAATCTTTTAAACCATTTAATTTTGTACCTTCACCTAATAAAACTAAAGGTATATTTGAAATTAATGAAGGGTATTGTTCTAATAAACTCTTAAACGATCCAGAGAACCAACTAATCCAAGTCTTTAAGAAGGCTGTAGTCGAATTATTTAAGTCTTCCTTAGTGTATTTTTTAACATTTCCTTCAGCAGTCATTGATTCAATAATTGGAGGATTATATTCTAATTTTCTTTGATCAAATCCATATAAATTACGAAGTTCATCAGCTTTTTCCCTTGTGATATTGAAATCTTGAATATATCTATCAGTTAAATCAGCAATTCCTAAAGAGAAGAAATTACTTGAATAAACTGTATTTTTCCCTACAAAAGATAAAGTTGTAGTCTTGCTAGAAATATCAACTAAAACATATGTTTGGTATTTAAATTTTAAACCTGCTAAAAGTTGAGCCACTCCAATTGGTGATATGACTTCTCTTTTTACTCGTATATTAGCTTTCTCACATGCTTTTTTCATGTCATTAATCATTTTTGAAGGCAATGTGTATACATTAGTATCAATTGTAATTGTTTGAGAAATCTCATTTAATGGTGGGACAACATATTCCCTATTTCCATCGATAATAAATTTATTAGGCACTATATCAACTAAAACATTATTTGGGTTAGGTAGTTTCTCTTTTTTAACAAGAGCTAATGCATTAGAAATATCGATTTTATCAATCTTTGAAACGTTAGAAACTGTATTTGTTGTTTTTTGGCATTTATAAACTTCAAGACCATATGAAGGTAAAATCAAAGCGACTTCGTTAATCTTGACTTTGAGTTTATGATTATCGCCATCAATTTCAAAAGCATTGATTTTACTTAAATCATCGCTTAAGCTTCCAATATCAAAAATGTCACCATCTTTAAATGGCACACTCAAAGGTTTTTTTGTCTTATAAATGATGTTAATTTTATTGTCCAAAACATAACCAATAACTAATTTATAGACTCTGTTTGAAATTTCTAAAGCTGCAACTTGTTTCATATATAAAAATTATAATCTAGTTTTTACAAAACTACAATTACAAAAAAATTAGATTTCTAGTAGTTTTTTAGTAGTTTTTTAGTAAAAAAATAGTACGATTAGGGGCTTCGTACTATTCTTAAAAGAAGGAGAATTTAAAAATCTACTTATTTTTCAAATTTTAAAAGATTTTGAGTGTCTTTTTCAGTTTCTGTTTTTGTTTCTTCTTCATTGCTAATAGCTGTTGCATTTACTGCTGCAGCAATAGAAACAGGGATAGCGACTGCTACGAAAGCACCAAGAAAAATAGAAAAACTAATTCCAATTTTTTTAAAATAATAGAATACAGCCTTGTGATGATATTTAACTAATTTGTCTTGCATAACGTCTCCCCTTTTTGTTATTTAACTTTTTCTAATATCCTGAGTTTAGCACTCTTACTTCTTCGGTTATTGGCGATTTCTTCTTCGCTTGCGATAATAACCTTTTTATTTATTTCTTTAAAATCAGGAGTTTTGATATCTGAAGGATTCAAGTAATCATTAATTCTATTTCCTTCAATTACACTCATTTTTTTAAAGAACTTTTTAACGATTCTATCTTCTAAACTGTGGAATGTAATTACTACAATTCTTCCGTTAACGTTTAGAAATTTAGTGGTTTTTTCTAACGCTTCTTCTAAAGCGTTAAGTTCGTCATTTACTTCGATTCTCAGCGCTTGGAATACTTGTTTTGCAGGATGACCATGTTTTAACAATTCTGATTTTGGTTTACTTTCTTTAATGATTTCAACTAATTCATAAGTTGTCTCAATTGGTTTTGTACTTCTTGCTTTAACAATATTTTTAGCAATTTGATAAGAGAATTTTTCTTCACCATATTCTCTAAATATTTTTGTTAAGTCATTTAAAGAATATGTATTTACGATTTTCTCTGCTGTTAAACTGTTTTCATTATCCATTCTCATATCAAGCTTAGCATCTTTGTTATATGAGAATCCTCGATAATCTTCATCAAATTGCGGTGATGAAACTCCTAAATCAAATAAGAATCCATCTACTTTTTTAATGCCTACTTCATCAAGTACTACGTCAATATTTCTAAAATTATTTTTGACAATTTGGTAATTTTGACTAATGCGTCCTAATTTAACTTCTGAATAATCAATAGCTTCTTGATCTTGGTCTATACAGATTAATTTGCCTTTGCTATTTAATCTTTTTAGAATTTCTGAACTGTGTCCAGCTCTTCCTAACGTTCCATCAACATAAGTTCCACTTGGCTTAATATTTAATCCATCAATGGCTTCGTTTAATAGAACAGGAATGTGACTATCGCTCTTCATCGCCTTCAATTAAACTTTCAGCATCTAATTCAAAGTTACCTTGTTTGTCTTCTTTGTAGTTATCGTATTTTGTAGAGTCCCAAAGTTCGAGATGATTGATCACACCAACAATAGTAACTTTACTTGATATCTCATACTCTTTTAATGTTCGAGTTGGAATAAGTACTCTACCATGCTTATCAATCGTCAATTCGACTACCGACTCTAATAATAACCTTTGATATTGACGAACCTTTGATTTTTCGTACTGTAAGCGTTTGAGCTTTTCAATGAAATTGATAAAATCTTCTTCTTTGTATAAAGAAACGCAACCTTCGAAGCCTTTAATTAAATAAAGTTTTTCGCCGATTTCTTCTCTATATTTGCTTGGAATAACTACTCTACCTTTTTCGTCAAGATTTGATTCGTATTTTCCGAAGAACATCTACCACTTTCACCCACTTTCTACCACTTGTAATAAAATTTTATATTAAATAAACTATTTAATCAATATGAAAAAATAATTTTTTTAAAAAATTTTTTCACAACAAAAAAAGGCTGAAAATTTAGCCTTTAAATAAGATAATTTTGCTTTTAAAGATCGAGATCTTTTAATTTGTCAAATGCGTTACCTTGTGATGATTCTTCTTCGTAATATTCATCTTCAGATAGTACTCTAAAGTTTTCGCCCTTAGGTGCATGTTCACCTTTTTTAACAAGTTTTATTGGAAGAGTTGTAATAATTAAACTATAAATAAGCTCTTCCAAATTTAGTGCATCGTCATCGACAAAAATCGTTTCGTCATCACAATATTTTTCATCATTTGCAAATTGTAATTCTTCTTTAAAATTGTGATTATATGCAAATGGTTCATAAGTTAAAGAACTAAAGACTTCAAGTTTGCTTTTAATGTCGAAAGTTACAAAGAAAATTTTGTCAACTTTTTTAACAATAATTTTTCCATGTACTTTTTTAAATTCTTTAATAACTTTGCTTTTATTTAAGTCATTAAAAACTTTTACATCTTCATTATAATCAAAAACTCTCTCATCTTTTACATTAAAGATTTGAAGTCTCATTGTCTTATTTCTCCTTTTAACTTAAGAGTTATTGTTTCTCTTATTTTTTTATCAATAAGATTAATTTCATCTTCTTTTAAAGTGTGATCTTTTGGTTCAATGGTAACGTTAAGTGCCAAACTCAAATAACCTTCTTTAATATTTTCGCCCTTATAAATATCAAAAACGTTAATGTCTTTAATTAATGCTGAAGATTTTTTAATTTCTTTTTTAATATCTGCATATTTTATTTCACCGCTTACAACGAACGCATAATCTCTAGAAACACTTGGGAATTTAGAAATTTCTTGGAATTTATTTGCAGAACTCTTAGTTCCAAAGAGTAAAGAAAGATTAATTTCCATAACGACAACAGGATTCTTGCCAATTGAGAATTCATTTTTAATTAATGGATGAAGTTCGCCTAAAACAGCTAATAATTTTCCATCTAAAAATACTTTAGCACTTCTTGTTGGATGGAATTCTTCTCCTTCGCTTAATCTTTCAAGTCTAATTCTTCCTTCTTGAATATTAAACATTCTAAGTAATGATTCTAAAACTCCTTTAGCATCGAAGAAATTATAAGGTGTTGGTTTTAATTTTGATTGAACGTAATTATTTCCAACAAATGCTAAAGCCATGTGATCTTCAAGTTGATTTTTCGATTGCATTTGTGAAATTTCAAAAATCTTGAAGTTGTTATTTTTTCTATTCAAGTTATATTCACATGTTCTTAAAAGAGATGTTAAAAGGTTCCTTCTAACATATTTTCTATCTTCAGTTAATGGGTTAGAAATAACATAACCATCGTCTTTTAATAGATAATTAAATAGTCCATTATCTTTTTCATTAAGTAATGTATAAGAAAGTGTTTCATCAAATCCGTTTTCAAGTAAATATTCCTCAACAGCTCTTTCTCTTAATGCATTGAATTTTAATCCACCAACTGTTGTTTCCATTACAGGTAGTTCAGATTTAACTGTATCAAAACCATTAAATCTAACGATTTCTTCAGAAAGATCTGCTTTACCATCTGAAATATCGATTCTCCAATCAGGAACAATCGCTTCAAAATCATCTTCATCAACATCTTTAATCTCAAAATTGAGTGCAGTTAAAGTGTTTTTAATTATTTCTTTTGAAAAATCTGTTCCTAATCTTTTATTAATATAAGAATAAGAACAATTTACTACTTTCTTTGAATGATCTAAAACATCATAAGTGTTAGTAAATGAAACTTCTTTTCCTTCTGCAAGTTCTTTGACAAGTCTAGCTGTTAAATTTAAAACATATTCATATTGATTTGGATTAATTTCTTTGACAAATCTTTGACTAGAATCGCTAATTAAACCAAGTCTTGAAGATGTATGTCTAATTGCTGCATGATTGAAATTTGCTGCTTCAATAGCAATATTTTTAGTATTTGCATCAACTTCAACTTGTTTTGTACCCATTGTTCCAGCGATACAACCAACTTTATTATCGTAGCTTACAACTAAATCACCAGGGATAATTTTGTACGTTTTATCATCTAAAGCGACAACTTCTTCATCAAAATTGTCCTTAACAATCAACTCTTTTTTAGTTAATTTATCAAGATCATACATATGAATTGGTTGACCAGTTAAAAGCATAACGTAGTTACCAATATCTACGATATTGTCAATTGATCTGATGCCTTCACTTTGTAAAACATCTTTTAACCATTTTGGTGATTCTTTAATTTTTACACCCTTAACAACTTTAATTGAGATTTGTTCACAGTTTTTAGATTCTGAAGAAACAACAATTTCATCTTTATATGTGCCTTGTTCTTTTTCTTCTGGAATTTTAATTTCTCTATTAAATAATGCACCAATTTCACGAGCAACATTATAAAGTGAGTAACAATCACTTCTATTTGCAAGTAAACTTAAATCTAAAATGACATCATCTAAACCTAAATAGCCTAAAACATTCTTTTCGCCAACAGGAGCATCTTCAGGAAGTTCTTCGATACCGTTAATTTGAGCATCAGTTAAATATTTGTTATCAACTCCAAGTTCTCTTAAAGAACAAAGCATACCATTAGATTCTTTTCCTCTAATGACACCTTTTTTTATTTCTCCTCCTGGAAGCATTGCTCCAACTTGTGCAACTATTACCTTTAAACCTTTTCTACAATTTGGAGCACCACAAACAATGTCAAGAATATCATCACCAATATTGACCTTTGTAACATGAAGATGGTCACTATCTGGATGATCTTCACATTCAATAACTTGACCAATAACTAAATTTGTAGCTTGAGCACTATATTTAATTTCTTCAACTTCAATTCCTGAAAAAGTTAATCTATTTGCGATTTCTTCAGGAGTTAATCCTGATATATCAACATATTTAGCAATTTCTTTTAAACTAACTAACATAATTAGTCCTCAACTTTCTTATTGAATTCTTCAATAAATCTAATATCTGATTGATAAAATCTTCTAATGTCATCAACGCCATATCTAAGCATTGCAACTCTTTCAATACCAATTCCAAAAGCAAATCCACTATATACATCTGGATCATATCCACTCATTCTTAAAACATTTGGATGTACCATACCTGCTCCAAGAATTTCTATCCATCCAGTTCCTTTACAAACATTACATCCCTTGCCATGGCAATTGAAACATGAAATGTCAACTTCAACTGAAGGTTCTGTAAATGGGAAAAAGCTCGATCTGAAGCGAACTTTTGAGTCTTTAGAGAACATTTTTTGAGCAAACAATTCTAAAGTTGCTTTTAAATTACCTAAATTAATATTTTTATCAATAACTAATCCTTCAACTTGAGCAAATTGATGAGAATGTGTCATATCATCATCATCTCTTCTATAAGTTTTTCCTGGACAAATAATTTTGATTGGTTTTCCATTTGCTTCTTCCATAACGTGAGCTTGAATACTTGAAGTATGACTTCTTAAAAGTAAATCGTCTTCAATATAAAGTGTATCTTGCATGTCACGAGCTGGATGATCTTTAGGAATATTTAAAAGTTCAAAAACATATTTGTCATAGTCAACTTCTGGACCTGTAGCAACTGTATAACCCATTGAAATAAAGATATCTTCAATTTCTTTTCTAACTTTATAAAATGGGTTTTCAATACCTCTTTTAATGTTATTACCAGGTAAAGTAATATCAATTTCTTCTTTTTTGAGTTGAGCTTCTAATTTTTTAGCTTCAAATTCTTTCATTTTTGCATTTAAGACTTCATCAATCTTATTTTTTGCATTATTAAAAGCTTCGCCAAAAGCTTTTTTATCTTCAGCTTCTCTAATTTTTCCCATAAGTAAGGAAAATTCACCTTTTTTAGAAAGGTATTTGTTTTTGATTTCGACAATGTTTTCAATTGTTTTTGAATTTGAAATCAAACTTTTAATTTTTTCAGCTAATTCAGCAAAAATGTTTTCATAATTTTCCATTTTTTAGCCCTCCATATAAAATAAAAAGGATAGTCTCTAGGAACGAAATAATCCGCGGTACCATCCTAATTCAATTCAGCACTTAATTTTAACTTTATCGTAAGTCTTAACGGGTTCATCAAACCTGCTCCAAGACGAATTCATTAGGCTTTATTAAGATGTTTTCACTTATCATCTCTCCCTAGAAATAAAGGTGACTAATTACTACTTCTTTTCAACGCTTAGCAAAATTATATCATTTTCTTTATAAAAGAAAATAATAAATCATTTGTTATAAATAGAATTTAAAATAATTCCTCCAGCAATTGCAACATTAAGAGAATCTATATTTTCCATTCTAATTTTTAAAACTATATCAGCCTCTTTTAAGGCAATTTGAGAAACTCCTTGCCCTTCGTTCCCAAGTATTACAATATATTTTTGATTTTTATCAAATTTAAAATCATTTAAATAAACACTATTTTTTGATAATGAAGTTGTAATAATTTTATATTGTTTTTCTTTTAATTTTATTAAATCTTCTATATTTAAAATTTTGATATTTAAATCAAAAATTGAACCTTGCGAAGCTTGAATAACTTTCAAATTGTATTTATAAGCTGTCTTTTCTGAAACATAAATATTTTTTATATTAAAAGCTAATGCGGTTCTAAAAAGTGTTCCAACATTTCCTGGATCTTGAACATCTTCTAAATATAAAATATCTCCATCATAATCGTCTTTTTCATCAATGAATTTGCATATTCCAATTACACTAGAAGATGATTTATTATTTGATAATTTTTCTAAAATTTCTTTTGTTACAAGATATTGATTTGGATACATTTTTTCATCAAGTTTCTTTTCAGTTAAAACATATAACAAATTATTTTTTGCCATTTCAACTAAATGAATTCCTTCAATAATAAATTTCTTTTCTTCTTTTGAAAAAGAATTATCTTTTAATTTATTAACATATTTTATTAAAGAATTATCTCTACTTTTAATTTCCTGAATCATGACATAATCCCTTTCTTTAATTTTGAATGTAAATAATCATATTTTGGACAATATCTATAAACAATATCATAGAAATGTTTTGAGTGATCTCGCACAAAATGGTGTGCTAATTCATGTACAATAACTGAATCAATAATTTCATAACTATAATGCACTAATATTATATTAAAGGATAAGGTCATCGTTGATATGCTATTTGAACCATATCTTGTTCTTGCTTTATGAAGTTCGATTCTATATTTTTCATTTACTCCCATTATTTTTGAATAATATTTAACTCTTTCTTCAAAATATGGTTTAGCTAACTTTTTAATTGAATTATAAAAATGAGTTTCATCTACAAATTTATATTTTTTCTTGTTAAAGGTGAAAAAGCCATCAGAAACATCTTGTACATCACCAAATAAAAACATAAATCCATCATGAAAATATTTATTTTCATCACTTCTAGAGATTAAACTTCTAGCAAATTGGTCTAATCCGGACTTTAATGAATCAAAAGTTGCAAAAGAATTTGTCGAAATGTGGAATTCTCCATCATGAAATCTATAATAAGTTGTTTTTTGTCTCAACCCATTATATTTCACATTAACATGATATTGTTTGCCATCTATTACGTAATAAAATTCTTTGTATTTCATATGGAATTATTATAAAGAAATCTTTATAATTTATAAAGTTTATAGGTAGATTTTATTTTATGGAAACAATTCTCGTTAGTGCATGTTTATTAGGTGACAATGTCAAATATAATGGCAAAAATAATTATGATGAAAGAGTCGAAGCTCTAAAAGACATTTATGATATTGTCCCAATTTGTCCTGAAGTTTTTGGTGGATTATCTACTCCTAGAGTTCCTAGTGAAATAGTTAATGGCTCTATTATTAATAAAGAAGGAAAAGACGTGACACACCAATTTAATGAAGGTGCACATAAAGTCATGAATATAGTCAATTATTTTCACATTAAAAAAGCTCTTTTAATGGATAGATCTCCAAGCTGTGGTGTAAATAAAATCTATAATGGTAAATTCAATGGCACTTTAATTGATGGAATGGGTTACACTGCTCAATTATTAAAAGAAAAAGGTGTAAAGCTTTATACTCTCGATAATATTGATGAATTAATTAACGATAAATAAGAAAATCACTTGCCGCCGCAAGTGATTTTTCTTATTTGCTTTCTTTCATTAACGTGTAGGTTGTTAAAAGTGTTGTTCCAACAAGCGTAAATATAAGCGCTGCAATTTGGTAAGCATTTGATAAAGCGTTTTGATTAAATAATGAACTTGCAATCATAAAAACTATTAAAGATATACAAATTACAAAACCTATAATTCTTGATAAATGATATTTCTTTAAGAATATTAAAGTAAACAAAGCAAAATATGATAATGAAACAAATAGATAGAGAGCGAAACTTACATAATAAACGGCTGGAATTGTTTCTGGTGAACAAAGATTGTTATATATGATGATAAAATCATAAATATATCCATAAAAACCATCTTTGCCGATTATTGAATAATAACCACCATTAAAATTTGTATTTATATAAATCAATGCTCTTGTACCTACTAAAAATCCAAGAAACAATGCAAATTGTGAAATTATAAATACTACTTTTTGCTTTGTACCATTAATATCGAATATTCTTTTGATAATGCTAACAACAACAATTGTAAAAGAAATAAATGATAAAAATGCTTGCATTACTCCATCTGTGCTTAGAGTTGATGAAAGAAGGAATATCAATGAAATTTCAATAAACAAAACTATTTTTTGCTTCTTTTGCAATTCTCCTTTTGTGATGGAAGAAATCCCATAAAAAATAGAAAAAACAGAAAGAATAAGTAAGACTACAATGAATATCAAATTTATACTAGAAGCGAGTTTTAATAATAATCCGCTAGCTGGGTTAAATAAAATATTTATCATATTAATGATATTTCCATAATCGAGTCCTTCACTACTTAAAGCACCGTTAGCAGCAAATCCTGAAACTAAATTATCACTAAGCCAGTATCCGAAAATTGAAGATATAAAAATAACACTTAAAATTATTGA
>CAMNHN010000037.1 GCA_946539555.1 uncultured Mollicutes bacterium | reverse complement strand
GGACGTGGCATACCACGTTTACCTTCAATACTATTAATTAAAGCTGTTTCTTCACCACAGACGAATGCACCAGCACCAAGTCTAACGTGGCATCTGAAGTTGAAGCCTGTTCCTAAGATGTTATCACCTAAAAGTCCGACTTCTTCTAATTCTTTAATTGCTTTTCTAAGTCTTGCAACTGCTGTTGGATATTCTGCACGAACGTAGAAATAACCATTTTCAGCACCAATTGCATAACCAGCAATCATCATGCCTTCGATAACTGCACATGGATTACCTTCAATAATTGAACGATCCATGAATGCACCTGGGTCACCTTCATCACCATTACAGATAATGTATTTTGGTTCATCAGTATCTGGAACAAATGACCATTTTTTGCCAGTTGGGAAACCAGCACCACCACGGCCTCTTAAGCCAGCCTTTAAAACTTCATCAATAACTTCTTTACGGGACATATGAAGAGCTCTCATTAAGCCTTTGAATGCTCCATAGCCTAAAGCTTCTGATAAATCTTCTGGGTTAATTTCGCCATTACCATGCAATGCAATATCTCTTTTTTGTAATTTATAGAAAGCGATATCGTGTTGTTTTTGAACGTGTTCTTTTGTTTGAGGATCAACAAAAAGTAAACGTGTAACAACTTCGTTATTTAAAATATCTTTTTCAAATATTTCGTTAACATCTTTAGTTTTAACCTTTGTGTATAAAGTTTCTTCTGGATAAACTTTAACAAAAGGACCTTGTGAACAGAAGCCAAAGCAACCGACGATATTAACTGTTACTTTGTCTTCTAATCCGTGTTGTTTAATTAAATCTTTAAAAGTATTAAGGATTCCCATTGAATCACTTGCTAAACATCCTGTACCACCACAAATAGCAATTGCTTTTTTGCCTGGTTCACAATGGAATTTTAAATCAAGACATTTTGCACAATGCTCAATACGTTTAGCTAATTGCTCTTCTGTTTTAATTTTTTCAAATTCCATAATTAAGCCTCCATTGCTCTATATTCATCAATAACTTTACTAACGTTATCGACTTTAAGTTGTGGATAAACTTTACCATTGATTGAAACTGCTGGTGCGATTGCACATGCGCCAATGCAACGTAAAACATCAAGAGTAAATAAACCATCTTCTGTAGTTTCACCTGGTTTAATGTGTAAAATTTCACTAAATTTGTCTAAAACTAATTGACTGCCTTTAACATAGCAAGCTGTTCCTAAACAAACTCCAATAACGTACTTTCCTTTAGGTACCATTGAGAAAAATGAATAGAATGTAACAACGCCATAAATTTCTGAAACAGGAATGCCTGTTAAATCAGAAACAAGTTCTTGGACTTCTAGAGGAATATAGCCATATTCATTTTGAATGTCTTCAAGAATCATCATTGTTGGTGTTGGTTCATCTTTGTATCGATTGCAAATTTCTGTAATTTGTTTTACAGCTGCTGCTTGTAATCTTGCCATAAAAATCTCCCCTTCTCTAAACAATCTTTTTTATTATATAAAAAAACGTGTCAAACTCAAAAAGAATAGTGAGTTAGTTATGGCTAATCTTTGCAATTATTGTACTTTGAACTCATGTTTAATGAGCGAAATTGCAATATCTACTAAAGAAATTAGCACTATTGCGATTAATGTTATTCCAAATATTGGAGCAAGATTTGATGGATCGCTATTTCTATATGAAGTAATAGCACTACCTAAACCATAATTTGTATCTCCAGATATAATTTCAGCCATTATTGAAGTTTTAAAAGCAAGAGCAAAACTTGATAGTAAGCCAACTGAAATATATGGCAAGGCTAAAGGAATTCTAACTTTTATAAATCCATAAAAGAAATTTCCGCAATCAATTCTTAACGCCTCATCTAAATGATTAGGTATATTTTTTATTCCTGCAACTACTGCTTCATAAAGTATTGGAAAAGAAACCAAAATGACAATGAAAATAGAAGCAAATCTGCTACCTACAAGAATCAAAAATAAAAAGATAAATGCTGCTGTAGGAGCACTCTTTAAGACAATTAAAAGAGGTTTTAAAAAAGTATACAATTTTTCAAAATACCCAGCAAAAACCCCTAAAATTATTGAAAATGCAAAAGAAATAAGATATCCAATTAATAATCTTAAAAGTGTCCATCCGATGCATTTATAAATATAAGATGATGATAGTATTTCACCTGTTGAAACAAATGTTTCTATAGGGGTAGGAAAAACTATATTTCCATACCCTTGTGAAACAGAAATGATATACCATACAAAAAATATAAATAATATTCCAACTATGTATAGAAATGGGTTGCTATTAATAATTGAAATAAATTTCTTCACTTGTTGCTCCCATGCCAAAAGTAGATATAAATGCATCGATAGATGCCTTATTATCTATTGCTTTTTTAAAACCGATACCAAGTTGATTTTCATTATCAAGAAGACCTTTTAATTCTTCTTTTGTGCTTCCTAATTTAGATGAAAATACTTGATCTTCGACATCTTTTGTTGCTTCTAATAAGCTTTTGGTATTTTTTAAAAGTGCATCAACATCGCTTTTTATTGTATTTAATGCAGTTGTCACTGCTTCTTTATCACTAGTGTTTTTAACAAAAATCGATGCTTGAGTAATTTCTTTTCCACCAGATTTAGTTTTAAAATCTTCTTGAACATTTGCATATACTGAATAATCTTTCTTAGATTTTAAAATTTCATTAACATCTGGTTGAGCTAATAGAACATAGTCATAATCGGAACTTTCATTTGTCAAAATTTCATTTTTTACTGCTGTGACATCAGCTAAATAGGTTGTTTCTAGATTTTTATCTCCATATAAATAACTGAATAATTTTCCTGCGACATTTTTTTCTTGGAAAGCTAAAACTTTATCTCCTTCATTTAAAGTTTTATCGCTATCTTTTCCGGTTTGAATTAAATAGAAATTTCCAAAAGTTACTGTTGCTGCAATTTTAAATTGAGCATTTTTAGAAACAATAGCAGAAATTCCAGCATTAGTTGGTACGATAACCATGTCTTTATCTGATGCATTTGTTAAATAAGCAACAACATTATTTGCAGCGCTATTAATTTCAACATTTTCTTCTTTCAAATGAGCAAAGAGAGCAACTGCAGGTGCTTTACTTGGTGAAGCAACTTTTACACTTAATGCAGTTGTTGAAAATTCTTCTTCTACTGGTTTTTGACTTTGTTCGCAACCAGTTGCTAAAGCAGTTAAACTTAATAATCCAATCAATAAAAATTTATTCTTTTTCATAAAATTCTCCTTACATCGATTGATATCTTATCAAAAATATTTATAATTAAGTGTGATATATATCACGCTTATGAATCATTTAATTAGCCTATTAAAAGAGAACGAATTTAAGTTTGTAACTACTTCATCATTTGAAAAAGATGAAATTATTTTTAATGAAAATGCCACGTGCAATACTTTAGGACTAATCTTAGAAGGAGCTGTTTCAATTATTTCCTATTCTTATGAAGGCAAAAATATCGTTTTCAAAAATTTAAAAAAAGGTGATTGTTTTGGAGAAAATCTTGTTTTTAGTAGCGAACCATTTTATAAAGGAAATGTCATCTCTACTTCTAATACAACAATTGCTTTCATTAAAAAAGAAGACTTAATTTCTATCCTTCAAGAAAACAAAAATTTCTTAATTGAATTTTTAAATGTAACTTCAGAATTTACTAAAGAATTAAATTCAAAAATTAAAATTTTATCTTTTGATACAACTTTTGAAAGATTCACATATTTTATGCATACACACAAAAATTCTTATAACATGAAAAGCATAAAAAATATTGCAGACGAATTAGGCGTAAGTCGAGAAACTCTATCTAGACTTTTAGCAAAACTACAAGATGAAGAAAAAATTATCATATTCAATAATAAAATTACTTTAATAGATTAACAAAAATACTTTAGTTTTGCAGCGTTTTTCATTATTTTACCTTAAAACAAGCTTAAAAATAAAAAACATTTTACTTGATGTAAAATGCTCTTTTTTTAATTTTGGTGATCCTCCAGGGACTCGAACCCTGGACCCACTGATTAAGAGTCAGTTGCTCTACCAACTGAGCTAGAGGACCAAAGTGCTTGTATATTTTATATCATTTTAATCATCATATCAAATAGTAATTGAAAAAATCCTATTCATCTTTCAAACATTTAACAGGATCTTTTCTGCTGGCTTGTAATGATGGAATAAATGAACTAATAACTCCAAGTGTAACACCTAAAACAAATACAATAATTACGTGCCACCATTCAAGAACACATAGGTTCTCTGTAATAAAATATCTAGAATAATGTTCACTTATTAATGCGTTAATTGGAATATTAATAATATATGTGAAAATAATGCCAATAATACTGCTTATTGCGCCAACAATTGTTGCTTCAAAAATAAAAATACGAACAACATCAAATTTTTTCATACCAATAGCTCTGAAAATTCCAATATCTTTAGTTTTTTCAAGCACATTATTATAAGTGAAAAGCATATTCATAACACATGCAACAATAAGTAAAAGTACGACTAACATCGTCAAAATCAAAGTAATTAAACCAATTAATTCACCTATTTCTCTAATTAAAGAATTAGTCAAATCGTAATAATAAATTTTATTTTCTTCTTTTGTTTGTCTTGCGTTCCACTCGTCCATTCTAGCTAAAATTTCTGTTCTTTCTTCTAAACCATAAGGAAAAACAGCAACATTAACAACATTTGTGTAACTATTCATAAAAGCCATAATACTAATGAAATGCTCATATGCTAATTTAATATCTTCATCTTTTGTGCTTCCAAAATAACCTATTACTTTTGTTAAATAGTTCTTTATAGTATCGTTATCACCACTTGATCCAGCAATTCTAGTTTCATCAAGGACGAGTTCAGCACCAATTCTATTTGAATAATATAAAAAGTTAGAAAAGCTAGTATATCTATAGTTTGCTGAAGGATTAGATTCGTGCAAATTGCCTTCATCGATGTAATAATATCTAAAATATTTATCTGCTATTTCACTAAATTCTGTTGCTGAAATTTTTGTAAAAATACCATCATGCTTATTTAAAAGTGCATTTAACTCTTCTGCCATTTCCCAATTAGATTGAGGATTATCGTTAATATAAACGACATTATTTTTTATTTCTTTAGATATTGAACTATCAGCTTTGTTATTAACTAATTCAGTAATTAATTCTTTTGTGTAACACAATGATGGTTCTAAAAGCGTGATTGTTGTCCCTCTTTTTGGACGCAATATTCCTGTAATTTTTAATTCAGTACCTTTGGATGCATCACTAAATAAACTACTCAAACTATTTTGAGCATACATATCAAGTTTTCTTTTATGATCTTCTACACGTACTCCATATTTATAAGAAAAAAGATCATAAATTTCTTTATCACATTCAATTTTTCTATAAATTTCATTATTTGTAAAAATCTTATAAGTTTTTCCAATAACATCATCAAAAGAAATTGGTTTAACTTTCGATTTTAAAGATAAATCTCTAACTTCGTTTTTATTATCTGAAGTATTATAGAAACCTAAAGATTGTAAAACTTCAAAACCAACAGCATTATATTCATCAACAACTAAAACTAATTCATTCTTATTTTTTGGAAGTTCACCTTTAATTAAATCGTAACCAGAAGAAACATCTCCATAAAGTTGATGGAAAATATTTGTAGGAATTCCATATTTTGATGAAGTATAGCTTCCACCAGAGGAAATCGTTGTTGAAACGTAATTAACTCCACCAGTTTTCTTTCCATCAAGCGAATCAGGATAAGTTGTTGCTAAATTATATGAATATGCATTCCCATAATTTGATATATATTCAGTTGCAAGTCCGTCATTAACAAGCGAATCTAAAAAATTAAAGTATTCTGGTGTATACTTATTATATGTATAAGTTACTTGTGTATCTCCTTTAACATAAGGATAAATTTCTTGTTCAGAAGGATAACTTGTACTCTGATTTATGGTTTCTCTTTTTTCTGTATCAGTCTTTGTAGAATATGCTGGAACATTAATTGGTAAGTTTGCTGCAGTTTCTCTATTAACTCTAGTTTTATAAATTTCAAAACCATTTGTTAAAGCAAAAACAAAGCCTAAAGCAACAAGACCAAAACAATTAGCACCAGCTGTTAAAATCGCTTTTACTTTTTTTGAAAAGAAATTTTTTATTGAAATTTTCCCTATGGTTTTTGAACCAATTGGCTTTCTTCTTTTCTTTTCTTCAACTAAATGCAGGCTTTCTGCAGGCTTTTCGGTTAAAACTCCAGAATCGTGTTCAATTTCACCATCTTTTAATCTTATAATTCGATCACTATATTTATTTGCTTGTTCTTCATTATGAGTGACAATAATCACTAATCTTTCTTCAGAAATTTTCTTTAAAATTTTTAAAATTTCTTCACTATTATTTGAATCTAGTGCGCCTGTAGGTTCATCTCCAAGAATTACTTTAGGTTCATTGATTAAAGCTCTAGCAATAGAAATTCTTTGAATTTGTCCGCCTGAAAGTTGACTAATTTTCTTTTTTTCATAGCCTTCTAAACCAAGCTTTTTCAATAGTTCTAAAGCCTTTTCTTTAGCTTCAGACTTTACGTATTTTTTACTTATATTAATTGGCAATAAAATGTTATCTAAAACATTTAATGTTGGGATCAAATGATAAGATTGAAAAATAAAACCTATTGTTTCATTTCTAAAATTATCTGCTTCTGCATCTTTAAAATGAATTAAAGAGACGTCATTATAATAAATATCACCATGCGTTGGTTTATCTAAAAGACCAATAATATTCAAAAGAGTAGACTTACCACAACCTGAAGGACCAAGAATTGAGACAAATCCTTTCTCAGGAAAAGTAAGCGTTATTGATTTTAAAGCATTAACACTAACACCTTTACTATCGTAAACTTTTCCTATCTCTTTTAATGAAATCATATATTATTCTAATTCAAACGCTCCAGTATAAAGCTGGTAATATGTTCCTTTTTGTTTAATCAATTCATCATGTGAACCACGTTCAATGATTCTTCCGTGATCTAAAACTATTATAACATCACTATTTTGAATCGTTGATAATCTATGTGCAATAACAAATACAGTTTTGCCTTTCATTAAATTATCCATACCTTGAGTAACTAAAGCTTCAGTTCTTGTATCAATAGATGAAGTTGCTTCATCTAAAATCATAACAGGTGCACCATGAACTTCTGCTCTTGCGATTGATAAAAGCTGACGTTGTCCTTGAGATAAATTTGCACCATCATTTGTTAAATATGTATTATAGCCTTGAGGAAGTCTTCTAATAAATCCATCAGCATTTGCAAGTTTTGCTGCTTCAATACATTCTTCATCCGTAGCATCAAGCCTTCCATAACGAATATTATCCATGATTGTTCCTGAGAATAAATTTGTATCTTGAAGAACCATACCTAGTGATGCTCTTAAATCTTTCTTTAAGATTTTATTTATATTAATTCCGTCATATCTAATTTTTCCATCAGCAATATCATAGAATCTATTAATTAAGTTAGTAATCGTTGTTTTTCCTGCTCCAGTTGCTCCAACAAATGCGACTTTTTGACCTGGTTTAGCATATAAAGAAACATTATGAAGAATAACTTTTTTATCAGTATAACCAAAATCAACATCAAACATTCTTATATCACCTTGAAGTAAAGTATATGTTACTGTTCCATCAGCTGAATGAGGATGCTTCCAAGCCCATAAAGTTGCTTCTTTTGGATCGCATTCAATAATATTTCCATTATCATCGTATTTTCCACGAACAAGTTTGACGTATCCTTCATCTTTTTCAACTTCTTCATCGAGCAATTTGCAGACTCTCTTTGTTCCGCCAATTGCAGTAGCAACAGATGTAATTTGTTGAGCTAATTGGTTAATATTCATTGTATATTGTTTAACCATTGGTAAGAATGAAACGATAACTCCAATTGTAATCGTATTAAATCCAGTTATTGTTAAATTTGCACCATTAAGAACAAAAATTAATGTGCCAGCAAAAGCTACAATAACATAAAGAATATTTCCAATATTTCCCATGATTGGACCTAAAATATTTGAATATTGATTTGCTTCAGTTGCAGCTTCTCTATATACTTTATTAATTTCATCAAAGCCAATTTCACTTTCTTCTTCATGACAGAAACTCTTAACAACTTTTAAGCCATTCATCATTTCTTCAACATAGCCTTCTTGTTTACCAATGATATTTTGAGTTTTAATGAAGTTTCTTGCGCTTCGTCCACCAATATGTTTAGAAACTAAGAACATTGCAACCGATCCTGCAACAACAATCAAAGCTAACCATACTGAAGAAATAAGCATGATTACAAAGACGATAACAAACGTTAAAAAGCACATTGCAATCGTAGGAAGTGATTGAGAAATAAATTGTCTAATTGTGTCAACATCGTTTAAATATATTGACATAATGTCACCTTTAGAATTCTTATCAAAATAAGAAACAGGTAAATCTTGCATATGATCAAAAAGGCGTTTTCTTATTAAATTCATATATTTTTGACCAGAAATTGCCATATATTGAGAATAAATAAGTCCAGCCGCAACACTAATTGAATATGCAATCGCTAAAGTAATTAAAGATTCACGAATAGTTTTAAGAAGTTCAGTTGAATCAGCTAAAACACCTGAATCTATTCCTTCCTTAATCCATTTAGTAAGTGCATTAACAATATTTTGTAAAGTTAGTGGAGCAAAAATAGCGCCTAAATTATTGAGTAAAACACAAATTATAGCGATAATGAAGCCAAATTTAAAGTTCTTCAAATAATCTAAGAAAATTCTAATAATAGCAGGCTTTTGTTTTTTCATACTACTTACCTCCTATTCTATTTTGAATTTCATAGATATCTTGATAGATTCTATTAGTCTTCAAAAGTTCTTCATGTGTTCCAATTCCATTTATTTTTCCATCATCCATAACAACGATAAAATCAGCGTCTTGAACACTGTTTAATCTTTGAGCGATGATAATTTTAGTTGTATTAGGTAAAGTTTCTCTTAATCCTTTTCTAATTAAGGCATCAGTTTTAGTATCAACTGCACTTGTAGAATCGTCTAAAATTAAAACTTTAGGTTTCTTTAAAATTGCTCTAGCTATACAAAGTCTTTGTTTTTGACCACCAGAAACATTGATACCACCTTGTTGGATCATCATGTCATATTTTCCAGGGAAACCATCAACGAAAGAACTTGCTTGAGCAATATCACAAGCTTCTTTAATTTCTTCATCAGTTGCTTCTTTATTTCCCCATCTTAAATTTTCAGCGATTGTTCCGCTAAATAATATGTTGTTTTGAAGAACCATTGAAACATTTGTTCTTAAGACTTTTAAATCATAATTTTTAACATTAATTCCATCAACAAGAACTTCTCCATCACTAGTGTCATAAAATCTAGAAATCAAATTAACAAGGGTTGATTTTGATGAACCTGTTCCACCAACAATGCCAACCATTTGTCCTGGTTTAATATGCAAATTTACTCCTTCAAGAGCGAATTTCTCAGCATTTGCACTATATTTAAAAGAAACATTTTTAAATTCGATTTCTCCGTTTTTCATTTCAGTAACTGGATTATCGCAATTTTTAATCGATGGTTCTTCATTTAAAACTTCACAAATTCTCTTCATTGAAGCTATCGACATTGAAAACATGACAAAAATCATTGAAAACATATTGATGCTCATTAAAATTTGAGCTCCATAAGTAATCAAACTAGATAGATTTCCTACCGTTAAATCAGCAACAACAATTCCACCTTCAATATTTGTAGTTTTTACAATAATTGATGAGCCAATCATCATAATTAAAAACATTGAAAGATACATAACTGTTTGCATAATTGGAGAATTTAGAGCAACTAGTCTTTCAGCTTTAATGAAGTTTTTAGCTAAATTATCACTAGAAGTATCGAATTTTTCTTTTTCGTATTCTTCTCTAACATAAGTTTTTACAACTCTAATACCTCTAACATTTTCCTCAATTGATTCATTTAATTTATCGTATTTTTGGAAAATTCCTCTAAACATTGGCATAGCTTTTAAAGCAATTGCTAATAAACTTAAACTCAAAACTGGAATTGTAATAAAATAAATCCAGAATAAATGAGGAGCTAAAATTCCCGCCATAACAATCGAGAAAATCGTCATTAATGGCGCTCTTAAACAAATTCTAATAAGCATTGTAAAACACATTTGAACAAACCAAACATCGCTGTTTTGACGTGTAACTAAACTTGATACAGAAAATTTGTCTATGTTTTGAAATGAGAAAGTATTGATTTTTTTAAATAAATCTTCTTTTAAATTTGAAGCAAAACCAACTCCAGCTGTAGCTGACATTCTGCCAGCTAAAATACCACATGCTAATGAAGCAAAAGCCATAACAACTAAAATAGAAGAATATATTAAAACTGATCTAACCATCTCCTCGTTAGTTAAGGAATTTTGCATTGTATCGATAAGATTAGACATTAAAAATGGCATTGCACATTCTATCACTGCTTCAAGGACAATAAAAAACATAGAGAGCAATGCTTCTCTCTTATATTCTCTAACTGATTTTAATAAAGTTTTAAAAATCTCTTTGTATGTAATGTCTTTAACTTTTTTCTTCATATAATTAAATTGTTCTTAAAGAACTATTTAATTTTATCTAAATTTTTGAAATATTCAATATTAAAAGAAACAATTTATTTTTTTAAACTTAATGGGCATTAAAATTAATTCAAAAATCAAGTTAATTTTGTTTTCACATTTATAAAAATGTGTATAATTAATCTAGGAGGATTA
>CAMNHN010000036.1 GCA_946539555.1 uncultured Mollicutes bacterium | reverse complement strand
CTTCATTTAATTCAAAATATCTTGAATTTGTTTCAAGTCAAATTAATAAATTAAACGAACAATTAGAAAATTTTGAAAACATGAATGATGAAGCAATCGAAATGATGAAAGCTTCTCAAATATATAAAAAGGAAGAAAAGAAAGTTGTTCAAAAAGAAAACTTCATTTCGAAAATTAAGAATTTATTCAAGAAAAAAGATATTAAAAAGAATAAAGAACTTGAAAAAGAAAATATCAAAAACGAACTTTCTAATCTTCTTGAAAAATATAAAAATGCAGTTCAAGGTGCAAAAGTTAAAATTGGCATTAGACCTGAAAATATTCATTTAGCAAAAGCATTTGAAAATAAAAATGCTTCTCAAATTATCAAAGCAAAACCAAATTTAATTGAACTTTTAGGAAGTGAATACATTTTGCATTTTGATATTTTTAACACTGATTTACAAATGAAGATTCCTCAAAACGAAATCGATAATTATGATGAGGAACTTGATTTAGTCTTTGATTTATCAAAGATATACATTTTTGATGTTGAAAGCGGTTTAACCATTTATTAGGAGGTATAAAAATGAGAAAAAGAACAATTCCATTATTACTTGCTTTAACACTTGGAACAATTCCTGTTATTGCTTCTTGTAATTCTACAGAGGGTGGAGGTGATCAAGAAGAATATCATGGAGATTACGACATTCGTTTAGTTGCTATTGGTCAAACAACCATTAAAGCTAGTAAAACTGTCCAACTTCGTGCTTCAGTTACTGGTACAACCGAAAAAGACGTTATTTTTACTAGCAGCGATGATAATGTCGCTACAGTCAATGAAAAAGGTTTAGTTACTGGTATAAGTAAAGGTAAAGCCATCATTACTTGTTCATTAAAGATTGAGCCAAAATGTAAGAAGACTATAGAAATTACAGTTGAAGAAAGTGCCTTACCTACAAAATTAGAAATTACTGGATATGGCGATTTAACTCAATGGGTTGGTCAAGCTGTTGATTTATCAGTTGAAGTCACACCAGCTGAAGCATCTTCGCTTGTAGAATGGTCAACAAGCGATCCAACAGTTGCAACAATTACTGAAGCTGGCCACGTAGAATTCTTAAAAGAAGGAAACGTTAAAATTTCTGTAAAATCAAAAGAAGCTCAAAATATCACATCTTCGGTTGATTTTAGAGTTAAAAAAGGAACATTTAGAAGTGATTTAGGATCTCCTTATTGGGATATTTCAAAACAAGCAGATGACACTAATCCAAACGTTAAATTAAATATTGATACTGCAAAACTTGGATATCATTCACTATATTTTGCTAATTTTAAAGGAACAAGATATTACGTTGAAGGTTCATTTAAAGTTGATGCACAAATCTCTCCATGGGTATGGCAAGGATTTGGTTTTGGAAGTGGCTTAAGTGAAACAAGTACAAGATATTTCATTTTCTCGCCAAGAGTTGAGGGTCAAGGAAATGACTTTAATAAATTCATTGTTAAAGATTTACCAAACGAAACATGGCCAGCTTTAACAACTCGTTCGCAAACTTGGGGTGAAAACGGACTCGACAATATCGATTGGAGAAATAGTGAAGTTAAAGTCGCTTTATTAAGAGATAACAACACTTATTATTACTTATTAAATGACAAATTAATGTATGTTGATGAAAGCACTGTTTATGACGAAATCCCAACAATGCCAATTTTAGTTTCAATTGATCTTCCAGTAACAGTTAAAAATTACAAGTTAATTACAGAAGATGCTCAAATTAATGCTAAATTAAGCGAACAACAATTTAAATATTCTTTCTATTCATCAAACGAAGAAAGAGTTGAATATCAATCAGATTCAAAATTTATTTTCAAATCAAATAACATACTTTCTAAAGACAACAAAGTTAAATCACTTGGTGATAAAGCTAAATTAGTTGGTGATTTTGAAGTTGAATTTGATGTTGAAGATATGCTTTGTAATAAAGCTCATACAAACGGATTTAGTGGAATTGGACTTAATTTAAGTAGATATGATTCTGCCGATACAGTCGAATCTTTCTTAGTTGGTAATTCTGTATTAGAAGGAAAGGTTGAAAATACTGCTAGATATAATAGCTGGAACTACCCTTTGTCATATGAAAACGAAAGCTCTTCTTATTATTATCTAGAATCAAGCACTCAATTGTTTGAAAATCCAAAAACATCACATCACGTAAAGGTAACAAGAACAATTGAAAACAACATCGCAACATTCAAAATGTTTGTAGATGAAAAAGAAGTTAATTTTGATCTCAAATCTTCAAAATTTGAAGGTATGACATCTAAATATACGGGAGCTTACATTCTTTGGATTGCTGGAGAATACGCTTCTGGAGAAGTAAATAATTTAACATTTAAATCAGCTATAAGCAAAGGAGGAAACTAAGATGAAGAAAAATGTTTTATTAGTTGCATTACTTTCAGTTTGCGCACTTGCTTCGTGTGAACAAGGGCCAAAAACAATCAATTACAAATTGACTCTTGAAGACACATTTAGTCTTGATGGAAAAACAGGCGTAATTGAAATGGAAGGCAAAGTTGGTGATGAATTACCAACAAACGTTGTATCATCAAATCAATATTATGTTTTTGATGGTTGGTATTTAGGTGAACAAAAAGTTACAACAGTTCAAGCCGCAAATGATAATTATTCGATGAAATACTTAGATAATACACCAACAATTTCATTTGCTGAAACAACTGCATCACTTTTCGTTACACAAACAATTAAAGTTAATCCAACAGTAACAAAATTTACCGATGCAATTACTTATACAGTTGAAGATAAGACAATTGCTAGCGTCGATAAAGAAGGAAATGTTCAAGGATTAAAACAAGGTGAAACCAAATTAAAAGCCTCACTTACTGATAAAATTTACGCAGAACTTAAATTGGTAGTTAAAGACACTGTTGTAGACCTTTCAGTAAATAAGGACAATTTTGATTTTACAGGTGTTTTCTCAGATAAACCAGTAGTAAAATCAAAAGGTAATCAAAATTCATTTGCTAAATTAACTGGTACAGCTGGGAAATACTATGTTGCTGAATCAAAAGTTAAAGTATTAACTCCAGATGCAGGCGATACTTGGTCAAGAGTTGGTATCTCTCACTTAAAAGCTGATAAAGCTTTAAATACCTATTATGGTTTACAAGTTTCTCCAGGTCCAAATTATAACGCACGTAAAACTGTTACTATGTTAATTACTGATGGTAATGTTCAATGGGGCAATATCACTGACAGAAGCCAAGTTTGGGGCCAACATAATTTAGGCGCTTTAAACTTTAATGAAGTCAAATTAACATCAGTCAGAAAAGGTGATGAATTCTTCTCATTCGTTAATGATCAACTTTATTACTATGATAATGGTGTTGATGCATTAAAGGGCGTTGATTCATATCCAATCTTAAATGTTGGTAGTGCCGCTGCAGAATTTTCAGCAATTAGTACAAAATTTGGTGAAAAAGCAGTCAATGATTTCTTAGCAAAAGCCGATAATAATGATTATTTTGCTGCTGACGATAAGACAAAGATCGAAAATGGCAAGATTACATTTAGTGGAGCAAGCGATTCAACTTGTGCATTAAATGCAAAAGATCACGCTGCTAAATCACTTGGAATTAAAGCAGCACTTCCTGCAGAAAAAGAAGCTACATTATCATTTGATTTGAAGTGTGTTGCATTTGGTGGAAGAGATGCTTTACCAGCACTTGCAGTTACAACAAATAGATATGATGGCACTTATGCTGAAGCACGTTCAATGGTTATTGGGCAATATAAAGCTGGTTGGACAGGATGGAATTCAAATGGTAATTTGAATGAAGGAATCGGTTCAGGCGGCGTTGCTTATCAAGTTAACGGTGAAGAAGCAAGACTTGAAGAAGGAAGCACATATCACGTTGAATTCAAGAGAGTAATGGAAACAGAAGGACAAGACAATATCCTCAAAATTACCGATAAAGATGGACACGTCTTACTTGAAAATAAATGGGGATGGGTCAACGATGGTTATAAGGGAAGAGTTAATATTAACTTCCTCAATCGTGACTTCGATTGTGAAATTTCAAACATTAAAATTGTTGAAGCTAAATAATTTCTATTAACAAAATTAAACTATTGGAGGGCAAGAGCCCTCCAATAGGAAGGTTTTAAATATGTCTATAATTTTCAATAAAGAATTAAATATTTTTCATATATTTAATAATGAAATTTCTTATTACATTTATTTAAATGAAAATGGGATGTTAACAAACCCATATTTTGGTAAGCGACTTGATGATATTGATATCGATAGTATTTTTGATATATCCCATGATTGGCAATCGCATTATTTTGATAATGAAAAAAAGGAAGAAGGTGAATTAAAAAACATCCAATTTAATTCTTCCCCATTTATTGCTCCAACCTCGCTTGCTTACGATACAAGACATAATTTTATTGAAATTAATAGCGAAAAAGGATCAAGACTTGATTTTAGATATATTTCTCATCGAATTTACAAAGGAAAACCGCAATTTGATGTTTTACCTTTTGTTAGAGATGAAGATGAAGAAGCTAATACCCTTGAATTTACTTTAAAAGAAAAACAAAAAGAAATATATCTCCAATTAAGTTTTACTATTTTTTCTGACCTCAATTTAATTATTAGAAATACAAAATTATTAAATAAAGAAAATTCATCTATATATATAAGAAGATTAGATAGTTTATCTCAAGATTTTTTGCGTAATGATTTTGATATCATTCATTTTCCTGGAGAATGGATGCTTGAAAGACAACTTTGTAGAGAATCTTTAGAAAAAGGTGAAAAATGTATTGTCTCTCGAACAGGAAGAAGCTCACACGAAAATAATCCTTTTGTAATTTTATTAGATAAAGATGCAAATGAAAATTATGGTGAAGCATATGGATTTTCTTTCCTTTGGTCTGGTTCGTTTAGGTTTGATATTGAATCTTCATTAACTAATGTTACACGACTAACTTTAGGATTAGGAGAAGAACTTAACTTTGAAGTGAAAAGTAATGATGAATTTTTAGCTCCTGAAGGCATTATGGTTTATTCACCATACGGAACAGGAAATATTTCTCGAACACTTCACGATTTAATTCGAAACAGAATCGTAAAAGAAGCTAACGAAAAAGTTTATAAAGAAATTTTACTTAATTCTTGGGAAGGCTGTTACTTAAATTTTGATACTAAAACAGTGCTTGATTATTTAGACTCTGCTAATTTAATTGGAACAAAATTATTTGTTTTAGATGATGGATGGTTTGGAAAAAGAGACACTGACGATAGGTCATTAGGTGATTGGTTTGTAAATGAATCAAAGATTAATTTAGATTTAGTAATTGAAAAATGTCATTCATTAAATATGGATTTTGGTATTTGGATTGAACCAGAAATGATTAATCAAAATTCCGAGTTATACAAAAAATATCCAGATTTTGCAGGGTTTTTGGAACATAATGAGTCATTTTTGTCTAGACATCAACAATTTTTAAATATGGGAGATGATAATTGTGTTGATTATATTTATAGTGAATTAGAAAAATTATTATCAACTTATAAAATTGATTATGTTAAGTGGGATCATAATAGAATCATCAATGACTATTATGCAAAAAATTTAGATATTAAAAACCAAGGTGAATTTATTTATAGAAACACTCTAGGCTATTATAAATTGATTAAGAAATTAAGAGAAAAATTCCCAAAGATTCATTTCCAAGGATGTGCAAGCGGGGGCGGAAGATTTGATTTAGGAACACTTTTCTATTTTTCAGATATCTGGACAAGTGATGAAAATGATCCAATTCAAAGACTCTTCATACAATATGGAACAAGCTTTATTTATCCGTTTTCAGTTTCTGGAAGTCATGTAAATAACAACAAAATCACTGGATTTAAAGAAAAGTGTTTAATCGCTTTATTTGGAAGTTATGGATTTGAACTTGACCCTAGAAAATTATCTGAAAAAGAAATTGAAGAAATTAAAGAAGTTAATGAAATCTATTTAAAATACCATAACGATGTAGTTTTAAAAGGAGATTTATATCGATTATTATCGCCTTTTGATATGAAATATTTTGCTATTGATATGGTATCAAAAGATAAATCAAAATGCTTGGTTTTATTCTCGAATTTATTAAAGAAAGGTAGAAATAGATTCTACTTAAAGCTTCAAGGTTTAGATAAAAATAAATCTTATAAAAATAGTTTAGATAATAAAGTTCATAAAGGTGAATTTTATCTAAATGTTGGACTTAATTTATCAAAAAGACTTGAAGAATTTGAAACAGACCTAATCGTTCTTGAGGAGGCATAGTATGAAATTAGAAGATATTAATATTAGAGATCCTTTTATTTTAACCGACGAAAAAGAAAGAAAATACTACATGTATGGCTCTTTTTTCGACGGCAAAAATAGAGGTTTTCAATGTTTTGTATCTGAGAATTTAGTTGATTGGAATGAACCTAAAATAGTTTTTACTAGTTCGAAAGAATTTTGGGGAAGTGAAGATTTTTGGGCTCCTGAAGTTCATAAATACAATGATAAATATTATTTGTTTGGTACTTTTTCGAGTAAAAGTAAAAAAAGAAAGACTCAAATTTTAGTTTCTGATAATCCTTTGGGTCCTTTTGAAATTTGTAGCGCACCAATTGGTCCTGAAAATTGGTTTACACTTGATGGAACACTTTACGTAGAAAACAACAAACCATATTGTTTATTTTCTCAAGAATGGTTGACTGATAATGATGGCAAATTATGTGCTATTGAACTAGATAAGGATTTCAAAAATACGATAGGAGAGCCAAAAATTTTATTTAAGGCAAGTGAAACCGGATGGTCAAGATGTCCAAAATGGAATCCAAATAAAGAAGATATTTATATAGTAGATGCTCCTTTTGTTTATGAATTTGATAATCAAAAAATCATTTTGTGGTCAAGTTGGGCAACAAAAGAAGACAATGGATACGCTGTTGGCGTGGCTTATCCTCAAAATGGTGTTTTAGGTGGAAAGTATATTCATAAACAGTTGAAATTACCAGAAATAGATAGTGGACATCCAATGATTTTTAAAGATTTAAACGGAAGAAATTTAATTTGTTATCATAAAAACAACTCATTGCATGGAAAAGAAAGAGCTGTTATTCGAGAAATATATTTAGAGAAAGGAGAATTGGTCGTAAAATGAAATTTAAGATTTTGCCTTGCTTAATGGCTGCTGCTTTATGTTCATGTGGCAGCGCTGAAGGAGAAGAAAAAGAAATGAAAACTTATTCAAACGAAGTTCAAGTTGTTGTAATTCTTGGTCAATCTAATGCTGAAGGACATTCTTGGGTTCAATATCTTCCTAAAACTGTTGGAGAAGAAAGAGCTCAAAAGTTTAATAACGGAATAGAAAATGTAAAGATTTCATATAATTTGATGAACGGAGCAAGAACTAGTGAAGGTAATTTTGTTCCAGTTAAAACCGGACAAGGAAATACCGAAGAAAAATTTGGTCTTGAACTTGGAATTGCTGAAACTATTGGTAATGTTGATCCTACCAAACCAGTCTATTTAATAAAATACGCATACGGTGGTACAAATTTATATTCAAATTGGCGTTCAAAAACAAGTAAAAATACTGGATATCTTTATAATGGAGCTGTAGCTTACGTTTTAGAACAATGTAAGAAATTAGAAGAAATGGATTTGTTTCCAACAATCAATGCAATTTGTTGGATGCAAGGAGAAGATGATTCAAATTCACCTTCATATGGAGAATATGAAACCTTAGAAAGAAATTTCAAAAATGATTTAAGAAATGATTTTAGCTACTATAAACCTCTTAAAAAAGAAATTGGTTTTGTAGATGGATACATTTCTGATTCTCCAGCACGGCAACATTATGTAGAGATTAATAATGCAAAACTTAACTTATCGAAAGAAGATGAAAATCATGTAATTATCGATAGTATTGCAGAGAATTTGAAATATAATGCCGAACCATTAGGTGGACCAGACATTTATCATTTTGACAGCGGCAGCGAAGTTAAACTAGGAAATTTATTTGCTGAAAAGATAATTGCAAATTTTATCGACATTGATTAATTAAAAGTATTATCAATATTAAAAGATGAAAATGTTGAAACGCCTCGAGCTGAGGTGAGACCCTTCTGTTAGTTGGTCTAACTTTTGGGTCTCATCTCATGAAGGCGCTTTTTATTTTGCCTCACCCCCTTTAAAAATACCCCCTCATTTAATAAGAGTATTTTAACATTCAATTTCTTCTGAAAAACTTGCTATTTGCATAAAAAACTTGCAAAACTAAAATATTTTTAATAATTTTTCAATTTTCTCTTGACATATTTTTAATAGTGGTTTTATTATTAAATCACTTTTAGAAGAAGCGGGAAATTTTGCTAGCGTTTCTTTAATCTTTTATCAAGTATTAATAAAAATTATTTTCGATGCGGGTTAGTCTACTCCAAATTAAGGACATATTGTAACAGGTGGCCGTAGTCTTCTTGATGTTCATATTTTTTCTTATTCGTTTTGAACTTAGGGAAGGCGAGGAGCCTCTAGCTGTAGAAAAGTTAGAGGAGTCGATCTTTGAAAACGATAAAAAACACAATTGATTAATTTTGATTGTGAGAATAAATTAATTAAATTTATTCTCTTTGAGTGTGCTTTTATTTTATAATTATTTTGTTAATTATTAATTGAGCAACGAAATGGTTAATTTTAAAATCAAAATTGCAAATAAAGTTTTTGACATCGATTGTTTTTATGAGTCTACAAAAAATTATTGTAAAGATTTTTTAACTGATGAAAAAAGCGATTTTGATGTAACTTTATCTGAAGATGATCTTAAAAGTGAAATTCAAAATGCTACAAACAATCATCTTTATGTAAATGAAGAAATATCAGCTCTATATCGTAAAATTGCTGATATTCTTGTTGAAGAAAATATTGTTGTCTTCCATTCATCAAGTATAAAAGTAAATGATTTTGCCTTTATATTTACAGCTAGAAGTGGCGTAGGAAAATCAACTCATACAAATTATTTAAGTGAACTATTAAAAGATCAGTTAACTTATATTAACGATGATAAACCACTGTTAGAAGTAAGTGATGAGAAAATTATTGTTTATTCTAATCCGTGGAATGGAAAAGAAAGAAGAAGCACAAATACATCTGCACCTTTAAAAGCGATAATTTTCTTATCTCGAGGAGAAACAAATTCTTATAAGAAAATTGAAGATAAATCAGAAGTTTATTTCAAACTTCTCTCACAAATTTACCTCCCTTATGAGAAATCAAAGCGTCAAAAGGCGATGCAAATTGCTGATCAGATTATTAAAAACGTTAATTTTTATGAAATTTTTGTTACAAAAGATATAAGTGCAGCAGAAATGACTTATGAAAGGATTATTAAAAATGAAACTAAATGAAAACTTCTTAATTCATGATACAGGAAACGGAGAAATCTTAATTGCTGTTGGTGAAGAAACAAAAAGATTCCATGGTATTGTTAAACTTAATGAGACAGGAGCAGAAATTTGTCATCTTATTGAAAATGATGACTTATCTTTAAAAGAAATTTGTAATCATTTTTATGAAAAATGTCCTGATGATGATAAAGAGATGATTAATAAAGGGGTTAGCGATTTTATTGAGCAACTTAAAAAGATAAATGCAATCAAATTATAAGTTTGAAAACGTACTTGAAAAAGATGGTGAACTCTTTTTCACTAATATTGGCTTCTCTATGTATCCTCTTATTAGACAAAGAGAAGATATTTTGCATATTATTAAAGGTGATGGTAATTATAAAAAAGGCGATATAGTTCTATATAAAAGTCATCAAGAGCATTATGTTCTTCATAGAATTTTAAAGATAAAAAAGGATAAGATAATTCTTGCTGGAGATTATAATTATTTTAAAGATAAGCCAATTAAAAAAGATGCTATATTAGGTAAACTTATTGAGATTACTAAAAAAGACGGTACTAAAATAAATTTAGAAAAGGATAAAAAGGCGAGAAGATTTTTCTATTCAAATTTCTTCTATATTAAAGCCTTCTTCCAATTAGTTATGAGAGTGTTACATTTAAGGAAAGTGAAATGAAAAATAAAGAAACTTTAAAATTTGTTATTAAAAACATCAAAGGAAAAAAGAGAACAATTTTCCTTCTTTCACTATGCCAAACTTTACTTGGCGCTTTAACTGTTGCTTTCTCATTTATGCTTCGCTTTATTATTGGATCTATTGAAAATAAAAATAATTCTGATTTCACAAAATATATCATAATTATATCAATAATTGCGCTATTCCTCATTATTTTTCAAATTTTCTATAGATTTTATTATGAATATAGTTATGTTGAAATCGAAAATAAATTAAAAAATAATTTATTTAAAACTATCCTTAATAAGGATTATCAAGAGGTTAAAAAGAGTCATGATGAAGAGTGGATTCATCGTTTAACAAGCGATACAAATGTCATTGCTTCATCAATTCTTTCAATCTTACCTTCATTATGTAGAATGGTTGTTCAACTTGTTTTAGCTTTAGCTGCAATCATTTATCTTTTCCCAATATTTGGTCTATCTTTAATCCCATGTATTTTATTTATTCTTTTAATAACTTATTTTATGCGTAAAAGATTAAAAAAATTGAATCACTTGATGCAAGAAAAAGATGCAAGAGTCAAAGTTTTCTTTTCTGAATCTTTACAAGGTTTATCAATAATTCATTCGTTTGTTAAAGAAGACGTATTTGTTAAACGTAGCGAAGATTCAGTTGTTGAATATAAAAAAGCTCGTCTTAAAAGAAATTATTTTTCTATAGCTTGTTCTATTTCTTATATATTTGTTTAT
>CAMNHN010000035.1 GCA_946539555.1 uncultured Mollicutes bacterium | reverse complement strand
TAAATTAAAGCTATATCATTTTCAAAATAATATTGATTAGATTCATTAATTTCTTGTTCGAAGGACATCCCTCGATTTTTATAATTTATAATTTTATTTTCTTCAGTAATTTTAAATGGAAATTTTATCATTTAACCTCCTCATCAATCATCTGAATAAATTCTTGATAAGTTAAAGAACCATTAGATGTAAGTCTGTTCAAAGCTTTAAGGAGTGGACT
Organism: uncultured Mollicutes bacterium; assembly: GCA_946539555.1. Taxonomy (GTDB): domain Bacteria; phylum Bacillota_I; class Bacilli_A; order RFN20; family CAG-826; genus Onthovivens. Next base: position 11,228 of record CAMNHN010000035.1, on the reverse strand, counting down.
TGGAAGATGAGGATTTTTCTTAATAACTTTTAAGTATTCATCACGAACTATGCCTTTTTCTTTTAAGAAAGCATCATATAAATAAGCAAGATTTATTGCATCATATTCAGGATCGTGAAGAGTACCTTTGATTTCTACTTTGAAAAGTTTACAAGCGTCTGCAAGTGATAATTGTTCATTGCGCTCACTGCGTACATATTTAGAAAAAATATGGTTAAAATCAATATTTTTTTTGTAAATTTTATTAACAAAATCATCTTCTTCTAAATTGTTTAAAAGAGCGGTTTCGTGAAGGAGTCTCATGTCGTAGCCACCGAAAGTCATGAAAGAAGTGAAGTTCAAGTCTTTACCAACATATTTTTTAAATTTTTCTATCGCGTCTTCAAAATTCAATCCATATTGGAAAAGATAAAGATCGGTGATACCAGTTAAATTTTCGACAAAAGGACCGACAACACCTTCAGATGTAACATAAACTTTGAATGGCTTATATAACTTTTTAATCTGCTTTTTATTGTTAAGTTCGGCCTTGACTGCACCAATTGCAATAATCTCTTGGGTTAATTGAGTTCCTTCGAAATCAATGAATACAATTTGTGTTGCATCGTTTAATTTACTTGTTAACAATTTCATATTCTAGATTATAAATTTTGGTCTTTTAACTTTCAATAAGAACAAAAAGAAAAATTCTTGAATTTCTAGCATATTTAATTGATAAAATCGAGTAGTTTTAATATAATTAAAACTGCTAGGTAATCACTAATGAAACTATTACTTTCTTCGAAAGAAATTTTAAATAAAAAGTTCAAAGCTAATCAAAAAGGTTACGATCCAGATGATGTAGATGCTTTTTTAGATAAAGTTCTTGAAGACTACAAACAAATTGGTAAAGAGATCTCAACTTATGAAGCAAAAATTACTGATTTAAAAAGAGAAAATGAGAGTTTAAAGACGAAATTACGTGAAAAAGACGCAATAATTTCAATGCAAAAATCAAAAAATGCAACTCTTAATACTCCTCATCAAAAATCGCTTGATAATATTGAGCTCTTACAAAAATGTTCAGCTTACGAGAAAAAGTTGTATAGTTTAGGAATTGATCCTAGTAAAATCAAGTAAACATTTCAGTCCATGCAATCGCTGGTTCCTTCGTGAATTAGAGGAAAGTCCATGCTCGCACATTCTGCGATGAATGTAGTGATTAAGCTAATCTAAAAAATAAGGTTAGGCACTTTGGAGAAAGTGACGGCGAATCTGATCCTAAAAGGTAACTCATGGAAAAGATTTATAACGTGCCACAGTGACGAATTTATTTGAAAAAATAAAATGAAACGTTGGTAAACCCCTTAAGCGAGAAACCCAAAATATGGTAGGGGAAATCGAAAAGGAGAACTGAATCCTGCTCGGTAAGCATCAGCTTAGATAAATGGTTGCATAAAACATAACATGGCTTACGGACTGAATACTCATCTAGTTTTATGAAAAAAATTAACTTGCCTACAAAATTTACGTTATTAAGAATTATCTTTGGAACATTACTAATTATTGCTCTGATTGTTTTGTATCTTTTGGATCAATATTCAGTTATTTCAATAAGAGAAGCTGGTAACATTTATCTTTTAGGTAAGGTTGATGGTCCTTATATAAACTGGATTTTAATTATTGTTGCATTTGTCTTTTTAACAGCTTGTTTAACCGATTTAATCGATGGCAAAATCGCAAGAAAAATGAATCTTGTCACTGATTTAGGAAAATTTTTAGATCCATTAGCAGATAAATTTATCGTTAATTCTTTAATGGTTTTCCTTGCTTTAAACTTTGTAAGTTTAGGTGATTACGTTAAATTTCCATTTTTCTGCGTTATTATCATGATTATTCGTGATTTAGTAGTTGATGGACTTAGATTTATGGCAGCACATAAACAAGTAGTTATTGCTGCAAATATCTATGGAAAACTCAAGACTGTTATGCAAATGGTTGCAATTATTGGAGTCTTAATTAATGGATTCCCATTTGTGTTTCTTGATTATAATTGGCCAATGTATCTTCATATTTCAGATTGGCTTTGTTATATTGCCACATTCTTTAGTGTTTTAAGTGGTGTAATTTATGTAAAACAAAACGCACATGTTTTAGGAGGAGAGTAACATGATTAATGCTCAAAGACTTTTAGACGTTTTAAGCGAAAAAGGCTTAACACTCGGTTCAGTCGAATCATTCACTGGTGGATTATTTGCAGAAGAATTCACACAATTAGAAGGTGCTAGTAAAGTTTTCAAAGGTGGTTTAGTTACATACTCAAAAGAATCAAAAGTTGATCTTTTAGGTATTCCTGAAGAATATATCAATGAAAATGGAGCTGTTAGTTGGGAAGTTTGCCAACAAATGGCTTTAAAAGGTGCCAAAATTTTAAAAACAGACGTTACAGTAGCTTTCACAGGTAATGCTGGTCCTGGTAAAGAAGAAGGAAGAGCAGGAGTTGGTGAAACATATAGTGCAATTGTCTATAACGGACAAATTTGGCCAATCCCATTAAACCTTGAAAAAGAAAGAAACGAAATGAGAGAATTCGTCGTTAATGCTGTTGCAGATGCTATTCTTTCTATCGTTAATGAATAATTTTTGTCATTTTTTTGAATTTTTTAATTAAATTTTAAAAATTTTCGGAAGAAATGCGTTTTCAAAACCCTTGTATTAGTAGAAAGGAGTTTTTATGACTAGCAAAACGAACAATGTTGAAGACAATTTAAAAACCGTTCTACAACAAATCGAACACGAATTTGGCAAGGGTTCAGTCGTTAGACTAGGTGACCAGCCTAATGTAGACATGGATAGCATTCCAAGTGGTTCTATCTTACTTGATGAATGTCTTGGAATCGGAGGATATCCAAAAGGAAGGATCGTAGAAATCTATGGTCCTGAAAGTAGTGGTAAAACTACGCTTGCTCTTACTGCAGTTGCGGAGGTGCAAAAACGTGGTGGTACTGCTGCATTTATTGATGCTGAAAATAGTATCGATCCAGATTATGCAAAAAATTTAGGAGTTGATATTGATAATCTCATTTTGAGTCAACCAAATAATGGTGAAGAAGCTCTTGAGATTGTTGAACGACTCGCAAGGAGTGGAGTATTTTCACTCATTGTTGTTGATAGTGTTGCTGCTCTTGTTCCTCAACAAGAACTCGAAGGAATGATGACAGATAGCAGCATTGGACTTCAAGCAAGACTTATGTCTAAAGCAATGAGAAAAATAACAGCCGTTTTAAATAAGAACGATTGTACTGTTATTTTTATCAATCAAATAAGAGAAAAAGTTGGAGTAATTTATGGAAGTAATGAAACGACAACTGGTGGTAGAGCCTTAAAATTTTTCTCTTCAATTAGAATTGATATCAGAAGAAGTGAAGCAATTAAAGATGGGGCAAACATTATAGGAAATGTTGTCACTATCAAAGTTGTTAAAAACAAAGTTGCTCCACCATTTAAGAGCTGTAAAGTAGACATAATTTATGGTAAAGGAATCTCTAAAGAGGGTGAACTTTTAGACCTTGCTGTCAAACGTGGAATTGTTAATAAAAAAGGCGTTTGGTATGAAGTTTATAATCAAAGAATGGGCCAAGGTAGGGATACAGCAAAACAATTTTTAGCTGAAAATCCTGAAATTTTTGAAAAAATTAAAACAGAACTAGTTACTGGAGAAATACCTCAAGAGGCTATTTCTTCTGGTGAATAGAATATATCTTAATATTAATAGCTCAACTTTTCTTTTCTTGGATCGACACTTTTCATAGAAAAGGAGTTTTATATGATAAATTTACCTATTCACAGCTTAGTAGCTGAAGGTGAGGGTGTATCAGTTGTCCTTTTAATTGTATTAATTGTCGTAGCTTTAATTGTTGGTGGAGTTATAGGATTCATTATTTGTTTCGTATTACCTCAACAAAAAGCAAAACGTGCTAAAAATAATGCTGAAAAAATTATTAATGAAGCAAATATTAAAGCAGAAAAAATACAAAAAAATGCACAAATTGATGCAAAACAAACAGTTTTCGAAATGAAAAAGGAAGCTGAAAAAGACATTAAAGAAAGAAAACAAGAAGTAGTTGTTCAAGAGAATAAATTACTTCAAAGAGAACAATCCATTGATAATCGTGATAAAGCTTTGCTTAAAAAAGAAGAGATGATTCAATCTAAGGAGGATCAACTCGACCATCAAATCGAAGATAATAAGAAAAAAGCTAGAACTTTAGATGAAAAAATTAACTCTATTATCGTCGAACTTGAAAATATTGCAAAACTTACCGAAAAAGATGCTAAAGAAGAAATATTTAGACGTGTTGAAGAAAAAGAGCAACAAAACATTGCTAAATATATGAAAGAACGTGAGGAAGCAGCCGAGGCTGAAGCAGATGAAAAATCTAAAGATATTTTAGCTTATGCGATTTCACGTCATGCTCAAGAAGTAACTACCGAAAGAACAATTACTACTATTTCACTTCCAAGTGATGAAATGAAAGGTAGAATCATCGGTCGTGAAGGAAGAAACATTAAGAGTTTAGAACAAATGCTTGGTGTAGATATCATCATTGATGACACTCCAGAAGCAATTACTGTAAGTTGTTTTAATCCTATAAGAAGAGAAATTGCTGCCAGAGCTCTTAATACCTTAATCAAAGATGGTCGTATTCAACCAGGACGTATTGAAGAAGTCGTCCAAAAATGCGAAAAAGAAGTTAACGAAGTCATGAAAAAAGCTGGCGAAGAAGCTGTCTTTAAACTTGGCTTAGGAAATATGAATAAAGAATTAATCAACCTTATTGGTAGACTTAAATTCAGAACTTCATATGGACAAAATCAATTAGAACACTGCGTCGAAACTGCTCAACTTTGTGGAGCTATGGCTGCAGAACTTGGAATTAATCAACAACTCGCTAAACGTGCAGGATTATTACATGACATTGGTAAAGGCTTAGATTTTGAAATGGAAGGAAGCCACGTTGAACTTGGTGCTAGAATCGCTAAAAAATATGGTGAAAATGATTTGATTGTTAACGCAATTGAAGCACATCATGGCGATACTCAACCAAAATCAATCATTGCTTATCTTGTGATTGCTGCTGATACTTTAAGCGCTGCTAGACCTGGAGCAAGAAGTGAAACTCTTGAAACATACATCAAAAGAGTTGAACAACTTGAAACAATTTGTAAATCTTATGATGGTGTGCAACAATGCTATGCAATGCAAAGTGGTCGTGAAGTTAGAGTCATGGTAATTCCAGAGAAAATTAATGACCTTCAAGCTTTCAAACTTGCAAAAGATATCAAAGATAGAATTGAAAAAGAAATGACCTATCCTGGTCAAATCAAAGTTAACGTTATTCGTGAATATAGAGCACAAGAAGTCGCTAAATAATGAATATTCTTTTTATCGGTGATATAGTTGGAAAAGTTGGAAGAAAGGCTCTTAAAGAGAACCTTTCTTTTGTTAAAAATAAATACAAGATAGATTTTGTAATCGCTAATGGAGAAAACATTAGTAACGGAAGAGGGATGAATGAAAATCATTATAACTTCCTAATTGATGAAGGTGTCGATTGCATTACACTTGGGAATCATTATAACGATCGAGATGAAATTGGAAATTTTATCGAATTTGCAGATGAAGTCGTGCGTCCTTTAAATATAAAATGTGATTTTCTAGGAGAAGGAAGCAGAATATTCGATTGCAATGGTGCAAAAATTAGAGTTACAAATCTTCTTGGTTCAGCTTTTATGAAAGAAGAGGTGAATGATCCGTTTTTAGCAATAAAACCAATTATTGAAAACGATATAAGTGATATTCATATAGTTGATTTCCACGCTGAAGCAACAGGGGAAAAGAAAGCCTTTGCTTATGCCCTTAAAAATAGTGTGAGTGCTGTTTTGGGAACTCATACACATGTTCAAACTCGAGATGCTCAAGTTTTAAATACTGGAGTTTTATATATTTCAGATGTTGGAATGTGTGGCTCTTATAACAGTGTTTTAGGGGATGAAATTGATAGCGTTGTTGAGCGAATTATTTTGCATAACGAAAACGCTCGATTTAAATTATTAGAAGATGATGACCGTTTATTTAGTGCTGTTATTTTAAGATTTAATGACTACACTTTTAAACCTGAATCAATTGAACCTTTATATATTATAAAGAGGAAAGGAGAATAAGAATGAAAACCATATATCTTAATACCCCTGATATGGGAAAAGCTCGTAGTAGAACTAGTGAAGTTGATACTATTGATTATTCTTATGTTCCTAGTGAAGATTTAAAATCTAGATTTGTTGGCAAAAAAGTTTATTGTAGAACTTATGGTTGCCAAGCAAATGTTAGAGATGAAGAAACAATGCTTGGGTTGCTTTCAACAATTGGAGTTACTCCAACTGAAGAAAAAGGCGAAGCTGAAATTGCTATTTTAAATACTTGTGCAGTTAGAGAAAATGCTGAAGATAAAGTTTATGCTGAAATTGGCGAATTCAAACATTTTAAACACAAGAATAAAAATCTTATTCTTATTCTTTGTGGATGTATGGTTGAACAAAAACATATTGTTGATGATGTTTTAGCTAAATTTCCTCATGTTGATATTTTCTTTGGAACACATGATGTTCAAGATTTATTAAAACTTTTAGATCTTTATATTCATAAAAAACAACGTTATGTTGATGTTTCATCTAAAGAAGGAAGTATTATTGAAAACTTACCTGTTAAGAGATTAGATAATGCTAAAGCATATGTAAATATTACATATGGTTGTGATAAATTCTGTACTTATTGCATCGTTCCTTATACAAGAGGAAAAGAAAGAAGTAGAAACGCAAAAGATATTATTAAAGAGTGTAGAGAACTTGTTGAAGCAGGTTATCAAGAAATTACACTTTTAGGTCAAAACGTTGATGCTTATGGAAAAGATCTTAAAGGTGGATTAAGCTTTGCTGAATTACTTGAATGTGTTGCTAAACTTGGCATTCCAAGACTTAGATTTTTAACATCTTATCCTACAGATTTTAAAGATGAAGTTATTGATGTTATGGCAAAATATGACAACATTATGAAGTATTTGCACTTCCCAGTTCAAAGCGGAAGCAATGATATTTTGCGCAAGATGGGTAGGAGATATACAAGTGAACAATATTTAGAAATTGTCGATAAAATTCGAGCAAAAATTCCTAATATTGCACTATCTACTGACATTATTGTTGGCTTTCCAAATGAAACATATGAAGATGTTCAAAAGACAATTGAAGTTGCTTTAAAGGCTGATTATTCTAGTGCTTTCACTTTTATTTATTCACCTAGAAACGGTACTCCAGCAGCTAAGTTAAAAGATAATGTAAGCAATGAAGAAAAAGTAAAGAGATTTAAAGAATTAGTTAAAGCTCTTGAAATTAATTTTGAAAAACATGCAAATGAAATGGTTGGGACTATTCAAAAAGTCTTGGTTGATGGTCCATCTAAGAAAAACAAAGATATTTTATCAGGTTATACTGAATCAAATAAAGTTGTTAACTTTAAAGGTTCACCTGATTTAATTGGAAAAATTATTAACGTAAAAATTACTGAAAGTCATGTTTATTCATTAACAGGAGAAATTGTAAATGAATAGCGCGATAAGAAGTGATTTAAACGTAATAAAAGAATTATTACAAAAGGAAGAATTAGTTAAAGAATTTTTGTCTTTAAAATCTCAAATTGATTCATCAAAAGAAATTCGTAACATTCGCAATAAAATGAAATTTTATAAAAAATGTAATATGAGTGAAGATGAAAAAGAAGAGTACTATAAAGCTAAAAAATTATTAGATAACAATCCTCTTTTGTTAAATTTTGAAGAAACAAAAAAAGAAATTGATCATTTTAAAAGAGAGATTAAAGAGATTTTAAAAATATGATTTATGCGATTTTAGGTCCAACATGTTCTGGGAAGAGTGACTTAGCAGAAAAGTTAAGCCTTGAATTTAATGTTCCTATTTTAAATTTCGATGCATTTCAAGTCTATAAAGAAATTAAAAAAGGAACTGCTAAACCTGAAATTAATGAAAGCAATAAATCTAGATATTATTTATATGATTTTATTTCTATAAAAGAAAATTTTGATGTAATGAATTATCAAAAAATTGGTCGAGAGACTTTAGAAAAATTGAAAGATAAAGATGTCATTCTTGTTGGCGGAACTGGTTTATATTTAAAGGCACTTTTATTCGATTATAAATTTCAAGATGAAGAAAAAATGCCTGATAATTATCGAGAATCTGAAACCAACAATGACCTTTATGAAAAGCTTTTAAAAATAGATGAAGAAGATGCTTTAAAGATTGGAAGAAACAATCGAAAAAGATTATTGAGAGCTCTATATATTTATGAAATTCACGGAAAATCAAAAACAGATTTAAACGAAAATGGGAAAAACAAACTCGTTTATAAAGATGTAACTTTTATTGGCTTAAATCCTAATAGAGAAATGCTTTATAATCTTATAAACAAAAGAGTCGATAAAATGTTTGAAAACGGGTTAGAAGATGAAGTTGATTATTTATTTAAAAATTACGATAAATCGTTAAGAGCATTTCAAGCAATTGGCTATAAAGAATTTTTAACTTCAAATAATAGAGACGAAATCAAAGAGTTAATTAAAAAGAACACAAGAAATTATGCAAAAAGACAACTAACATTTTTCAAAAATCAGTTTGATAATGTTAATTGGTTTGAAAATATCGAAGAATGTTATATTTATATAAGAAATAAATATAAAAGTAGTTATAATTAATATTTAAGGGGGATTAAATTATGGCCTTACAAAACATCGATAAAATCGCAAAAAAGATTGGGATTAGTGAAAAATATTTAGAAAAATATGGAAATTTAAAAGCAAAAATTCGTCCAGAAATTAACGAAACAGTTAAAAATAATCCTGATGGAAAATTAATTTTAGTTACTGCAATCACACCTACAAAAGCAGGCGAAGGAAAAACAACTGCTAGTATTGCTCTTCTTGATGGACTTGCAAAAATTAATGAAAAAGCAATTGTTTGTTTAAGAGAACCTTCACTTGGACCAGTTTTTGGTCTTAAAGGTGGCGCCACTGGTGGAGGAAAAGTAACTGTTGAACCTTCAGAAGATATTAACCTTCATTTCACAGGTGATATGCACGCTTTAACAAGTTCAATTAACCTTATTGCAGCTGTCATTGACAATCATATTTATCAAGGAAACGAACTAAGAATTAATCCAGATAAGATTTTATGGAAGAGAGCTTTAGATATGAACGATCGTGAATTAAGGCTCATTCAAGAAGGATTAGGTAGTTCAGCTAACGGAATTAAGCGTGAATCAAGCTTTGAAATTACAGTTGCTAGTGAATTAATGGCAATTTTATGCATTTCAAGCGATGAAGAAGATTTTAGAAGAAGAGTTGGCGAAATTATTGTTGCTTATGATGAAGATGATAATCCTGTTTTCTTAAAACAACTTAGAATTACAAATGCGATTATGAAGCTTATGAGACAAGCTTTAATGCCAAATTTAGTCCAAACACAAGAAAACAATCCAGCATTTATTCATGGTGGTCCATTTGCAAATATTGCCCATGGTTGCTGCAGTTTAATTTCATTAAAATTAGCCTTAAAACTTTCACCTATTACAATTACTGAAGCAGGTTTTGCTGCTGATTTAGGTGCAGAAAAGTTCTTAGATATTGCTGCTAGAGTTGGTAAGCTCAAACCAGATTGTGTTGTTTTAGTCGCTACAATTAGAGCACTTAAATTGCATGGTGGTGTATTATTTGAAGAACTCGATAAAGAAAATCTTGAAGCACTTGAAGAAGGATTTAAGAATTTTGAGCAACACTATTACAACTTAAAGAAATATGGTGTACCAGTTGTTGCTGCAATTAATCACTTTGCTCAAGATACTAAAAAAGAAATTGCTTTACTTGAAAAATTATTCAATGAAAGATCGATTAAATTCGCATTTTTAGACGGCTTCCTTAAGGGAGGAAATGGTAGTGTAGAACTTGCAAATAAAGTTATTGAAACACTTCATACAACAACTTCAAAATATAAACCATTATATAAATTAGAAGAACCTGTCCAAGCAAAAATAGAAAAAATTGCTAAAGAAATTTATAGAGCAAGAGGCGTTACCTATACAGATAAAGCTCTTGAAGACATCAAAAAGATTGAAAGCTTGGGAAAAGGTAATTTACCAATTTGTGTTGCTAAAACACCTTCAAGTTTTTCAGATGATCCAAAACTTTTAAATTGTCCTAAAGATTTTGATTTAAGAGTTAGAGAAGTAAAATTATCAAATGGTGCTGGATTTATTGTTGCACTTGCTGGAAATATTTTAACAATGCCTGGTTTACCTAAAGTTCCTGCTGCAGTTAAAATGGAGGATGAATAAAGAGTGGTTATAAAATCAGAAGAAAATAACAACTTTGAAACCTCTGATAACGTGCTTGAAGACCCTTCAAAAAGACTAGATAATCTAGATCTTGGTGAGGCAATTGCTGAAGATATCGAAGAGCAAAAGAAAAAAGAAGAAGATAAAGAAGAATTAGCTTCTAAAAAGAACAATTATAAATATTTCATTTATCTTTTTATAATCTTAGCGATTACTGCTTTCGTCTTATGGTTTAACTTAACTAGAAAAGTTAATATGCCAGGAAGCGATGCAGAAGTATACGTTTATCAAACTTTTGGCGAAATATTTAATTCGATGAATATCGGATATTTCGTCATGTTTATTGGATTTATTTTAGTTGGTTTCATGGTAAACGCTTTGATGATTTTCTTATTCGCAAGACTTTATACAAAGCATTTTAAATACCATCAAGCACTTGCTAATAACGCGATTGGAGTCTTTTATAGTGCGATTACTCCTGGAGCAAGTGGAGGCCAATTTGCACAAGTTGTTACTTTTAAAAAACAAGGAATTCCTGTAAGTAATGGCGCATCAATCTTTGTAATGCAGTTTATCATTCATCAAACCGTCTTAATTATTCTTAATTCAATTTCTTTAATTACAAGATTTAATGTTATTTTAGATTTAAATATTTTGCCGATAACAATTGGAGAAATTACAATAAATATTCCAATTTGGATTTTCGTTCTTGTTGGTTTTTTAGTTAATTTTTTAGTTATTGCTGTTTTAATTTTCATGTCATATTCATGGAAATTCCAACATTTTGTTT
>CAMNHN010000034.1 GCA_946539555.1 uncultured Mollicutes bacterium | reverse complement strand
TCAAAAGGCGGTCACCCGCCTTTTAAAATTAAAAAAATAACATTATTATCAACTTTTTAGTGATTTTAAGTCGCTATACTTTTATAATAAAATTAATCATATAAAAGGGGAGAATAATGAAACGCAACATATTTATAATGCCTTTATTAGAGGTAATAATTTTTGAAAATAATGACATCATTACGTTAAGTGGAGACCCTGAAAGTAGTTCAGCTTGGAACGATAATGATAATTCAGAAAAATTTTAAGGAGTGATGCATTATGAAAAAATATATTTTATTAACTAGTTTTGTTTTAACTTCAATTTCTTTATCTTTAAGTCCTGCATTTAAAGAAAAATCAATATTTAATGAAACTACAGAAGTTACTTCGCCTTATAAAGATAATGCAAATAAAAAATATGATTTAAATATTAAAAAAGAAAATGAAAATACAATTGTTAAACCTTATATTGGTGTACAAACCAAAACTAGTGATGATGAATCAACGTTTTCTATTAGATTTGTTGCTACTGTCACGACTCTAGATTTAAAAGCAGAGTGGCATAGAGAAATCTATGATATAAGTGGAAATATATATAAAAAAGAAGAAATAAAAGAAAGTAAAGTAGGGTATGAAGCGCTAAATAATGATGGAGAACTTATTTATGCAACTTCAATTAAAGATGAATCTAATAACACCCCATTTAAATATTTTGTTGTTTATACGCTTTATGATATCCCTAACACAAATATTTATAAAAATTATTATTTAAAAACATATTTAACTTTATCGAATGTTACATCAACTTTAGAAAGTGAAGTTGTTTTTACTACCTTAGATTATAGATATAATAAAAAGCTAGAAAATGATTCAACCTATGAATTTATAAATAAATATAATTTAAAAGAAGAAGATTTAGGTTTTAAAAGAGATGAAGAATTTAGTCGCGATTCTTTTGATCTTGAACTTAAAAGTAATGATGAATTTAACATCATCAAAGTTGAAAGAAGTGGAATAACTGTTTTTAATTTAAACGATTCATCTTTATTTATTAGTGGATTAAATGAAGTGACTCGAAAAGCAAAATTTGAAGCAACTTATACTTTTTCACTTAACGAAGAAAATGTTTTAACTTTATCTAATTATTCATCATTAAAAAAGAGAATATATTTTGATCCACAAACAGGATTTCTTAGAGATGGTTATAAACTTGAAATGAAATATTACACTTCTACAAATTCACTTGTTGAATCTTTAGATATGTATCTAGATGAAGAAACAGGTTTATATACTTCTGATTCTTTATTTGATGTATCAAAAGCTAGCGCAGTTTATTTTAGAGAAGTAAATTTAGAACATGGTGGAGCTGGGCGAGCCACTTACATTTTTAATATGGTAAGAGATGACAGAATTGGTCTAAATTTATTTAAACCTGTAACTCCGTTTTTAAATAGTGATACAAATGGAGAATGGAGTTATCACGAATAAAAGTTTAAAAAAATATTTGAGTTTTGTGGACTTTTTAAAAAACTATGGATTTTTAAATATTTCTTTATTTATAATAATTTCAGTTTTGTATTAATATAAAGAAATACAATTCATTTAATTCCTTTTTAGTTAATTCGTTTTGAGACACACTAATAAAATTGAATGTAACATATCTTTATATACATTATGATTAAATTATAAATATAGGAGGCTAAATCTATGAAATTTAATAGAAGAAATGTCGTTAAAGAATCTTTTAATTATTGCTTAACTAAAAGCGAAGATATCTTTTTATATTCTTTTACAAAAGAAACGTTTTTCCCTTTCAATGATAAGAGTCTCAAGGCAATTTATGATAAAGATCTTGATGAAGCAAAAGCAAAATTTAATGAAGATTTTGAAAGTAAAAATATTGTCTTCTTATCCATATTAGTTGATCAAATTAAATCTACAATTTCTGAAATTGCTCAAAGCGAAAATAGAGCATATGACGATATAATTAATGAGTTAATTATAGACACAATTTTTAGAAATGATCTTATATCTTTATTGACAAATAAAGAGAATAGAATATTAAATACTTTAATGGATATGCAAGACGTCGAATATCATTACGGAAACGAAAATGATATCAAAGAAATATATACTCATTTTAATAAAATTAATAAATATAAGTTATATGAAAAAATGAACGATTCATCTACTTTAATAGTTTATAAAAACGATTCATTTATTGCTTCAGTAGTATTTTTAGGTGGAGGCGATGTTACTTATGGATATGAAATTAATTTTGATGAATCAGGTGAAGATTTAGAGATAGAAAGAACTGAAACCAATAACCTTGATAAAGAAGTTTCTTTTATAAGCGGTACAAAAGCTTGTATTTATTTTGATAAAGAAACTCTTAAGGTTGAACAAATTAATTTTTATGAAAAAGGAAGACGGTGTTCCGAAAACATGAGAGCTAAATATTATGTAGCTTTAGGTTATGTAATAGATGCGTTAAATGTTTTTGCTAAAAATAAAAAAATTAAAAATCTTGTTGAGCCTCTTAATAATGAAACAATAATTATTAGAGATAAAGAGCTGATGATTCATCCTAGTATTAATTTATATAAAGATGGTGATTTAATTGGTAGTTATTTTAACTCTCTTAGAAAAACCACCTATAAATTTAAAGAAAAATTTAATCCAAGTAGATATGTGTTTATGTTTAATTGTTTAAGGGCACGTATAGGAGAAAATAAAGATTTCCAGGATGTTTCTTTTGGATTAATTTGTTTTGATTATGATACTAAAAATATAATTAATGTTGTTCCTGCTTTACTTTTTAAAGAAAAATCGTTTAAAAAAGCATTTAATAAATTTATTAGTGGTTTAGTTAAACCATCAGCAATTTTTTGCGTAAGCGATATACAAAGAAATATATTCTCTAAATTTTTAGAACAAGACATTAATATCAATACATTAGGTAGCAAAGAAAGAGATACATTCATAGATTTATCAGAAAGTTTTATTTCATCATTAAATTCTGATGAGACATTTTTCGCTTAAAGCTAGGGATTAGTCTTTTTTACCTAAATTTAGTAAAACTAAATTAAATGATTTATAATATAAGTTGAGGAAAGAAAATGAGAAATAAAACATTTAGATTTATTATTGGATCAACTATATTATTTAGTTTATTTAGTTGTAATGAAAATAAAGAAGAAAAGAATGAAACTCCTGATGTAGAAGAAAAAACTTATACTGTAACATGGGTAAATTTTGATGACACTCTTTTAGAAAAAGATGAAAACGTCAAAGAAGGCGAGATGCCTCATTTTGATGGAGTGACTCCTTCTAGAGAAAGCGATGAAAATTATTTTTATACATTTAAAGAATGGTCACCAAGCTTAGCTCCTGTAACTAGTGATGTTACTTATAAAGCTGTTTATGATAAAGAAGAAAAAGTGCCAGAAGTTAAATACTATAAAGTTACATGGGTAAATTATGATAATAAAGTTTTAGAAGTTGATGAAAACGTCAAAGAAGGAGAAATGCCTACATATAATGGACAAACTCCTATTAGAGATAGCGATGATTCTTTCTTTTATGAATTTAAAGAATGGTCTCCCAAAATCACTAATGTTTCTGAAGATATAACTTATAAAGCAACATATAATAATATCAATGCTTATAAAATTAAATTTGTTAATTATGATGATTCTTTATTATATGAAACAAAAGTAAAAGAAAATGGTGAAGCAACTTACGTTGGTGAAACTCCTGTTAAACCAGAAGATGATGAATTCAAATATGAATTTAGTGGATGGGATAAGGAATTAAAATCCATTAAAGAAAGCTTCACAACTAAAGCCCAATATAAACCAATTGCTAAAGAAAATTGGGGACCAATACATTGGTTCTAAAACATAATTAAAAGGCAATTCAAGAAATTGCCTTTTAATATATCAAATTTAATTATCTTTAATTTCGATTTCTCCTTTATGAGAGAAATATCTAATTGTTTTATTTGCGTTATTTTTTTTGAATTCTTTTGGTGTTAAACCCATATTCTTTTTAAATAAAGTAACAAATTGTTCTCTATTTCCAAAGCCACAAGATTTAGAAATTTCACTATTTGTAAGACTACTATTTAAAAGCAAATATTTCGCTTGGTTAAGCCTTTTTTCATTTATAAAAGCATGAATCGTCTTTCCGTATTGAAGCTTAAATAATTTTTGTAAATAGACATTAGAAACTTTTACGTATTGAGCAATTTCATCAATATTTATTTTATTCATGAAACGTGAATTGATGTATGTTGTAGCAGCATCAACATAGTGGATTCCTGTTTTATTATATCCTTCTGAAAAAGAACATTTTGCTAGATCGACAAATAGTTGAGTAGTTAATAATCCTAATTTAAAGGAGCGTTCAGGAGAATCTTCTCTAGTTGCTTCTTTAATTATTGTTTCCATTAAAGAAAGAACATTATTATCATCAATTAAAATATAAAAGTTTCGATTGCTTCTTATAAATTTCTTTAATCTTGGATTGAGTTCCATTAGTTGCGAAAGAGTGATATTAACTGAATTAATCATCGTTTCTAAGTTATTTGATGCTTTCTTTTTTGGAGTAGGGATGAATTCTAAGTTTAATATTTTTGTTGAGTAATCTACATTAGCAATCTTATGATAATATCCAGTATTAATGATAATGATGCAGTTTTTATTAATTGTCACTTTTGAAATGCTTTTATCATTTTCATCTTGTTTATAATAAAAATCAAATGAACCTTCAGCACAATACATAAGTTCAATTTGTGGGTGTAAATGATAATCCATTTTAAAAGAAGGGTAAAACGTTTCAAAATACCAGTTTTCAAGAATCAATTTGTCGTGAATTATCTCATTTAATCGCTTATATTGAATGTTTTGATTCATACCTATATTTAACAATATTTTAAATCTAATGTATAGAAAAAAAGTTATTTTTTTCTAACAAAAACACGTGAAAAAAGTAATATAATTAAAGTGTATTTATTGAATTTTGATTTTCTTTAATAAATAATTTAACTGTAAAACACAGAAAAAGGGCATATGAATAAATTTGTTTTAAAATTTTTTAGTATCTTTACAATTTTTGCCATCGCTAGTTGTGCAAAAGAACAACCTAACATAGTTGTTGTTGAAGCTATCAATAACGATTATGAAAACCCTCTTGGTCAACATGTTGGAGGAGAAAAGAAGATTCCTTATATTGCTGATCCTTATGTAATTAGAGATAATGATGGCTATTTTTATCTTTATTCAACTCAAACAAACGTTTATACACCTAATTTAACTTTTAAAAGAGGACCTGTTTTAAAATCTATTGATTTACAAACTTGGGAATATGTTAGTGATGTTTTCCAATCATTTGTTCCTTCGCGGGGAACAAGTGGAGCAGGAGTATGGGCACCAACTGTTTTAAAAGTTAAAGATAAATGGAATTTCTATTATTCTTTATCAACAGGAGGAGATGAAAATCCTGGAATTGGTGTAGCAACATCTGATACTCCTTATGGTCCTTGGACTCACTATGGAAAATTATTTAATAGTAAAGAAATTGGTGTTACTAATTCAATAGATCCTCATGTATTTTATGATAATAATCAACTTTATATGGTCTTTGGAAGTTTTGGAGGATTAATTACTTTAATCGAATTAACCGATGATGGATTAGGTCTTAAAAACGGATTAGATTATCAAAAAGAAAATAAAGTAGCTCTTGGTGGATATGAAGTTTTTGATACAAATAATTACGAAGCAAGCTTTATTAAAAAACATAAAGATGAATATTATTTATTCCTTTCAACTGGCACCTGTTGTAGTGGAGCAAAATCTACTTACCAAGTAGTTGTTGGAAAATCTAAATCTTTAAAAGGACCTTATTTAGATGCTAAAGGTAGAGATTTATTTGGTCCAAATAGAGGTGAAAAAGTAGTTGTTCCTTCAATGAGTGGAGCAATGGGAACTGGTCATTGCTGCTTAGTTGAAGATGATATTGGTGATACTTGGTTAGTTTATCACGGGTATGACACTGATAGTTGCGAAAGTAATAATAGAGTTTTATATATGGATAAATTGATTTGGGATGAAGAAACTGGCTATCCTCATGTTCAAGATAATAAAGCAACAAATCACCAAATTAATCACGGTCCATATATAAATATTTTGGAGAAAACAAATGAATAGCAAGGTTTTTAATAAAATATTGTGTTTTTCTGCTATTAGTTTAGCTTTATTTTCATGTGGTAATAATAATGAAAATAAAGGTGAAGATCCTGTTCCTTCTACCGAAAGAAAATATAAAACTGAAAAATATAAAAATACATTAAAGTTCCACAAACAAGATGGATCAGAATATTTTGTAGGATGTGCAGATCCAGATATTTATAGAGATGATGAAACTGGTTATTTTTACATGTATTGCACAAATACTAGCTGCGAGATGGGAAAAATAGGTGTGAAATACGATAAAGGACCTATTTTTAGAAGTAAGAATCTAGCAGATTGGACATGGGTTGGAAGTGTATTTGAAGATTCTCCTTCAGCTTTAGATTGGCACGATAAAAATGCAGGAGTTTGGGCTCCTTGTGTAGTTAAAGTTGGTAAAAAATACAATTATTATTACTCATTATCGCTTTGGGGAGATGAAAATCCTGGAATTGGTGTTGCAACATCTGACACTCCTTATGGACCTTGGAAGCATTATGGAAAACTCCTTGATTATAAGTCAACTGGCGTAAAAAACGGAATTGATCCTTATGTCATGTATGTTGGTGATGAACTTTATATTGTTTGGGGAAGCTTTTTTGGAATTGCTACAACACTTTTAACCGATGATGGAACAGAAGTATTTTATGGAAGTGATGTTAAAAATCACATTACATATTTAATTGATGATAATACTGATGGCAGTATGAATGTTGATATAAATTATGAAGGAAGTTATATTGTGCCTCATAATAATAAATTATACTATTTTGGTTCTCAAGGAACCTGTTTAAGTGGAGTCGAATCTACTTATAAAGTAAAGGTTGGAGTTGCAGATAAATTCCTTGATAAATTTAAAGATCATAATGGAAAATTGCTTTCTCAAGAGCCTTATGGAGATACATGTATTGCTCCTAGTGACAAGGTCGTAGGTGTAGGACACAATTGTGTTGTAAAAGATTTTAACGATGAATATCGGCTTTTTTATCATGGTTATGATTTAAATGGAGAATATCCAACTGAAAGAGTGGTATTCATGGACAAATTATTATGGGACGAAAATGACATGCCTTATGTAAAAGATAAGGTTGCTTCAATAAATGAAGAAAAAATAGGACCAACTATTGTTGATTTTTAAGGAGGCTTTTATATGAAACTTAAGAAAATTTTAGCTGTTAGTTTGATTGGATTATGCTCTTTAGCAGCAACTTCTTGTAATCAAGGAGGTGGAGATGATCAATTATCTGGTGATGGAGACATCACTTATGATAAAAACGGTGAAGTTGTTTACGATAATGTAAAACTTAAAATGTGGAGTGTTACTACAGGAGATGATGCCGGAACACAAGATCAAATTGTTAATACTTTTAATGAAATGTATAAAGGATTAATTAATGTAGAAGTTGAACATTATTCTAGATATGATTTAGAAACTCTTCTCCAAAATACAATTCAATTCGATACTCAAAACGCCCCTGATGTTTTGTTTAATCATGGTTCAAGAACTAGTGAATATAATGCTAGAGGATGGTTAAATGAAGTCGATTTCTTCTTTGAAAAGAGTAAAGCAGCTTTTGATAAAGCTGATTTTGCCCCATCATTACTCGAAAGTGTAACAATTGGTGATAAGGCATATGGTGTTCCGATTGATTGCCACTCAGCAATGATGTGTGTAAGAAAAGATATCTTAGAAAAAAACAATTTAAAGATACCTCAAAATTATCAAGAATTAGTAGAAGTATGTGATCAAGCAGCCACACTTGCTAAAAATAATAATCTCTGGATCAGAGGAGAAAATAGCGATGGTTTTGGTGCTATTGAATGGCACAAGGCTTCAACAGCAACAAATTATACTGCCTTCCCAATTTCATTTGGTGATATGTGGGTCCATGAATTTGTTTCATATACTGCAGCCACTCAAAATGGTGGAAAAATTGTAGCAAATGATGAAAAGCCTGCTTGGAATAGTGAAGAAACAGCTAAAGGTTTAGGTGTTTTAAGAGATTGGATTTTCCCAACATCAACATCGGCAAATAAAAATCCTATGAGCAAAGATTATGGTTCATCTTATGACGTTGGTGATGCTCCATTTAATAAGGGTGAATGTATATTTAAATTACAAGGTCCATGGGCATGGCAAAAAGAAGTACAAACTTTTGATTCTTTATTAGCTAAAGATGGAGGAAGCAACAACATTACAACTATGAATTTAGGAAGGATGTTTGCTCTTGATCAATCAAAAGATTATGCTTCAAAAATTAAAGGTGAAGGACATGCAATCACTTTATTAAAACATGTAAAGAGTTATACAAAATGTTGTGCTGCAACAGTATTTATGGACTACATGGCAAATTATAGTGGAATTGAATGGGCAAAAAGAGGTCACATTCCTGCTTTAAAATCTGTCACTTTATCTGATGAATATAAATCTGATCCTGCTTATGAAAAATATGTTAAGAACTGGGGAAGTCCTGAAGATTATGTAGTTGTACCACCAACAAAATATTATTCATATGTTGATTCATATTTTAAAGGTGCTGTTCAAAAAGCAATTTCTGCAGCCCATAAAGATAAAAATATTAAAGATATTTTAGATAAAGAATACAAAGATTGTTTAGATTATATTGAATTATATTCTGAGTAATTTTCAAAAATATTGAGGTTTTGCAAGGTTATTTGAATTTTTATATGGAAAAACTTGTAAATTTAAAAGAATTTGCTAGAAAGAAAGAAAAAAGAAAATCTACATTTCTTAAATTTTTGAATGTAGGTAGTTTTCTTGGTCCATATACAATTTCATTTTTGATGTTTTTTGTTTTTCCTCTTGTGTTAGGAATTATAATGTCATTTTCAAAATTTAAATCGACATCAATCATGCCTTCACAAATCGGAACAATTGATAATTATGCTGTGCTTTTTAAAGATAGTGCAATAGCTAGAGATTTTTGGAAATCAGTTTGGACAACTTTTAAATTCTGTTTATGTGTTGTTCCATTATCTATCCTAATTCCTCTTGGTTTAGCATTACTTGTTAATACAAAACCACCTTTATATAAATTCTTTAGAGCAGCAATTTATTTACCAGGAATTTTCCCTTTAACTTCAACAGGCCTTATTCTTATGAGATTATTTGATTCTCATTATGGCTTTGTAAATTCAATTTTTAATTTAACTACTGATTGGTTTGGAGATGTAGCAAGTTGTTGGTTTATTATTGGGCTCTTCTGTGTGTGGTGTGGAATTGGTGGTAATTTCATTATTTTCTGTGCTGGACTTGAAAACGTTGATAAATCTTTATATGAAGCATCAGATGTCGATGGTTGTGGCAAATTTAGAAAATTTTTACATGTCACATTACCAGCAATTAAACCTCAATTATTCTTAAATTTATTTACAACTTTCATTGGTTATATGAATGTTTATGGACAAATTTATATGCTTGCAAGTAATAATCCTGATTTAGGAGAAATGAAATCAGCAGTTTATAGAATTCAAGATTTGCTTGTTGGATCAAATCCAATGAGTTTTGGTTATGCGGCAGCAATGGGAATTTGTTTAGGTGTTTTAATTATTTTCGTTTCGATTATTCAACTTATTTTAAATAAAGAAAGGAAAGTTTCTAAACATGCAAAGAAGTTTGAAGCGTGGAAAGAAAGTAAGTAAAGTTGTAGCTTTTGTAATTTTACTTTTAGTTTCAGTAATCTTTTTACTTCCTTTGTTGTGGGGACTTTTTGGCTCTTTTAGAAGTCACGATGATTTTTATTTACATCCTGAATCATTCTTTCCATCAAACATAAGTGCATTTACTTTCGATGGTTATGCTGAATTATTCTCTAAGACCGAGTATGTAAGTTCAGAAGCAAACGAGTATTATCCAATATGGAACTGGTTATTTAATTCGGTGATTGTCGCTTTTGGAGGAACAGTTATTTATTTAATTATTGCTTCATTAGCAGCTTATGCATTTGTATTTTTAGATTTTAAATACGCAAATAAGATTTTCTATTTCTTAATTTGCACAATGACAATTCCAGGAATTATTTCAACAACTCCACAATTAATAAACATGAATTTACTTGGAGTTTATAAGACTTTACTTGGTTTAATTATTCCTTCATTTGGTGGAGTTTATGGTGTTTTCTTGATTAAACAATTCTTCACAGGAATCCCTAAAGATTTGATTGAAAACGCAAGAATTGATGGCGCATCAAATTTAAAAATTTTCTTAAAAGTCGTTTTGCCTTTAGGAAAATCAGCCATTTTTGTTGAAGGATTATTTGGTTTTATGGGTGCGTGGAATGATGTTCAATGGGCACAACTAATTATTGGAAATGCTCCTAGAACCACCTGGACTTTAGCATATGGATTAAAAGTAATTTCAGATCAATGTGAATCATATGAAGCAATAACGCTTTCTTTAGCTAGTGCAATTATTGCGATGATTCCAATATTTATCGTTTATTTAGTAGCTCAAAGCAAAATCATTGAAGGAGTTGCTAACACAGGTATTAAAAGGTAGGACAATTTATGGATGAAAATAAATTAGTTACAAAAGAAGAAGCGAAGAAAATTTTAAAAGAAAACAATAATCAATTAGTTGATTCATCAATTGATGCTTTTGTTAAGCTTGAAAACGTTAATAAAGTTTATCCTAATGGAGTCCATGCCGTTTACGATTTCAATTTAGACATTAATAAAAATGAATTTGTTGCTTTAGTTGGTCCTTCTGGATGTGGAAAATCGACTACTTTAAGAATGATTGCAGGACTTGAAGAAATAAGTTCAGGCAATTTATATATAAACAAAGTTTTATCTAATTATTTAGAACCAAAAAACAGAAATATTGCGATGGTTTTCCAAAGTTATGCACTTTATCCTCAAATGTCAGTTTTTGATAATATTGCTTTTGGTTTGAAGATTCGTCACTTACCAAAAGAAGAAATTGAAAAGCGAGTTTATGAAGTTGCTGATATTTTAGATTTAGGAAATTATTTAGATAGAAAACCTAAAGAATTGAGTGGTGGACAAATGCAACGTGTTGCTTTAGGTAGAGCAATTGTTAGAAAAGCAGATGTCTTTTTGATGGATGAACCACTTTCAAATTTAGATGCAAAATTAAGAGTCCAAATGAGAAGTGAAATCGTTAGAATTCATAAAGAAGTTAATGCTACAACAATTTATGTTACCCATGATCAAATCGAAGCTATGACAATGGCTGATAAAATTGTTGTTATGAATAAAGGATTTATTCAACAAATTGGAAGCGCAAAAGAAATTTATAACCATCCAAATAATTTATTTGTTGCAACATTTATTGGAAATCCAATCATGAATATTATTGATTCTGAATATAAAAATAATGAAGTTAAAATAAATGATAATTTTGTTATTAAATTAGATTCTT
>CAMNHN010000033.1 GCA_946539555.1 uncultured Mollicutes bacterium | reverse complement strand
AATGAATTGAAAGCTCATGATCTTGAAATGGAAGTTATCGAATCAATTCCAGTTTCAGAAAATATTAAATTGAGAAACGAAAAATGTGAAGAAGATATCGAAGTTTTTAAAAAGAATTTAAGATTATGCGCTAAAGTTGGTGTTAAAGTTGTTTGTTATAACTTTATGCCCGTTTTTGATTGGTTAAGAACAGATATGCACCATAAAAATAAAGATGGTAGTAATTCACTTGCATATTCAGCAGATGATTTTGCTCGAATTGATCCAAAACATTTACATCTTCCAGGATGGGATGAATCTTATACAGAAGATGAACTTCAAAAATTGCTTTCAATATATCAAAAAGTTTCTAAAGAACAATTGTTTGCAAATTTGATTCATTTTTTAGAAGAAGTAATTCCTGTTTGTGAAGAATGTGACATCAAAATGGCAATTCATCCAGATGATCCACCATGGGATATTTTCGGTCTTCCTAGAGTTGTTTCTACTGAGAAAGATTACGATAAATTATTTGAAGCCGTTCCTTCTATTTATAATGGAATAACATTATGCACTGGAAGTTTAGGAGCTTCAAAGCGAAATAACATTTATGCGATGGCAGAAAAATATGCTTCACAAGGAAGGGTTCATTTTGCCCACCTCAGAAATGTATTGTATACTGATGATAAGGATTCATTTGTTGAAATGGGACATGCAAGCTGTGCCGGTAGTTTAGATATTGCTAAAGTTGTTACATTACTTGTTCAAAATGGATTTGATGGTTATGTAAGACCAGATCATGGAAGAAATATCTTTGGAGAAAACGAAAAACCAGGATATGGACTTTATGATAGAGCACTTGGTGCTGCTTATATTAATGGCCTTTTCGAAATGGCTGAAAAACTTGGAGGAAAGAAATAATGAAAAGAGAAGATTTACCTTTTTTAGTTGATTTAAAAGGAAGAGTTATTGTTGTTACAGGTGCAGGAGGAGTAATTTGTTCTGAACTTGCAAAAGCACTTGGCGCTTGTGGAGCAAAAGTTGCTTATGTTGACTGGAATTTAGAAGCAGCCCAAGCAAAAGTAGCAGAAGCTAATAAAGAAGGATATTTTGCAGAAGCTTTTAAATGTAATGTATTAAGTAAAGAAGATTTAGCTGAATGCCATAGACAAATTAATGCTAAACTTGGTCGAGTTGATATTTTAATTAATGGAGCTGGAGGAAATTCTCCAAAAGCTACAACAACTGATGAATATTTAGGCGAAAAAGTCGGAGACGACGTTATTGATTTCTTTGGTTTAAAACAAGAAGGTGTTGAATGGGTATTTAATTTAAATTTCCTTGGAACATTCTTAACAACTCAAGAATTTGCTAAAGATATGTTAAATAGAAAAGGTTGTTCAATTTTAAATATTTCAAGTATGAACGCTTTCACTCCATTAACAAAAATCCCAGCTTATAGTGCAGCAAAAGCAGGTATAACTAATTTTACTGAATGGTTAGCAGTTTATTTTGCAAAATCAGGAATTAGAGTTAATGCAATTGCTCCTGGATTCTTCTCAACAATTCAAAATAAAGAATTATTATTTAATAAGGATGGTACACCAACTGCAAGAACAGGTAAAATCTTAGCTGCTACACCAATGGGAAGATTTGGTGAAGTTAAGGAATTAATTGGTGCTACACTTTTCCTTTGCAATGAAAGTGGAGCAAGCTTTATTACAGGTGTTACACTTCCAATTGATGGTGGATTCTCATCATATTCAGGAGTATAACAATGAAAGAATTTTTAGGAAAAGATTATTTATTAGATAGTGAATTAGCACTTAAACTTTACAAAAACTCTGCAGAAACCGCTCCAATTTTTGATTTTCACTGTCATTTATCTCCAAAAGAAATTTATGAAGACAAGCATTTTGAAACAATTACAGAAGCCTGGCTTGGAAGAAATATGGCAGGAGATCACTATAAATGGAGATTACTTAGAGAAGCAGGTGTTGATGAAAAATATATTACTGGTTCAGCAAGTGATGAAGAGAAATTTTTAAAATTTGCTGAAGTGATGCCAAGCTTTATTGGTAATCCAATCTATGAGTGGGCACACCTTGAACTTAAAAGATTTTTTGGTATTGATGAACCATTAAGTTTAAAAAATGCTAAAAAAGTTTATGAAATTTGTAACGAAAAATTAAAAACTTTATCATGTAGAGAAATGTTAAGACAAATGAATGTCAAAATTGTCTTTACAACTGATGATTTAATTGATGATTTAAAATATCACGAACTTATGGCTCAAGATAAAACGATGCCATTTGAAGTTTATCCATGTATTAGACCTGATGGAGTTTTAAAAATTGATGCTGATGATTTTGCTAATTATATTGATAAATTATCAAGTGTTGTAGGCTATAAAATTGACTCAGTTAAGCTATTAGAAAAAGCAATTCATGAAAGATTAGATTTCCTTGCACTTCATGGTTGCAGAGCTTCAGATCACGATATAGTTTTTACTAATTTTATTAAAAAAGATGCTGATTCTGTAGACTTAATTCTTAAAAAGAGACTAAAAGGCGAAGAATTAAGCTTTGAAGAATTAGTAATTTATAGATCTTATTTCCTTGTATTTTTAGGAAAAGAATATGCTAAGCGTGGATGGGTAAATCAATATCATATTGGTGTATTACGTAACGCTAATGCTAGACTTTTTAAAACTTTAGGAAAAGATACAGGAATTGATTGTGGTAACGACATGGAAATTGTTAAAGGCTTAGCAAATTTAATGTCTGAACTTGAATTAACAAATGAACTACCTAGAACAATAATTTATGTAATTAATGAGAAGGATTATGGAGCGGTAGCTACTTTAATTAATTCATTTAATGATGGATCTATAAAAGGAAAAGTTCAACTTGGTTCAGCATGGTGGTTTAATGATCACTATGATGGAATGACTCGTCAACTTAAGACTTTAGGAAATAATGGATTATTATCGTGTTTTGTTGGCATGGTAACAGATTCAAGAAGTTTCTTAAGTTATGTAAGACACGAATATTTTAGAAGAACTTTGTGTAATGTTATTGCAGGATATGTTGAAAGTGGAAGATATCCTAATGATGTTGAAATGTTAGAAAAAATTGTTAAAGATATTTCATTTAACAATGCTTATGAATATTTCTTTAAAAGAGAGGAAAAATAAAATGAAATCAGATGTAGTTAAAGAACTATTAGATTGTGGAGTATTTGCTGTTATTAGAGCAAATTCTGTTGAAGAAGCACGCAAATTATCTGTTGCTGCTAGTGAAGGTGGAATTAAAGGACTTGAAGTTACTTTAACAGTTCCTGGCGCTTTAGAAGTTATTGAATCACTTGCTAAAGAAAAAACAGATAAATATATCGTTGGAGCTGGCACAGTTTTAGATGCTACAACAGCTAGACTTGCTATTTTAAAGGGTGCAAAATTTATTGTTGCTCCAAATTTTGATAAAGAAACATGTGAAATTTGTAATCTTTATGGTGTTCCTTATGTTGCAGGTTGCTTTACCGTTACTGAAATGACTGTTGCGCTAAAAGCTGGTGTAGAAATTATTAAAGTATTCCCAGGAAGTGCAGTTGATCCAAAATTCTTAAAAGCAATTCATGGACCATTACCTCAAGCAAATGTAATGCCTACAGGTGGAGTTAATCTTGAAAATGTTAAAGAATGGATCAAATGTGGTGCTGTTGCAGTTGGAACAGGTAGTGATTTAACAGCTCCTGCAAAAACTGGAGATTATGCAGCAGTTACAGCAAAAGCAAAAGAATTTGTTAGATTAGTAAAAGAAGCTAGAGAAGGTAAATAAAATGAAAGTAGTTACTTTTGGTGAAATTATGTTAAGACTTTCTACCCCAGGGTATGAAAGATTTGTTCAAGCAAAAGAATTTGATATTAATTATGGTGGTGGAGAAGCAAATGTTGCTGTTTCACTTGCAAATTATGGAATGCATGCATGTTTTGTTTCAAAAATTCCTGAAAATGATATTGGTCAAGCATGTATTAATTCCCTTAGACAAGTTGGTGTTGATACATCTTTGATTGTTAGAGGTGGAGAGCGACTTGGAATCTATTATTTAGAAACTGGTGACTCAATGAGAGCAAGTAAAGTTATTTATGATAGAAAATATAGTTCAATTTCTGATGCTGATGAAGATGAATTTGATTGGAACAAGATATTTGAAGGAGCAGATTGGTTCCATGTTTCAGGAATTACTCCAGCCTTATCACTTAAAACAAGAAAATTAACAGCCACAGCTTTAAAAGAAGCTAAAAAAAGAGGAGTTACAACCTCATTTGATTTAAATTTCCGTAGTAAATTATGGAGTAAAGCAGAAGCTCAAGCTTGTTTAATTCCTTTAATGGAATATGTTGATTATTGTATTGGAAATGAAGAAGATGCAGAAGCTTGTTTAGGATTTAAGAGCGGAAGCGATGTAAATAGCGGAAAACTTGATAAAAAAGGTTATGAAAAAATGCTTAATGACCTTTGTGAAAAATTCAGCTTCAAAGGAGCAATCACATCTTTAAGAGAATCTCATTCAGCTAATGATAATGGATGGAGTGGAATGATTGTTGCAGGTGGAAAAGCTTATTCATCTAAACACTACGATATTAGAATCGTTGATAGAGTAGGTGGAGGAGATTCATTTGCAGCTGGTTTAATCTATGGAATTTTAAATTATAAAGATTATCAAAAAGCAATTGAGTTTGCAGTAGCAGCAAGTGCTTTGAAACATACAATTCCTGGCGATTTCAACCACGTTTCAGTTAAAGAAGTTGAAGCTTTAATGGGCGGATCTGCTAACGGAAGAGTACAAAGATAATATTAAATTTATTATAAAGTAATGAGCAGTAAAAACTGCTCTTTTCTTTTGCTTATTTTTATACCCCTTCTAAAAATAACCCCTCATATAATAAGAGTTTTTCAATATATAAATTCTTCCGAAATTTCTTCGATTATAATAAAAAACTTGCAAAAACCAAATATTTTTCAAAAAAATTTAAATAATTATTGACTTTGTTTTTTAGTATCGTTTATTATGTGAGCAAGAACAAATATTACGTTATTAAAAGAAATTTTTCTTATATATACTTGAGGTGATTTTTCAATTATTCGAATATTTATAAAACAAAGTTTGTTTTATATTTAGATAAACCATCAATAGTTATATAATTAAAAATATAGTTTTTAAAGCGAGGTATCTTATGAACCAATATGTTACAAAAGTTTATGAAGAAATTGAAAGTCGATATCCTTATGAAAAAGAGTACTTGCAAGCTCTTAAGGAAATTTTAGAGTCCCTTGATGTTGCTGTTAGTAAAGACAAAAGAATAGAAGAGAATAATCTTTTGGAGCGTTTTGTTATACCTGAAAGAATCATTCAATTTAAAGTTGAACGGGAAGATGATAATGGAAAAATTCAAGTTAATAACGGATATAGAGTTCAATTCAATTCAGCAATTGGTCCATACAAAGGTGGATTAAGATTTCATCCATCAGTTAATTTATCAATCTTAAAATTTTTAGGATTAGAACAATGCCTCAAAAATTCTTTAACAACTTTACCTATGGGAGGAGCAAAAGGCGGTAGTGATTTTGATCCAAAAGGCAAAAGTGATAGAGAAATTATGAGATTTTGTAAAGCCTTTATGAGCGAACTTTATCGTCATATTGGTCAATTTAGAGATGTTCCAGCAGGTGATATTGGAGTTGGTGCTAGAGAAATTGGATATCTTTATGGTGAATATAAACGACTTACAAATGAAAGTGTAGGTGTTTTGACTGGTAAAGGTATTTCTTTTGGCGGCTCTTTAGCAAGAACTGAAGCTACAGGATATGGATTATGCTATTTTACAAATAAAGCATTAGAAGTTTTAACTGGTAAAGGATTTGCTGGGAAAACTGTTTGTATTTCTGGTTCAGGAAATGTAGCAATTTTTGCTACTGAAAAAGCAATTCAACTTGGAAATAAAGTTGTTACTTTATCAGATTCAAATGGTTGGATTTATGATTCTAATGGAATCGATTTAAATGCAGTTAAAGAAATCAAACTTGTAAAAAGAGGAAGAATAAAAGAGTACCTAGATTATCATAAAGATGCAATTTATCACGATAAAGCAATAGATAAAACATCACTTTGGTCTACAAAATGTGATATTGCTTTACCATGTGCAACTCAAAATGAATTAAATGAAGAAGACGCTAAAGCTTTAGTGAAAAATGGTGTAATTGGTGTTTTTGAAGGTGCAAATATGCCTACAACTTTTGAAGCTTACCATTATTTATTAGAAAATGGCGTTATCTATGGTCCTGGCAAAGCCGCTAATGCTGGTGGTGTTGCTGTTTCTGGTTTAGAAATGGCACAAAATTCAATGAGATATTCTTGGAGCTTTGAAGAAGTCGATAAAAAATTAAAAGATATTATGGAAGGTATTTTTGCAAATATTTATGAAACTGCAAAAATTTACGGCGTCAAAGCAAACGATTTAATTACTCCAGCAAATATTGCTGGTTTCAAAAAGATTGCTGATGCGATGATTGCTCAAGGCTTCTAATATATAAAAAAGGAAGGAGGTTTAAAAAATGGAAATTGTAATTATTGTTTTACTTGCTGTAGCTATAATTGGTTTAGCTGTTTTAATCATCCTTGCTTTTAGAAAAAAAGAAACTATTTCTCAACCACAAGATTACTCAAAAGATATTGAGAATTTTAAACTTACAACAAAAAATGAAGTTTCTGAGATTGGAAAAGCATTACAAGCAGAAATTAGTAAATTAAAAGAAGAAGTTAACGCCAAAATGAATGATGTTAATGATAAATTTAACAATTTTAAAGATGCTTCAACTAAAGCAATTGGAGATTCATACATTAATTTACTTGATTCAGTAAATAAAAGACTTGATGCTATGGACAAAAAACTTGAAGAAAAACTTCAAGAAGGTTTTAAGTCTAACGTCACAAGTTTGAAAGATGTTAGCGAAGCATTAGGCAAAATTACTGCCGCTCAAGCAAATTTGGATAACCTTTCAAAGAGTGTAAATGATTTAAATAATGTTTTAAATAATTCTCAGCAAAGAGGAAGATTTGGAGAAGTTGTTTTAGAAGGAATTTTAAATAATGTTTTTGGTGATGTTCATGGTTGCTATGCAACTCAATATGAACTTAAAAATAAAGATGAAAAAGTAAGACCAGATGCTGTTATATTTTTACCTGAACCAGATAAATTATTATGTATCGATTCAAAGTTCTCTTTTGAGCCATATTTAAAATTATTTGATGAAGAAGCAACAAAACAAGAGAAAGAAGATGCAAAAAAAGGCCTCAAAGCCGCTTTAATTGGTCAAGTTAATAAGATTTCTGCTGACTACATTATTAAAAATGAAACATGCCAATATGCCATTATGTTTATTCCTAACGATGGTTTTTATGCATATATTCAAAGCAATGATGAGTTATATAATGCAGTAATCTTGCTTGCTAGAAAAAAGAATGTTGTTATTTGCTCTCCATCGACTCTTCAACCAATATTAGCTAATTTACAAACTTTAAAAATTAACTTTGAAATCTCAAAAAACATCGGAAATATTGTTAGAGAGATTGACAAGTTAGGAGAAGAGTTTGCTAGATTTGCTGAAAGATGGAATAAACTTGATAGTCAATATGAAACGGCAAACAAGACTAGAAAAGAGCTCAACACAACAGTTGAAAAGATTACTAGAAAATCTACTGATATCGTTTCTGAAGCTACAAAGAAAAACTTAATTGAAGAAGCTGAAATTGAGTAAAAAGGAGAAAGCAATGAATATTATTTATTTCCAATCAGGTGGACCAACTGCTGTAATTAATTCTTCTCTTTATGGAGTAATTAAAAAATTTCAAGATAGTAAAGAAATAGAACATTTATATTGTTCTAGATTTGGAATTGATGGAATTTTAAATGATGATTTATTGGAAATAGAAAAAGATAAAGATTATTCATTTTTAAGAAAATTACCAGGATCATATACTGGTAGCGCAAGAGTAAAATTAAGTGATGATTTTGCTGATGCAAAATATCAAAAAATATTAACAATTGTCGACAAATATAAAATTGATGCAATTGTTGTTAATGGTGGAAATGATTCAATGGATACTGGAATGAAATTATCCAGATTTTTTGAAGCAAAAAAAATTAATGTAAAAATTTATGGCGTTCCAAAAACAATTGATAATGATCTAGCAAATTGTGATTTTACTCCAGGATTTGGCTCAGCACTAAATTATATTGTTCAATCAGTAATCGATACTCGACTTGACATGAATTCATATAAAAAAGGAAGAGTTGTTGTTTTTGAAACAATGGGAAGAGATGCTGGGTGGCTTGCCGCTTCTTCAGTTGTCGCTTCTAAATATGGTTTAGGACCAGATTTAATATATGTTTCAGAAATTCCTTTTGATTTTGATAAGTTCCTTAAAGATGTAGAAGAAATTTATAAGAAAAAAGGAAGTGTTCTTGTTGTAATTTCAGAATATTTAGAAGATAGTGATGGCAATTTTATATACCGTGCTGATAAAAAAGATGCTTTTGGCCACATTCAACTTGATGGAGCTTTAAGTCAATATTTATGTAGAAAAGTTGAAGAAGTTCTTGGCATAAATACAAGATTTATCGTTTTAAATACGCTTCAAAGATCATCATCAAAATGTATCTCAAAATTTGATAGTGATATTGCTTATAAATGTGGAGAAATTGCTGTTTCTTCTTTTTTAGAAGGAAAGGAAAGTGCAGCAATTAGCGTTAAACTTGATAACAATTTTAAAGTGAATTATATTCTTGAAGATTTTGAAAAAGCAGCAAATTTAGTTAGAAAAATGCCATCTAGTTTTATTAATGAAAATAAAAATAATATAACAGAAGAAGGATTAAAATATTTTGAATTCTTCTTTGATAAATGATTGATTAGTAGCAAATTGTTAGGAGTTTTATATGATTTTTTATGATAAAAGAGGAAAAGCAACTTGTTATACTAACGATAATGATGAGATTTATTCTTTCGATGGGACACCACTAGGTTTTATTTATTCAAATCTAATTTATAAAGTGAATGGTGAACATTTAGGCTTTTTAGATAGAGGCTGGATAATAGATAGAAGTGGTTATGCAGTTTATTTTTCTGAAAATTCTTCAAATATTGGCTTAGTTACTCCTATTAAATGTGTTAAGCCAATTGCTAGTGTTAAAAGAATATTCCCTGTTAAAGGTATTAGACGCGTTCCTTCGATTAAACCAGTTTTTAAAATGAGTTGGTCTAGTGCCACAGGAACAGAATTTTTTAGTTAATTGACATTTATTAAAAGTGAATTATAAAAAGTATTAGTATATAATACTTTAGAAGCAAAAAAGTAGTGATTAATTTGTATTATGGAAAACGAAAAGCTAAAACAACTTATTGAAGGAATTCAAAAAAGAAAAGAGTTCAAACTCCCTGATTATAGCGAACTACCTCGCATCCCTTTATATATGGAACAGGTTACAAACTATATTAAGGAAACTTTAGCTCCAGTTTATTCAAATCAAAGCAATCAAATTATTACTCATTACATGGTCAATAACTATGTTAAGGCTAAAATTATCGATGCACCAAAAGATAAAAAATACGATGTTAATCATATTGGTTATTTGCTTTGCATCTCGCTTCTTAAAAATAGTGCAAACTTAAGAAATATTGCAGCTCTTATCGATATGGATAAATATTTCCCTGGAGATGAAGAAGCTCTTTATAGCTTATTTAAAGAGATTCAAGAAAACGAGATGAAAGAAGAGTTTGAAATGGTTGAAAAAAGACTCACATACATTCGTAAAAAATATGAGAGTACAATCAATGAAGATGAAAAAGAAAAAGGCTTTTATGCTCGACTTGCAAATCTCATTTTAAGACTTTATGTAAAAAGTGAAGTCTCTAAAGCAATTGCAGATTCAATTATGGATAATGTTGTTCAAGAGATGCTTCCAAGTGCAGTTTTAAAAGAGAACAATGCTGTTGAAAAGAAATTTGAAGAACAAAAAATGAAAGAAGAAGCTAAGAAACTTAAATCTAGATAGTTAAAGGGAGGACGTTATGAAAGTACTTGTTACAGGTGGATTAGGATTTATTGGATCACACACAGTTGTAAAACTTATTGAGAATAAATTTGATGTTGTTATCATCGATAATTTATTCAATTCTAAACTTGTTGTTTTAGATAGAATCGAAAAAATAACTGGAATTAGACCAGTTTTTTATCAATTTGATGTTCAAAATAGAGAAAAATTGAGAGAAGTTTTTAAAAAGGAAAAACCTGAAGCAATTATTCACTTTGCGGGATATAAAGCTGTTGGTGAAAGCGTTGCAAAACCTTTAATGTATTATCAAAATAACTTAGAATCAACATTTGCACTTTTAGATTGCATGGAAGAATTTGGTGTAAGAAATTTAGTTTTCTCATCAAGTGCAACAGTTTATGGCTTACCTGATAAAGTTCCTCTAACTGAAGATTCACCTGTTAAATCAGCAACATCTCCTTATGGTGAAACTAAGGTAATGATCGAAAGAATCTTAAGCGATATATGTGCAGTAAATAAAGATTATAATGTCGCTTTGCTTAGATATTTCAACCCAATTGGAGCTCATAAATCCGGATTACTTGGAGAAGATCCTAATGGCATTCCAAACAACTTACTTCCTTATATAAATAGAGTTGCAACAGGTCAACTTAAAGAACTTAATGTTTTCGGTGATGATTATGAAACTCCTGATGGAACTGGTGTTAGAGATTATATACATGTTTGTGATTTAGCTGAAGGTCATGTTTTAGCACTTAAAAAATTAGCTACAAATTCAGGTCTAGTTATTTATAATCTTGGAACAGGAAAAGGAACAAGCGTTTTAGAAGTAGTTCATGCTTATGAAAAAGCAACCGGAATAAAGATTCCTTACGTAATTAGAGAAAGAAGACCAGGCGATGTTCCTGAAAATTATGCTGGAACAGATAAGGCAAGAAAAGAATTAGGCTTTAAATGTGAATTTAATGTTGAAGACGCTTGTCTTGATGGATACAATTTCCAAAAAGCTGAAAATGAAAGAAACAAAAAGTAATGAAATCTCTTTATGTTTTAAGTGGACTTCCAGGTAGTGGGAAAACTACTTGGGCTGGGGAATTTAAGAAGACTCATAAAGAGCCTTCATTTATTGTTGCTAGCGATGATATTCGAGTCGAACTTGGAGGATATCCTCAATATTTTGAAGAAGAAGAAAAAGTTTGGGATTTATTTTATTCAAGGATGAACGAACCTTTAATTTATAACGATGTAAATGTAATTATGGATTCAACTTGTTTAGAAGACAAATTTAGAAAACTAATTATAGAAAAAGCAGGAAATTTTGATCGCAAAGTTCTTGTGTTCTTTAATGTTTCTCCTTCAATTTGCAAAACACGTAATGAAAGTAGAGAAAGCGATAGAAGAGTTAAAGAAACTGTTATGGATAAAATGATTGAAAATTTCCATTATCCATGTGATGAAGTTATTTCTTTATACGATTCAGTATTAATTGTTTCTCTTTAATTTTTGCCCTCTAGACTAACGGTTAGGTCACATGTCTCTGAAACATGTTATTATTGGTTCGAATCCAATGAGGGCAGCCATATTGTAACAATAGGATTGATACCAAAAATATCAGTCCTTTTTCATTTTTAAGGGTTATTT
>CAMNHN010000032.1 GCA_946539555.1 uncultured Mollicutes bacterium | reverse complement strand
ATTTTAATGCAACACTTTTTTTAATATTTTTTTAATATTTTTTTAATATCATCTTAATATCAAGAAAATTAAGCATTGATATTAAATTGAAGTCATATTCAGTTGAATTCTTTCTCGCCTTACCCTTTAAAAGGGGTTCGAAAAAACACAACTTGATTATTTTAAATACTTTGCATATATAATTGCAAGCATTTTTTTAAAAATTTTTAAATATTTTTTAATTTGTTATTGAATTAATAAATTTTCTTTCTTTTTTATCACTTTATG
Source organism: uncultured Mollicutes bacterium (assembly GCA_946539555.1). GTDB lineage: Bacteria > Bacillota_I > Bacilli_A > RFN20 > CAG-826 > Onthovivens. The sequence continues at coordinate 12,266 of CAMNHN010000032.1, read as the reverse complement.
AACCGAAATATCAAACGCAGTGACAACTTTTGCTTCAATTTCTTCTGTATTCTCTTTATTAGTATAAAGAGTAGCAAGGAGTTCTCCTTCTTTTACTTCATCTCCAACTTTCTTATTCAATACAATTCCAGCACTCATATCGATAACATCATCTAATTTTTCTCTTCCTCCACCAAGGTGCATAGAAGAAACTCCAATAATTAATGCATCGATTCGATTTACATATCCTGCTTTTGAGCTATATATAGGAATAATATGTTTTGCTACTTCAAATTTTTCTGGATGAAGGATATAATTTGTATCTCCTCCTTGTGCTTTAACAAATTCAACAAATTTTTCAAATGCTTTTCCGTTATCTAAATTTTTAATTAACGCTTTTCTAGCTTCTTCTTCATCTTCATAAAGTTTTGCTTGAACAAGCATTACAGATCCACTATCAAGGCACAAATTTCTTAAATCTTCAGACCCTCTTCCTTTTAAAATATCTATAACTTCTTTAATTTCTAAATTGTTACCAACAGCCATGCCAAGAGGTTGATCCATATCGGTAACTTCTGCTTTGACGTTTTTACCTAATTTTCTTCCTATATTAACCATGGTAAGCGCTAAGCGTTCAGCATCTTCTAGAGTTTTCATAAAAGCTCCACTTCCATATTTAACATCAAGAAGTATACAATCTGCTCCACTTGCTAATTTTTTAGACATAATTGATGAAGCAATTAAAGGAATTGAACCAATTGTTGCTGTGACATCTCGCAAAGCATATAGTTTTTTATCAGCTGGATCTAAGCGTTCGTTTTGACCAATAATTGCCATACCTACATTAGTGACTTGTTTTTTAAATTCTTCCTCACTTAAAATTACTCTCATTCCAGGGATTGATTCTAATTTATCAAGTGTCCCTCCAGTGTGACCTAAACCTCTTCCACTCATCTTGGCAAGTCTAGCACCACAACTTGCTACCATAGGACCTAAAATTAAACTAACTTTATCTCCTACTCCTCCAGTTGAATGCTTATCAACTAAAAGTCCTGGAATATCTGATAAATCAAATACATCACCTGATTTTCTCATTTCATCAGTTAGTGTTGCAGTTTCATGATCATTCATTCCTCTTAAATATATAGCCATCAATAAAGCGCTAGCTTGATATTCTTTTACTTCGCCACTAACATAATTCTTTATAAAATAATGAATTTCTTCATCAGTTAATGCTAAGCCATCTCTTTTGTGTTCAATAATTTCTATAATATCCATAATATATGCCTTATCTTTTATAATAATTTATGAAAAATGTATAATAATTATATTAAATATGGATTTTGTTTCAAATATTAAACGTTATTTATCTGATGAATTTGTAACGAGTTTACTTGATGCAATGGGTGAAGAAAGAACTAACTCATTAATTTTAAATACTTCAAAAATGTCTTCTTCTTTATTTATAAAGAAATTTCCTAACGTTATACCTCATCCTTTTATAAATAATGTTTTTTATTATGATAAAAACGAATATGAATTTGGTAAATCATATCTATTAACTAGTGGGGCATATTACATAATGGATGCTTCTTCTTTATTAGTATCTAAATATTTAGAAATTAATGATGGAGATTATGTTCTTGATATGTGTGCTGCACCAGGTGGCAAAACAATCTCAGTTGCCTTAGCAAACAAAGATAAAAATATAGAATTTATTTCTAATGATATTTCTTATAAAAGAGCTCTTGAATTATCTAAAAATATTGAGCATTTAGGTTTAGGAAATGTAATAGTCACTTCTTCTGACTTTTCTAAAACTTATAAGCACTATAAAGAAAAATTTAATAAGATCATTTTGGATGCACCATGTTCTGGTTCAGCAATGTTTAGAAAAAACGATTTAGCTAAACTTGATTGGTCACTTGAAAAAGTTAAAGCTTGTGCTCTTCTTCAAGAAACCTTACTTGAAGAAGCAATTTATATGCTTCAAAACGGTGGCTTAATTTCTTATTCTACTTGTTCTTTTAGCTATGAAGAAAATGAAGAAATAATTTTAAAAATTCTTAAAAAACATCCTGAAATAAGTTTAATAAATATTGAAGAAAATAATTCGTTTTATAGAACAAAAGAGTTACCTGAAGCCATCCATTTATTTCCTAATTTATATAAAGGAGAAGGCCAATTTATTTGTATTTTGAAAAAGAATGGTGAACCAACAAAAATAAAAGAAAATAAAGAAAATTTAAAGCAAAAAAATATTTTAGATTTTTATAATTTAAAATTTAAACATGAAAAAATAAATAATTCTCTTCTTTATTTATATAATAATGATTTAAATTTAGAAAAATTTAATGTTATTAGATATGGATTAGAATGTGGTGAATTTAAAAAAGATTTATTTATTCCTTCTTTCCATTTATCTCATTATTTAGATGCAAAAAACTCGATTGTTCTCGATGAAAATGAGATGAAAAGATATATGCATGGAGAAGAAATAAAAAAAGATTTAAATCTTCAAAAAGGATATTACACCGTAAGTTTCGAAAATATAAATCTAGGCTTTGTTAAACTCTCAAATAATGTTTTAAAAAATTTATTTCCAAAAGGATTACGTCATTAAAAATCTGATTTAGAAATTCGATTTTGAAATTTGATTTTGAAATTTGATTTTGAAATTCGTTTTTTATTTTCGATTCTCAATTTTCTTTTTCTTTTTATTCATTTCATTAAATCTATCAGTATTAATAATTTTTGTTTCATCAATTCCTTGTTGAACTTTTTCGTGAGCATAATTTGCTACTTCTACTGTAGATAAATTTTTATATTCTTCAGGCTTAATTACTGCATTTAATTTTAAATGAACTGGGTAATATTTTGATTGATCTTTAATGTTTAAAATTCGGTGTGTTCCCCAAATTGAAAAACAACAAATATCTAAATTTGCTTTCATTGGTTGTCTAAATGAACCTGGATGAAACTCTAAAGCTTTTTCAACATCTTCTTTATTGCGTTTTCCTTCAACAAAAATTATCCAATCTAAATTAGGAATTGTTTTCATCTTTTCGCCAACTCTTTTAAAAACTCTAGCTTGAGACATCAAATCATTTCTATCGATAAATTCACCATCTAAAATTTTGATACATCTACCAACAAATGGATATTTTGATGTTTCAATTTTTGCAACAACTGACATAGGTCTTTTTGCTTTAGCAATTAATATTAATGGGTCAATATCTGAAATATGATTACAAGCAATAAATCTATTTGACGAGTCTTTTGGTGCGTCAAAAAACTCATCACAATCGACTAAATCGTATTCAATATGAAAATGAGCAATAACTTTTTGAATGATTTTTTTTACTGCTCCAAATCTTTCTTCAAGCGAATATTTTTCTTTGTGGCGCGAATATTTAAGCATCCATTTAAAATAATCAAAAATAATTAGTGGAATTGACCAAAATAAAACTCTTGTATATTTCATTTATTTCCCCTCGAAAACGTAAGCACAATATGCAGGTAAAGTAATTTTATTTAAATAAATTTTTGAATTTGGAATATATCCATCTTCTCCTACAATAAGGCGGCACTTATTATTAAATTCAACTTCTAAATAATCATCGGTAGGATTATAAACAATAACTAGTTTTCTACCACTTCCATTTGGATCATCTAAGCTAATTAAAAGTGCATTATTGTCGAGATTTGTGAAATAATTTGTGCCTTCAATATCTTTAGATGAATTAGAAACAAAGTGATTAATATTCATTTTTCTTCTAAAAGAAATAAGTGATTTTAAATAATTAAATAGTTCGTTTCTTTCATCTAAAAGTTTATAATCGAACATATTAAATTCATCACCTTCATTGTAGGTATTATCATGCATTTGTTTAGATAAACCAATTTCTTGACCAGCATGAATAAACGGAATTCCAAAACTTAATAAAATTCCAAAATTTGCTAATTTTAACAATTTAAATTTATCTTCATCATCTTTTTCGATGTGAATTGCAGAAATTTTATCAAAAAGTGTGCAGTTATCATGGCATTCAAGGTAATTAATTGATTGATTTGCACTTGCAAATCTTTTTTCATAGCAATAATCTACACAACTTCCTAAAGTAACATATTTGAATCCCTCTAAATAATCAGTATTTCCAAGTAAATATCCAAAATTAAAGGTTGATAAATCATTACTTCCTCTAACAATATCTCTAAAAGTATCGTTGAAGAAAGCAATTTCAGGAAGTTTAAAAGAATTATTGATGGTTGTCTTCTTTTCTTTGGCTAGGTTAGTGTACATATCCCAACCTTCACCATAAATCATCGCATCACTTTTAAGTTCTCTAATTCGTTTTGTAGCAATTTTAATAGTATCAATATCAATTAATCCCATCAGGTCAAATCTAAAACCATCAATTCCATATTCTTTAACCCAATAAACAAGAGAATCGATGATTAATTTTCTAACCATTTTGCGTTCAGTTGCTAAATCGTTACCACATCCAGAACCATTGCACATTGTTCCGTTTGAATTTTTTCTAAAATAATAATTTGGAACAATCTTTTCAAAAACACTATCTTCATAGTTATAAACATGATTAAAAACAACATCCATATTCACCTTTATACCTTTTTTATGGAAGGCTTGGATCATTTTTTTAACTTCAATTATTCTTCTATATCCATTATTTGGATCTGTAGAATAGCTACCTTCAGGAACAAAATATTGTTGAGGATCATATCCCCAGTTATATTCTTTATCAGGGTTTAATTCATCAACAGTTTTAAAGTCATAAATTGGTAATAGTTGGACATGAGTGATACCTAAATCTTCTAAATAATCTAATCCAGCTTTATTACCACCTTTAGTTCTTCTTCCTTCTTCTGCTAAACCTAAATATTTACCTTTGGCTTCAATATTAGTTGTTTTATCAATAGTAAAATCACGAACATTAAGTTCATAAATAATTGTATCTGTGTAATCTTTATAATGTTTTAAATTATCTTCAGCTAGATCGATTTTAATTTGTTCAGGATCAATAACGCAACTATCTTTTCCATTTGCTGAACTACCCTTAGCATATGGGTCAGTTGTAATTTGAGTTAAACCACTATTTGTAACTTGATATCTATAAAAATAGCCATCATAATCGCCTTTTAAAGTGATTTCATAAACACCATTTTGACCACGATTCATTTTAAATGTTTTAAAAACTTCGCCATGTTTCTTTCTAATAAATAAGGTAACTTGACTAGCTAAAGGAGCCCATACTTTAAAGGTTGTTTCTTCGCGAGTATAATTTGCTCCTAAATCGTTTTTATCATAATAAAATTCATCATCAAAATGCTCAAAACTTGTAGCATCATTAACATTTAATGCACATATTCCTAAATCTCTACATCTAACAAGATATTTTTTTCCTAAAACAATTGGAAATTTAGTTTTGCATTCAACTAAACAAATTCCATTTAAAAAGTTTTGCTTAACTATTTTTAATTCGTAGCATGAATCATCATCAATGATTAAATATAGAGGATTACTTCTAGGAACATCAGAAAAAATAGCGACTCTAATCGTATTATAATTAACTAATTTAGCACCAAAAAATGTATTAATCATAAATTAAATTTAAAGAACATCATCGCCCTTTTTTGAATAATCCATTTCGGAAATTTCAGTACTTCCACCACCAAAATTTTCATTTTGAGCATCAGGAACAATGTCGGATGTATGAATTAAAACTTTTCTTCCCTTTGAATTTTGCTGACCAGCATCATCTCTTCCAGCAACAATTCCATCTTTTTGTAATTGTTCAAATATTTTTCCAGCTCTTGAAAAACCAAATCCAAATACACGTTGAATCTTAGAAATAGATGTATATTCTTCATTTACAACCCACTTCTTTACTTCTTCATATTTATCATCAATTGGCCTTTCTTTTGGCTCTAACATGTCACCAATTTCTTGACCTGGAGCAACACGAGTTGCTTCTTCTAAATCTAAGAAATTAGGATCATATTTTGTTTCATAATTTTGTTTTAAGAATTCTACAGTTTTAGCAATTTCTTTATTTGAAACAAATGCACCTTGGACACGAGCGAATGATTGTTTAGAAATTAAACTGCACATGACAAGCATATCACCATTACCAAGTAATTTTTCAGCTCCACCTTCACCTAAAATTGTCATTGAGTCTGTTGCTGAAGAACAAGATAAAGCGACTCTAACAGGAATATTTGCTTTAATTGTACCTGTAATAACGTTGGTTGATGGTCTTTGAGTTGCGATAACCATATGGATTCCTGCAGCTCTAGCTTTTTGACCAATTCTAACGATTGGTTCGCTACATTTTCTATTTGTATCCATAAGGTCAGCAAATTCATCAACAATTAAAACAATATATGGTAATTTTTCACGACCATTTTCTTCTTGATCTTGATTGTATTGCTTTAAATTACTAACGCCACGTTCTTCAAAAAGTGAATAACGAGCTTCCATTTCATCAACTAATTTATTTAAAGCATAATATGCCTTCATTGGATCATTAATTGGTGGACAAAGTAAGTGTGGCATTTCTTTATATTTTGAGAATTCAACACGTTTTGGATCTACCATGATGAGTTTTAATTCATCGGTTGTGTTTCTCATAATTAAAGACATGATTAACGAATGCATAAAAATAGATTTACCTGAACCTGTAGTTCCACAAACAAGCATATGTGGGAAATCTAATAAATCAGCGCAAACAAAATCACCACTAATATTAAGACCGAAAGGAATATACATTTTTCCATATTTTCCTTCGTCTAATTTACGAACGCATTCTTTAAAATTGACTAAACTTGATCTAACATTAGCAATTTCAAGTCCAGAAGTTGATTTTCCACTAACAATTGGGACAAATCTACAATCTAAACCACCAAGTCTGACTGAAACGTCATTTATATATTTACCTAAAACGCTAATTGAAACGTTCTTTTCTGTTGCAATATCATATTGAGTAACTGAAGGACCGATTGTATAAGAAACAATGCTTGCTCCAATTCCTAAATCGTTAAAAATAACATTAATACTTTCTTTTCTAGCATCTGCTACTCTTGCGTTTTCTTCTCTTCCTGCGCTTTCATCACGAGTTTCCAATAAATCAAGAGAAGGATATTCATAAGGACCTACATGTTTTGGTTGTTGAGTGACTTGATTTGTATAACCTGCTCCAGTTTCAGGATCTTTTGGAACTGGTTTTCTTTGAGCAAGTTCTTCCATTCTTCTACGTTTTTCATATTCTTCTTGAAGTTGACGTTGACGTAATGCAAGTTGTTCTTGTCTAATACGTTCTTCTTCTCTTCTACGAGCTTCTTCAAGAGCTTCATCATTTTCATGAGAAATTTCCTCATTTGAAACAGGTTCTTCAACCTTTGGTTCAACTTTAGGTGGAATAGAAAAATAATCAGAAATTAATCGAGGTTTTTGTTGTGTATGATTTTCACCATTTTGAGGTTCAGGAATAACTTCTTGTCTTTGAGGTTGTTCTACATGTTGCTCAGGAGTTTGTTCAAGATTATTTTCTTTAGGAACACTACGATGTAAATCTTCAAAAGGATCAAAAGTAGCTTTTGTTAGGCCTTCACTTGAAAAATAAACCTGAGGATTTGGATTTACATAAGGTTCAGAATAATAATTTGGTTCAACTTTATTCGCTTCTTCTTTTCTTTCATATTGTGAAAAATCATCTTTAGGAGTGACTTCTTCTAAAGGTTCGACTGATGGTGCATTTTTTAAAGGTGAACCATCGAATGTTTTAATCTCGCTTGTATCGTATCTTACGTCTTGAGCAGCTTCAAAACTGTTTTCTTCTCTAATCGCTTTTTTACCAAAATTTTGTTTATAGTAATCGATAATGCTACGAGTAAATTTAATAGAAATTTTGCCAAATGCAAAGAAAGCTCCAACAATTAATAAAAATGAACCAATAACATTACTACCAATTGATGTCATTCCACTATTTATCGTTGCAACAATTATTAAGCCAATGATTCCACAGTTTTTAGATGTAGTAACTTCTGGGAAAGAATCAAGTAAATATTGACGATAAACTTGACCTATATTAGTAAAACTTAAATAAGTATCGCCATTAATTGTTTGAGCATTTGAAATTAAAATTAATGCTCCTACAAGCATAATAGTTAAGCCAACAATAGAAATTTCAAAAGAAAATTTGATCTTTCTAGTTGATAAAATTAAGTAAAGTCCAAATAAGAAAATAAGAGCATAGACAAAATAGCAAAGAATTGATCCAACTAAAAAGCTGATGCACCAAGTCATAAATTTAGCAACAATGATTCCAAAAGCTTGATCTGCATTAGAAAGAGCTCCAAAAATGGAGAGCAAGCAAATAAATACGCCAACTGCAGCTTTAGTCCAGCCAAGTCTTGCTTTATCAAATATACTTAATTTATTCTTTTTCATACTTTTAATATTATATTAAAAGTCCAACAAAAAAGGTATATTTATTTTGCAAAATATACCATTTTTTCAAGGTTTTTTAAAAATTTTATAACTAATCAACCAAAATGATGTTTGGAACAACAAGTGGTTTTCTGTTGCTGTTTCTTAATAAGAATCTACCAATCTCGTTTGTGATATCTTCAGTGATTTTTGTTGTAGCAAATGTTGCAGTTTCTTTAGCCCAAGAATTTACAGCTTCAACAAACATATTTGACATTTCTTTAAGTAAAATATCTGCTTCTTTATCTTTTAAGAATAAGAAGCCTCTCATTTGTACATCTGGTCCAGCTATAATTTCACGGCTTGATTTAGAAACAGCGCAAGCAAAAACAGCAACACCATCTTCACTTAATCTATTTCTTTCACCAATAATTTCGCTAACAACATCTCCAACACCAATTCCATCAATCATGATATCTTCAGTATTTATATTTTCTTTATTATAAAAATCAGCTTGTGCTCCTTCTTCTGTGATTGTCAAAGGTTGACCATTATCAAGTAAGAAAATATTTGTGTGAGATAAACCAATATGCATTTCAAAAGCAATTTTTGCGTTTGCAAGTAAATTTACATAATATCCTTCAATTGGAAGATAATATTTTGGCTTAAAAAGAGATAAAAGCATCTTTAAATCTTCTTCATAAGCATGCATCTTAGCTAAAGTTTTATTTGTTTCATATTTAACTTCACATCCACATTTATAAGTTTCATCAATTGTATCGGTTGCAATGACTTCGTTTGTATCGCTTGGTGGGCAAGCAAAAATGAATGTATCATTTTCATTAACTCTAACTTGTCTTTCTTCATTTTCATGATTTACAAGAAGAGAAATTTTTTCATAAATTTTTTCGCCAGTATCACTTAAAATAATAACTAAATCATTGTCTTTATAACGTAAAATATCTTCAAGTGGAATGACGTTTTTTGGGTTTAATTGAACTGAAGAAACATACCTTCTAAATTCGTAAATTTTACGACTTGTATCATCATAGAAAATAACTTTTTTATTGAAATCATAACAAGCTTTAAAGGTTTCATTTACTCTATAAAGATTGTTGGAATGTAATGCAATAAAGATTCTTCCAGTAGCTTTTTTAAATGTCTCTTCTAGGCTAGGATAAAATCTATGAGATGGTGAACAATACCCACCTTTTGTAGCATTAATTGATTCAGAAAGTAATAAAATTGTTGGATTTTCTGCGATTTTTCCTAGTGAGTTTAAATCAAGTTTATATAAAGGATCATTACCATATTCAACAATGAAGTCGCCACTATATACAATGTTACCTAAAACTGTTTCTATAGCAAAACCAAATGTTTCTGGCATAGATGCGCAAGTTGAGAAAAAGTCGAAAAAGCAGTTCCCAATTTTGATTCTTGATGGTAAAGTAATTTTTACGAAATTATAATCGTATTTAATTTGTCTAGATGCTGAAAAACTCTTAAAATAAAGTGCTGTTAATTCAGTACAATAAATAGGAGCTGGAACATCATTAATCATGTAAGGAATTGCACCATAAACATTGTCTTTTCCTTTTGGAATAATGTATGCCTTAACTCTATCTTTATTTTTAATTAAATATTCATAATTTGAGATAATAAAATCAATACCTGGGGTGGCTTTTGTAGGTTTTTTATACCCACCACCAACTACATAAATATCATCGTTAACTTCGATAATATATAAATCTTTACCTTCTTCATCAATGCCACCGAGGGCCAATACGCGAATCTTATTCATATGTAAATCCTTTCGTTTATTATCGCAAAAATTAACTACCTAATTCAATAACTTTAATTATTTTTTGATTCATTAAATTTAAAAGTGACATTTTGTCTTCTTTTAAATCATAAATAATACAAGTTTTTTCTTTATTTTCTTTAGGAAAGGTTGTGCTTCCTGGATTAATAATGAAATGTCCATCTTCTTTATCTAACTTATAAACATGAGTATGTCCATAAAGAAAGACATCCCCCTTTTTTAAAGAAAAATCAGAACTAGAAAATAAATCTCCATGTGTGATAAAAAAGTGATGATTATTTATATCTTCTTCTATCTTATCTAAAAAATTAAATCCAAATACAAATTCATCTACTCGAGAATCACAATTTCCATTAATGATCGTTAGTTTTTCTTTTAATTTTAATAAATTTGATGTCACATCTTTTGGAGAATAATCTAAAGGAACAGGATTTCTAGCACCGTTATAATTAATATCTCCAAGTAAAATAATTCGATCAAAATTATAAATATAATCTAAAGAAACTAGCTTATCGCTAGCTTCTTTAGAACCATGAATATCACTTGCAATTAAGATTTTATTCATTAAATTAAATTATTTTCTTTTGAAGAAACCGTGTTTTTTCTTTGGTTCTTCTTTTTCAGTTTTTACTTCTTCTTTTTTGTATTCAACAAATCCTTCATCTTCTGGATTTGTTCTTTTGTATGTTTCTTCTTCAGATTTTCTGAATTCTTTTTTGAAAGATTTGTGTTCTTTTTCACGAGCTGGAACTGGTGCTTCAAATTCTTTGTGAGAAACTTTAATCTTTCCCTTTTCATCAAGTCCAATGACAACTACTTTGAGTTTATCACCAACTTTGCAGAAATCTTTAGCAGATTTAAGGTAAGAATTTGTTAAGCAAGAAACGTGGCATAAACCTTCTTTATCTCCGAATAATTTGACGAATACACCATAATCTTCAATACGAGTGATTTCGCCTTCGAATTCTTCCCCAATTTCTACATCACGAGCGATGCTTTCAATGATTTCGTGTGCTTTTTCAATAGCTTCTTTATCTGTGTGATAAATTGTAACTTTACCATCATCTTCGATATCGATTTTGACTTGATTACATTTTTCAATTATATCGTTAATGACTTTACCACCACTTCCGATGACATCTTTAATCTTGTCTTTATTAATATAGAATGAGAAATATTTTGGAGCATATTTTGAAAGTTCTGCTCTTGGTTCAGCAATTGCTTCACTCATTACTTTTCTAATTTGAGCACGAGCATCATGAGCTTGCATTAAAGCATCATGTAAAATTTCTCTTGTAACACCTTTAATTTTGATATCCATTTGAAGTGCTGTAACACCAACTTCTGTACCAGCAACTTTGAAGTCCATATCACCAAAGTGATCTTCTAAACCTTGGATATCTGTAAGGATTGTATATGGATGATTTCCATCAAGTGGTCCACTTGTGATTAATCCCATAGCAATGCCTGAAACCATTCTCTTAATTGGAACACCTGCTGCCATAAGTGCCATACATGAAGCACAAATTGATGCTTGCGATGATGAACCATTTGATTCACATACTTCAGCAACACATCTAATTGTGTATGGGAATTCATCATATGAAGGTAAAACATAGCTTAATGCTCTTTCACCTAAAGCGCCATGACCAATTTCTCTTCTTCCTGGAGTGCCCATTCTGCCAATTTCACCAACTGAGAATGGTGGGAAATTGTAGTGATGCATCCAGCGTTTTGTATCTTCTGGAGATAAACTTTCTAAAATTTGTTCATCTTCTTTAATTCCTAATGTACATGTTGAGATAACTTGAGTTTGACCTCTTGTAAACATAGCTGAGCCATGAACTCTTGGAAGCAAATCAACTTTTGCTGATAATGGTCGAATTTCATCAACTTTTCTTCCATCTGGTCTAACTTTTTCTTCAGTGATTAATCTTCTAACTTCATTAGCAATCATGTTTTCAAGAATGTCATTAACCATTAGCATAGTTAATTTATGTTCTTGTTCGTTTTTAT
>CAMNHN010000031.1 GCA_946539555.1 uncultured Mollicutes bacterium | reverse complement strand
AAAAAATCCTCCATTTCATTTTACCCGATTGGGCAAAATTTTGGGGGAAATTTCATTAATTTTGGTGCGCGGGATGAGAATCGAACTCACACAGGACAAACCTATACGCCCCTCAAACGTACGCGTCTACCAGTTCCGCCACTCGCGCAGTGCCTATTTATATTATCAAAGAAGGAAAATAAATTCAATAAGTAATCTAATTAAGCTAAATTGATATTAAAAAGGGTTTGGAATGCCGAAGGCTCCAGTTGCAAGGAAGATATAAAGTAATCCAAAATATAATCCAAGTGAGACTAAATCACTAATTGTTGAGATAAGTGGACTTGCTATAACAGCAGGATCCATTTTAAGTTTAGTTAATATAAATGGTAGTGATGCACCAATGAATTTAGAGATAACAATAGTTAAAAATAAAGTAATAGCAACAATTGTACTTAAAATTAACCATGTTGAAACTCCAGTAGCGATTCCTTGAGGATTATCAGCTGGTATTTCAACAATACCTACAGCAAATAAGAACATAATCCATCCAAACGCAAAACCACCAACTATTAATCCTATAAAAATAGAAGCAAGCGTTTCTTTTCCAACAATTCTCCAATAATCTTTTAATTCAAAATCACCTGTTGATAATCCACGAATCATAAGAGTAGAAGATTGAGAACCAGAATTTCCGCCTGTATCACAAATAAGTGTTAAGAAAATTGAAACAACAGTTAAAATTGCAACAATTGGTTGGAATTGGTTTTGAAGCGCGATAGCGCCAATACTTACAACAAGTAAAACAATAAGCCATGGGATACATTTTATAACCAATCTAAAAATTGGAGTTTCTGTATATGAGTTCTCTAAAGGAGTAACTTGAGCCATAGCTTCAATATCTTCAGTTGTTTCTTGCTCGATAACATCAATGATATCGTCGATTGTGATAATACCAGTTAATTTGTTATCTTCATTTGTAACAGCAATTGCGTTTAAATCATAACGTTTAAAGAGTTGTGCGACCTCTTCTTGGTCGGTATTTACGTTAACTGTCTGGAAATTTGTTTCACAAACATCGATTAGTTTTTCTTCATCTTTTGCAAAAATTAAATCATCTAAATTTAAAACGCCAACAAGATCCCACTTAATGTTTCTTACGAAAAGAGTGTAAATAGTTTCAGCGCTTTTTCCTGTTGCTCTAATAATTTTTAAAGCATGATCAACTGTATCTGTATCAAGAAGAGTTAAATACTCAGTGGTCATAATTGAACCAGCAGAATCTTCTTTATAACCTAACAATCTATTAACCTGTTTTCTATCTTCAGCATTTATGTTTTTGAGAACTTTTTGAGTTAAATTTGCTGGTAATTCTTCAAGAAAATCAGCGATATCATCGTTATTAATGTCTTCAAAGATTGTTGCGATTTCTTTATCAGTAAAAATCCTAATTAAGCCTTCTTTATGGTCATCATCTAGTTCACTAAAAACTTCACTTGTATAAGATGGTTTAACAACTTTAAAAAGATATCCAACATATTTGAATTCATCGCCATCTTCAACGTCTAATTCATTTAAAGCATCAGCAATATCGATATTTGGATACTCTTCAAAAATTTCTCTGATTTTAGAGAAATCTCTTGTCTTTATGAGATTAATAATCTCCTCTTTAGTAATCTTAGTGTTTTCCATATTTATCTTTTTAATTTTAATTTCTTTTACTTATAAAGTAAACTATTTCATTTTCATAATTGTAAGTGGTAATATTAATAAGATTAAAAAGGGGAATTAAAATGGCAAAAATTTTAGTAGAAACAAGCGCAAGACATATTCATGTTACTCAAGAAGCATTAGAACTTCTTTGTGGTGAAGGCTATCAATTAACTGTTAAGAAAATGCTTTCTCAACCAGGTCAATTTGCTTCAAACACAAAATTAATCATTAAAGGACCAAAAAGTGAATTATCAGCTTCAATTCTTGGACCAGTAAGAAAAGAATGCCAAGTCGAAGTTAGTGCTACAGAAGCAAGACAACTTGGTGTAAAAGCTCCTGTTAGAGAAAGTGGTGATTTAAATGGTAGCGCTCCAATTACAATCATCAATCCAGAAAACGGCAATTCAATTGAACTTTCTCAAGGATGTATTATTGCAAAACGTCATATTCATATGACACCAGAAGATGCAAAAGAATTTTGTGTTGAAAATGGACAAATTGTCGCTGTTAAAGTTGCTACAGGTAACGGAAGAGACGTTATCTTTGGTGATACTGTTGTAAGAGTCAGCCCATCATATGCTTTAGCAATGCATATCGATACAGATGAATGTAATGCTGCAAATGCATTTGGTGAAGTTTACGGAGAAATTGTTAAATTCTAATGCAACAAACTTACACTCACATTTGTAAAGGAACTTGTTCAAGAGCAATAAAAATTGTTTACGATGACGAAAGCCAAATTATTGATGAAATAGAATTTTTTGGAGGGTGTCCAGGAAATACACAAGGTGTTGCTAAGCTTTGTAAAGGAAGAACTTTAAAAGATGTGCACGACACACTTATTGGTACAGACTGTAGAGGAAGAGGAACAAGTTGCCCTGATCAATTAGCAATAGGAATTGAAGAAATTCTTAATCTTAAAAAATAGAGCTTTAAAATGAAGCTCTATTTTATTTCTTTTAATCCAGAATTTTTCAAAAAAGCCTGCAAATCTTTAATATTATTTGAATAAAAGATTAAATGGTGATTACCAAGAGGCTTTGTTAAAAAATAATTAACACTATTTGTTTTATCTAAAGTGATTCTAATTTGTGTTCGACAAAGATTTGGTAAATTAAGGTTTTCATCAATTTTTCCTTTTAATAGAACATATCTAGTTAAATCGTTTGAAATTCTAAAAATATAAACTTGATCATGTTTCATCTCGCCTTTAATTCCTACTCCAATGCCACTTTCATAATGTGTATCAAACTTAAAAGATTCACACATATTTAATGGGATGGTGCAATGAGCAAAGATAATTTCGTTCTTTTCAATTTCTATTTTTGATGGGTTAGCTTGAAAAGAAGGAGAGCCAACATATTTCTTGACTAGCATCATACTTATTAAAGAAGGAATATCGCCTTCACAAGTTGCAATAATACCTTCTGCATTAAGTAAAGCAAAAGCTAAACAAGAAGTACTTTGAACGGTTGAAAGCAAATCGAAACATCTAACAGTCAAACCATCTAAAATGTAGTCTTCAGTAATTTTCTTTAAAGCTAGATAGATTTTATAAGCTTTATTTAGTTCATTATAATCGAACTTTTCACTAAATTTATTTGGATCTAAATCTTCTTTAATTGTTGGAATTAAATCTATTAATTCTTGGATATCAATGTCAATTAAATTCATACTAAAAATTGACTTAGCTTCTGAATATTTGACATCGCTTGCAATTAACCAGTCTGAAGGATGACCTATAACACCTAACCTAAGCATGGTTTTCCTCCAAAAGAGACATTATTCTTTCTTTTATGTATCTATTACTGCCATGTAAGATTTCACCTTTTTTATTATTGTTTTGAATATATGTAAGTATTTCTAACGATGCTGCAAGTGAATTATTATTGCCAAAGGTTAAAAGATATATTGGTTCTTTTAACTTATCTTGAACTTGCTTGAAATAGTGTTCGCTGCCACCACTTTCTACAAGAATTAAAGATAAGTTAGCATCGTATAGATTTTCGATTTTGCATAACGAAATTTCTAAATCATTTTCATTAGAAAGATAACTAATTAAATCATTGGTTTGCTCTTTTAAAAATGATTCATCATGTAGTGGTGAATAAATAGGATAGATATTAATTTTCATAGAAAAATTTTATCATTTTTATTATTTGAATTAAATTTTAAATATTAGAAATATTAATAAAGAAATTTTGAAAATATCCTTTAAATGCATAAAATATTTGAGATTTGCGAGGTTTTTGATGTAAAATTCCTTTTTCAAAAAACTAATTTTCAAAATAGATTTTGGATAATTGTTTTCAAAATTTGAAATTTTGTCTTCTAATCGCTTGAAAAAGAATGTCAAAAAAACTAAACTATTTACACTTATCAAGAATTCACGAAACGTTAAGTGAAAAATCGTGATAGCAACTCTACAAAGTAGTAAGTGCTTCTTAACAGCAAGATGCCCACATCTTGAACGATAAGCGAAAGTAAATTATCAAGGCTTTCCATAATGTGGGAAGTCTTTTATTTATATGTGAGGTAAATTTATGATTAGACCTGAAATTTTGTTTACAAGTGAATCTGTATCTGAAGGACATCCAGATAAGTTGTGCGATCAAGTTAGTGATGCGATTTTAGATGCAGTATTAAAAGAAGATAGCGAAGCTTTTGTAGCGTGCGAGTGCTATGCAACAGAAAATTTTCTTTTAATTGGAGGAGAAATTAAAACATCAGCAAAAGTTGATTACAAAGAAGTCGCAAGAAGAGTAATTAAAGATATTGGATATGATAAAGACGAATATGGCTTTAATTATAAGACAGTTACAATTAAAAATTTGATTCATACTCAAAGTACAGACATTCGTAGGGGCGTTAAAAATAAAAATTATTTAAAAACTGGTGCTGGTGATCAAGGAATTATGTTTGGTTATGCAAGTGATGAAAGTGAAGGATATATGCCTTTACCAATTTGTATTGCCCATAAATTAGTTCGTGTTGCTTCTCAATTAAGAAAGAGCGGCGAATTTGTTGGGGCAAGACCAGATATGAAGTCACAAGTTACAATCGATTACACAAACGAAAATCCACAAATTAAAACAATTTTAATGAGTGTTCAACATGATGAAGATATAAATGAAGAAAAGTTTAAAAAATATATTATCGAAAACATCATGAAACCAGTTGCTAAATCGTTTAATCTTAATACTGATTTTAAAGTATTAATTAATCCAACGGGAAGATTTGTTATTGGCGGTCCAAAAGGAGATACTGGATTAACTGGAAGAAAGATAATAGTCGATTCTTATGGCGGTTCTGCTAGACATGGTGGTGGTGCTTTTAGTGGAAAAGATCCTTCAAAAGTTGATAGAAGTGCAGCTTATTATGCTAGATATATGGCAAAGAACTTAGTAGCAGCTGGAATTGCAAAAAGATTAGAAATTCAATTAAGTTATGCAATTGGAAAAAGTGACCCATTATCAATTTCAATTTCCACATTTAAAACAAGTAAATATAGTGATGAAAAAATTCTAGAAATTATTAATAAAGTATTTGATGCTAGACCAGGTGCAATTATTCATAATTTTAATTTGAGAAAACCATCATTTAAATACGAAGATACTGCTAGATATGGTCATTTTGGAAGACCAGATTTAGATTTACCTTGGGAAAAACTTGATAAAGTAGAAGAAATTAAAAAATATCTTTAATTTGATATAAGAAATTCTAATTTCAGTTTATAATTAAAGTAGAAAGATATAAGGAGGAAACAATATGAAATATCAAATTGTTGGTAGAAATATTGAAGTAACAGATTCAATTAATTCTGCTATAACCAAAAAACTTTCGAAACTTGACAAATATTTCCGTCAAAGTGAAGAAGTTCTATGTAGAGTAGTTTTTAGATTCTACAGGGGGAGCGACGAAGCAAAGGTGGAAGTAACAATCTTCTCTAAAGATACAACATTTAGAGCAGAAGTTAAGAATAAAGATCTCTATTCAGCAGTCGATCAAGCAGTTGATAAACTTACTGGACAATTAAGAAAACTTAAAACTCAACTCAAGAGACGTTATGAACACGAAGGCATTGGCAAATCATTAATTTTTGAAGCTATCCAAGAAGAAAAGCAACAAGAGGACAAAGCTACTACTGTTAGAACAAAAACAGTTAAAGTCAGACCAATTACAATGGAAAACGCAATTATTGAAATGGAATCCATTGGACATAATTTCTATTTATACCTTGATACAGATGATGAAAAAATGTCTGTCGTTTATAAAAGAGAAGATGGCGGTTATGGTCTAATCCAAGCTGACACAGAAATCGATATTAAATAGCAATTAGCAAATCTAATATATAAAAGCGCTGAAAAAGCGCTTTTATTTATGAAAAACCCTGCAAAACCTTAATATTTCAAAAGAATGACATTTTGTTATTAACCCATAAAACTTTAATTGAATTTTTTATAGATAATAAATATAATTTATTATGTAAATTATGAGTAAGATTATTGCAACAGATTTAGATGGAACACTTTTTTATCCAAAAGACAAAAAAGAAATGATTTATAAACCAAATTTATTCTTCCTCCAATCGTTTGTCGATAACGGAGGAAAATTAATTTTGATTTCCGGAAGAAGTTTCAAATATTGTCAAAAGGTAATAAGAAAAATCGACAGAGAAACTGCTGTTGTCTCATATAATGGGGCATGTGTTTTTGATGGGAAAAACGTTATTTTTGAAAACACGCTAAATAACAAAGATGCTTCTGAACTCATTAACGATATTGGCCAAGAATATAAAAATCCTGGCGTCTTCTTGATGACAGAAAAAGGATTATTTGTTCATCTAAGGTCAAAATCTAAATTAGTTAGACAAATCTACATTTGGTACTACAAAAGTCAAAAAGTATACGCTGAAGATTTGCATGTTGGTGAAGACTTATTTGAAGAACAACTCAAAAACGGAAAAATCTACAAATTTATGTTCTTTTTTGGCTTAGGAAAGAAAATGAGAGACAAAGCTAGTAAAGTTACAAAAATTCTACGAAATATGAATGACAACATTGAGGCAAATTGGAGTGGTAACGTTGTTGAAATTACTCCAAGAGGCTGTTCAAAAAATGTAGCCCTTAAATTTTTACTTAATAAGCAAGGATGGGAAGAAAAAGATTTATATGTTGTCGGCGATAGCGGAAACGATATTTCAATGTTTAAAGAGTTTCACGAAAACAGTTTCTGCATGGGTCATAGCCCAAAAACAGTTAGTAAATACGCAAAATACACCATAGATAAATTTGAAGATTTATCTAGATATATTTTCGAAAAATAGTATGATATTAAAGTTAGGAGAACAAATATGGAAACAATTAGTAGAGTTATAGTATCACTTATTTATTACAATTCATTAGTCAGAGACACTTTGGAATACACAATTCCTAAGGATAGCTACGAAGTTAATTTTTATGATTACAAGAGAAATGGTATTGTTAACGAACCAAAACTTAACACACCTTTAAAAGTTTTCTTAGATCAAAACGGAGAAAAAGCTGAAGATCTTAAGAAGAAATTAGAACAATTTGGTGAAGATTTCTACAGTGACAATTCAACAGTTGTTAAAAAAGCTGCTGATGGAACTTTAAGAGTCGACCACGCTCAAAATGTTAAGATTTTTGAAAACGTTATTCCACTACACGAAGAATTAAATTCAATTATTAATTTACATATCAATTTCGCAAGACAAAATAATCAATTAGAAGATAGAGTTGAAAAATTAGCACAAGCTGATGAAAGATTCTACAGAGCAGTCGCTATGCTTGCTTTACAAGGTGAATTAGTTAGACAATTTGAAGAATTCAACAAAGTTATGAGAGAATCTCAAGGTCAACCAACACCACAATCAAATTTCATTCAAAACGACTTAAATACTTTAGTTAAAGGTTTAAATACAGTTAGAGCAAATGCTACATGTAAAGATAACCTCTACACAACAGCACTTGATGCATTATTTGCTGAAGTTGAAATGATGAATGGTAGAAGAGACCTTCCAGCAGGAAAGAACTTCTCAGACGTCTTTAACGATGTAAACGTTAAAATTGCTGATTTAGTTAAAGATTCAGAAGCAAATTGGAGAGAGAATTACACACCTTTATTACAAGAGCTAGTTGCAGACACACAAAAAGCTCAACAAGCTCAACAAGAAACACCTAAAGCTGAATAGTTAGGATTTAAAATGGCAGAATTTAAGCAAAATAAAGAAGAAAAGAAAGTTGGACCATTTTCAATTAAACAATTTGTTTGGTTCATTCTTGGCTTGGCAATTGCTGCTAACGCTTTAACATTCCTTGTTTTAGGATTGATTGATGATTACGCTGGAATTAATAACTCAATTCTTACCACACCAAACTCTTCAATGAAAGAAATGATGGGTGGGATTGGATTTACTTGGTTTGGAGCTATGACTCTTGTCCTTGGTGCTCTTATTGTTGCATTATCATTATCTTTTTCAAGTAAAGACGATGATCGTGAAAAAGAAAGAACATCTAGACGTGAGCAACGTTTAAAGGCAATGAGAGAGCAAGAACAAGCCAAAGAAAAAGTAGTTTTAGATTTTTCAGGAACTAGTGCCCAAGAAGAATCTAAATAATTAAGGTTAATCTCTAGTCAGGCCATAGCAGTTGCTATGGCTTTTAAAATATTTTAATAGTGCTAAGATTATCTTAATTGCAAGGTAAAAATTATGGATTACAAAGAAATGAAAAAAGAGTATAGCGATTTAGAAAAGAAATATATTGAAGATAAAGAGCGAATTAAAGAAGAAAAACGAATAGAGCTAGAAGATTTAAAAGACGAATACATTCTTAATAAATTGATTTTAAAGAAACCTCTTGATGCAGAAAAATTTAGATTAAAAATTGAAAAGAAGAAGAGGAATAGATTACTCAATGATGCTCCTAGAAGAAACACATTAGAAGAAATAGGAAATTCAGTATCGCACGGAGTTGGAGCGCTTTTAGGTGCCCTATTTCTTGTCTTGATGATTTTAAAAGCTGATTCTGCATTAAGTTTAACAGCAGCAATAATTTATGGTGTTTGCTTCATATTACAAATGGGATTTTCTTGTTTATATCACGCTTTTAAAGGCGGAAGCAAAGTAAAAAGAATTTTTAGAAGATTTGATTATTCATCTATTTATTTACAAATCGGCGGCACCTTTGCTGGTCTATTTCTAATTTATATGCCTGAAAAGATGTGGGGATTAGAACGGGGATTAGCCTTGTTTATAATTCAATGGGCTTTTATTGCTTTAGGAATTACTTTTGTAGGAGTTTTTGGTCCGGGAAGAATTAAATGGCTACATTTCACTCTTTATTTTGTAGTAGGGTGGAGTGGAATTATGTTTTTACCTTCTTGGTTTACACAAGATTTATATTTAGCACTTTGGATTTTAGGTGGAGGAGTTGTTTATACTTTAGGAATGATTCCTTTTGCAGCCTTAAAACATAAACCTGTAGCTCACTTTATTTGGCATCTTGTTGTTTTAACTGGTGCAATACTGATGTGGGTTGGCGAATACTTATACGTATATTAAGATTTTGTTTATTCTTTTATATTATCTTTTAAGAATTCTTATTTCCTTGTAAAATAATTATTAAGATGAAAGAAGAAAAAGAAGTTAGCCATATTAAATATTATTTTTTTAAATTTGTTGCATATATAATATTTGCGATTATTGTCGCTATTTTTAGAGATTATTTAATTGAACATTTAAAATATTTTATAGCAACTTTAATGTTGCTTTACGCTTTAGAAGAATTGTTTTTTGAACTTATATATTCAAGACACAAAATACTTCATCAAAAGAAAATATATCTTGGAGCAATTGAAATCGTATTAGTTTTTACAATTGCTTTTGTTGATGTTTCTTATACTTCAGTATGTATTATTTGGGCAATTTGGTCGATATTAAGAGAAGCATATGAAATTGAAGAAGTAATTGTAGAACTTAAAGCTTGGCTTCCTCGAATTGTAAGTTTTGTTGAATCATTAACAGTAATTGTTTTTTCAATTATGCTAATTATTGAACCAACTGAACATCACGCATTGATCCATTTATATTTGTTATTAGTTGAATTATTCTTAAATCCATTAATACCTTTAGTTGACGAATTGCTAGGAAAAAAGAAGGAAAAACCTTCTAAATCTTGATTATTTTTAAAATTATGAAATTTAAACACACAAATAGACCTGGTTTTTTGCTTGGAACAATTGATTTCTGTACAGCAGGAATTTTCTTTTTGCTTTATATGCCTTTATCTTTAGAAAAGGAATTTAACTATATTTTAAAGAAAAAAATTCAACCATATTTTGTTGCTTATCTTCTAGGAATACCTACACTATTTATTTACACATTAATTTGGATGGCTAGAGTTTGCGAAGATATAAAAAGGAAAGCTATCGAACTAAATATTAAACCACATACATCGTGGAAACATATGTTTTGGCGGAATGTTCTTGGCATATTTGTTTTAGTTGGTCCAGCTGTCGCAACCTGGGGATTTTTTAAAACCTTAAATGAAGTAGAAAAGAAAATGAACAAATTAAATAAGGAATAAAATTATGCAAATAGTGGAAGTTCATGTCATTGATACAAATTTATTTTCTTTAGAAGAATTAGAAAATTATAAATTCATTAATAAAAACAATCTTGAAGAAATTGAGAATTATAAAATTGAAATTTCAAAAAAAGAAAAAATTGCATCGGCAATATTTAAAAATAAATATATCGGAAATTATTTTTTAAATGATTATGGAAAGCCATTAAATGAAAATATTTATTTTAATATTTCTCATTCCAAAGGACTTGTTTGTTTTGCAAAAAGCGAAACTAATATTGGAATTGATATAGAAAAAATTAGAGATGTAGAAAAGTCTTTAATTAATAATGTTACGAATCTAGAAGAGCAAAAATATATTGATAGTTATGAGAAGTTTTTTGAAATTTGGACAAACAAAGAAGCGATTGGAAAAATGATTGGAAATGGTATTTCTTTAAACTTAAAAGATATTCCTTCGCTTCCTTTAAATTCAGCTCATGAATATAACGGATACAAATTTTTTAATAAAACTATATGGTATAAAAACCATATTATTACAGTTTGTTTAAAAACCGAAAACGATTTCGAAATTAAAATTATTAATGAAAAAATTTAAATTTTAAATTAGATTTTCAAAATTGAAAAATCAAAGCGAATTTTAAATTTCGTTTATCAATTTTGATTTTTTATTCATAAATAAAAATATTTTTGTAATACGTTCCCTAAATTTTAATTGATGCTCTTAAATGCCACAACATGGACAAGGTTTTTAGGTCAATTGTCACAACACGGGCATATCACAATAAAGAGGAATATTTCATCCTCTAGTAAATGTAAATACCATAATGAAGCTTGTGCTTCGTTTTTCTTTCTTATAAGTTCCCAAATCAGATAATCTAGCAAGGGCCCATCCAGATGGCAAGTTCTCATAATAATTTTTATCGTCACCTTGATATCCATGCCGTTTTATCGCGCTTAATTTTACCAGCTTTTATAAGCGATTCTTTTTCTGCTTTGATTCGTTCCAAAAGAACTGAGGCCGGTTCATCATTTGGATCTTGTTTTACTAATTTTCCTTCAATAGCATATTGAAGGATTGATTTCTTTAGTTTTTCTGGAAATTCTTCTTCTAATTTAGTTAACTTCTTTTCAAATGAATCATATTCCTGTAATAATGGCTCAAAGGAATTGATTTTATCAACTATGCGTTGTTGCTCTTCTAATGGAGGAAGCGCAAAATACATCTTTGTAACATAATCTTTTGAAATGTGAGGTTGTGCGCTTCCGACGCAATCAAATAGTATTTCTGACCTTCTTGCCATAAGTTGAAAGAATAAATATTTAGTGTCAACCAAAATATACGGCTTAATGCCGACAACAGACTGATTAGCACACGCTTTGTATGTATGTATCAATACATAGCGAAGGCATATCAAGTAATTAGTCGGAAAATTAGACTAATTCGTATGAAATAATCGCGTAATAACGCTATTGCTTTTTGACTTAGAATCTAACTACAAGAACTTTTAATCTGGAAGAGAATATAAATGGCAACAGAAGAAGAAAAACAAAAGGTACGTGATAGGCAAAAAGGCTATAGAGCCGATAAAATAGTGGTTATCAAAGCCGCTGAACCTATATCTATCCGTGACACAACAACAAAATTAAGGGTTGCGGCCTATTGCCGTGTATCGACCGACAACATAGAACAGACTTCTTCTTTTGAATTGCAAAAGTTATATTACGAAGAATATATCGGCAATCACGAGAATTGGGAGATGGTAGGCATTTATGCTGATGAAGGCATATCTGGCACATCTTTAAAGCACCGCGATGAATTTATTCGCATGATTAATGATTGTCGATTAGGCAAAATTGATTTGATTGTAACTAAGTCGGTTTCTAGATTTTCTAGAAATGTTGTTGTTTGTATCGAAACGGTTAGAGAACTTAAAAGCCTAAAACCACCAGTAAGAGTATTCTTTGAAAGCGAAGGAATTGATACTGGCGATAATTCTTCTGACGTAATGCTTAATATCTTAGCCATTTTTGCTCAGGAAGAATCTCATACTAAAAGTGAAATAATGAACTGGTCTATTGACAATAGATTTGCTAGGGGTAATTTCTTAACACCTAGATTATTTGGCTATCGGGTCGATCCAGATAAACCGGACAGATATATAGTGGTGGAAGAAGAAGCCGAAATTGTAAGGCTTGTTTATTCGATGTACATTACTGGATCATCTCCAAGTGAGATAGCAGAAACTATGACGACTCTCAACCAGGCGTCCAAGAAATAGTCAATATGTTAAAAAGCTTCAAAAAAGTAATAAAAAACACGTATTTTAACGTACGTGTCTCGACAATCGATGATGTCTCCAATTGTCGATGAATGAATGCATTTCAAAGTCCAATTGTCGATTAATGAATTTATTGTTATAAAAAAAGAAGTTGTTGTCAACTTAGAAACATAGGATTGATACAATAGTGTCAGTCCTTTTATTTTTATAAACATTT
>CAMNHN010000030.1 GCA_946539555.1 uncultured Mollicutes bacterium | reverse complement strand
TCAATTACTTTTGATAATAATTTAAAATTTTCTACCCAAATTAATTTTAACTAAATATTTAATTAGCCTCCCTTTTGTGTTATATTTTTTGTATTGAAGTAGGAGGCTTTTATTTATGATAAAAGATATTCTAGTATTCTCATTAACTTCAAGCATTGAACTCACTAACAAAGTGTGCGCTCTTCTAGGCATCGAAAGAAGCAAGAACGAGATTCTACATTTTGCTGATGGTGAATGTCTTGCAACTTCATCAGTTGATGTAAGAGGCAAGAAAGTTTACATTATTCAATCTACATGTAAACCTGTTAATGATAGGATTATGGAGACACTCATTTTTATTGATGGTGTCAAAAGAGCTAACTGTCGTGAAGTGACGGTCATCATGCCATATTATGGCTATGCTAGACAAGATAGAATCGCCCATTACAATGAGCCAATTAGTGCGAGAATGGTCGCTGATTTATTCACTAACGCAGGCGTTAAGCGTGTATTAACTGTTGAGTTACATACTGCGCAAATTCAAGGGTTCTTTGGAGTTCCAGTTGATAACCTATCACCTTCATTCTTATTTGCAAAATATTTGAATGAATATTTAGATACACAAAATCCAAAAACCAATGGAACAATTTCAGTTGTAGCTCCAGATCATGGTGCTTTATATAGAGCACGTGATTTAGCTAATTTTATTCCTGACACAAGCCTTGTTGTTATCGATAAACGTAGACCAAAAGCTAATGTAGCAGAAGTTGTTAATATTGTTGGTGATATTGAAGGTAAAACATGTATCATGATAGATGACATCATTGATACTGGCGGAACAATTTGTGCTGGTGCAAAAATGTTAAAAGATAAAGGTGCAAAAGAAGTAATAATCTGTTGTACTCATGCATTATTTAATGGTAATGCTCTTGAAAAAATTAATAGTGCCGATTATATCAAGCAAGTTGTTGTTACAGATACAATCGAGCACCCTGAATTCGAATCAAATCCAAAAATCAAAGTCATTTCTATTGCTGAAATGATTGCTGATGTTATTAGAAGTCATGAATCGCATAAAGAAATTAAAAATCTTTACGCAAGATTCCACTAATATAAGCGAACACGAAAGTGTTCGTTTTTTAATGAATTAAAGTTAGCAAATAGATATAATAATTTGTATGTCTTTAATCAGTTTTTCAAATGTCACTAAATATTATTCTCTTGATCTTATTTTGGATCATGTGAGTTTTAATGTTAATAAAGGTGAAAGAGTTGCTCTTGTTGGAAATAATGGCTGTGGTAAGACAACACTTTTCAAATTAATTTTAAAAGAAGAAGAACCAACTCTTGTTCCAAAAGAAGATAAAGTTGGAGAAATTTCGATTTTAAATGGAACAAAAATTGGCTATCTAAATCAAGATGCAATTAAAGATATTAATAATACTGTAAAAGAAGAATTAATGTTAGTCTTTTCAAAAAACCTTGCAGAACTCAACTATTTTTATAAATTGAGTGCAGAATTAAGCGAGAATCAATCAGAAAATTTATTAGAAAAATATAACGAATTATTAGAAAAATTAAATAAAGATGGTTCGTTTAATTTAGATAATAAAATTGAAGGATACATTACCAAGTTTCATTTTCCAAAAGAAATTTTAAACACGAAAATCGCCACTTTATCAGGTGGAGAAAGAATGAAAATCGCTTTTATAAAATTGCTTTTAGGCGATTATGATTTGCTCCTTCTTGATGAACCTACAAATCATTTAGATATATCTACAATTGAATGGCTAGAAGAGTATTTAAAATCATATAAAGGTACTATTCTTTTTATTTCTCATGATAGATATTTTTTAGAAACTCTAGCAACAAAAATTTTAGACCTTGAAAATCATAAAATTGTCACTTATAACCTTGGTTATGATGATTATTTGAAAGAAAAAGAGATCAGATATCAACAAGAATTAGCTAAATATGAACGTGAAGAAGAGGAGATGGAACGTTTAAGAAAATTCATTGAATTTTATATGCCTAAACCAAGATTTGTTTCTCGAGCAAAAGATAGAGTTCATAAATTAGAACGTTTAGAAGCTAGCCATATTGATAAACCACAAAAAGAAAATAGAAATATAAAATTCAATATCGAAGGAAGCAACTTAAAAAATAAAGGTCTTTTAGAATTTAATAATGTAGTTGCTGGTTATGATTCTGGATTATTTCCTCCGTTTTCTTTTACACTTTATGGCAAAGATAGACTTGCAATTGTAGGAGATAATGGAATAGGTAAAACTACATTAATAAAGTCAATAACCTTGCAAAAACCTCTTATTTCTGGAGAAATTAAAGAATTAAGGTCTTTAAAAATTGGATATATTAAACAAAATGATTATGAATTTGTTTCTAAAGCAACATGCTTAGATTATCTAAGAGAAAAGTACCCAAAGAAATTAGATTCCGAATTGCGTACAGCTCTTGGCAGATTCTTATTTAGAAAAGAAGATGTTTTTAAAAACTGCACTTTACTTTCTAATGGAGAGAAGATGAGACTTGTTCTTTGTGATTTATCTTTAAGTGAATACGATGTTTTAATTCTTGATGAACCTACCAATCATTTAGATATGGTTACTAAAGAATGCCTATTAAAAACTTTAAAAAATTATGGTGGTGCAATAATTTTTATTTCTCATGATAGATATTTTATTAACTCATTAGCTGACTATATTTTGTATTTGTCAAAAGAGGAAAGTTTAGTTGTTGAAGGTAACTACGAAGATTTAAAAGAAAGAATTAATGTTTCAAATCAAGAAGATGAAACTATCATTAATAGCAAAAAAGAGAAACCACTTATTTATGATAAATTAGAAACCAAATCTAAATTATCAAATAACAAGATTAAAGAATATAAAGAAAAGATGATAACCATCGAAAATAGATTGAATGAAATAAATGATTTACTTAATTTAGATTTTGAAGATTATAAAGAAATTGATGCTTTGATAGACGAAAAAAGTGAATTAGAAGAAGAATATTTTGAAATTTTAAATCTTCTTGATGAAAATTAATATACTTTCAAAAAATTGTGTTTTGCTTATATCAATATATTGATATAATAAAAATATAAATAAAGAAGGGACGTGCAAATAAATTCAGGTAATAAACGCTGAATGAAAGGATAATAGTTTTGGCACGTTCCTTCTTTTTATTGAGTATTGTTTCAAAAAAGGCATTAAGAAAATATTAAGATTTTAGGTTAGAAGTAATTATTAAAAAATATCAGGCATAAAATTTCCTTAGCGAAAGGAAAAGGAGGAACTCTTTATGTCAAAATTGATTAAATGTGTTAATTCTTTTTACTTTTATTATTACTATAACCGCAATCAATAACATTGTGTGATTTTAGTAATAAGTGTTATTGATTTAAATTGGTAACACTTAAACTAATAAATATGAATCTATGGCTTGAGCGTTACCGATGCTCAAGTTTTTATTTTTGGAGGTTTGTATTTATGAAAATGAAAAAACTTATGATAGCAGCTGCACTTTTAGCAACATGTGGAGTAACTTCATGTGGAAATGGTCGTATCGACATGGAAACTTGGAAATTCGCTCCAAAAGATGAAAAGAATATTAGAATTGGTGTTTTACAACCTGTTGAGCACGACGCCTTAAGCCAAGCTCGCTTAGGTTTTAAAGAAGCTTTAGAAGAAAAAGGAATTACATTTACATTTGATTATCAAAATGCAAACGGCGATTCAGCAAATCAAAATACGCTTGCTAAAACCATGGTAACAAATGATGATGTGGTTTTAGGAATTGGAACTGGTGCTTCAATCTCTCTTCAATCTGCAGCTATTAATGCTGGTTCAACTCTTCCTATATTATTTACTGCCGTTACAGACCCAGTTGATGCCGAACTTGTTGAGACTTTAGAAAAACCTGGTCAAAATGTTACAGGTACTAGCGATGCAAATCCAGTTGAAGCACAAATCGATTTAATTAAAGAGTGCATCCCTTCAGCTACAAAAATCGGAGTAATGTATACTCAAAGTGAAACAAATTCAAAAGTACAAGCTGATCAAGCTAAAGCACAAGCAGAAAAACAAGGATTAAATGTTGTTGTTAAAACTTGTAATGATTCAAGTGATATTGCTTCTGTTGCAAATGCAATTTGTTCAGAAGGAATTCAAGCACTTTATATTCCTACTGATAACAACATAGCAGCACATATGGATGCTATAAAAAATGCTGTTGATAGTAAAGGTGTTCTTTGTGTTGTTGGAGAAGAATCACAATGCAAAAATGGTGGGCACGTCACTTTATCAATTGATTATTTCGAATTAGGAAAAGTCACAGGAAATATGGCTGCTCAAATTATTAAAGATGGAAAAAGACCAGATCAACTTCCAGTAAAATCAATGACTGCTAGTGAATGTAGTTATTTAATGTCTAGTGCTAATTTATTTGATGCAAAGATTAAATTACCTGAAACTGCTTTAGCAAAGTTTCGTGATGTAAATGGTGAATAGAAAGGAGCAATGATGGACTTTTTAAATTTAGTCCTAATTATTTTAACAAGTGGAATTCCTTGCGCATTACTTGCAATAGGAATTTTCATCACTTATAGGCTACTTGATTTTGCTGATTTAACAGCAGAAGGGAGTTTCTTAATAGGTGGTGCTTTATGCGTTACTATTATCAAAAATGGTGGTAATCCTGCACTTGCAACACTTGTTGCTTTATTTGGTGGAGCAATTTGTGGATTAATTACTGGACTTTTAAATACAAAGCTAAAAATACCAAAACTTTTAAGTGGAATTATCACAATGACTGCTGCAACCTCTGTTGCAATGGCCATAATGGGAGCAACAGTTGAAGAAGCCTTTACTAATCTTGTTGTTCTAGGAAGAAATGATAATACGATTTATTCAGTTTTCTATCCTGGTGGAATTTGGAACATGGTTATTGAATCTTCAATTATGGCGCTCATTGCAATAGTTGCGATATTTATCATATATTTCTTCTTTGGCACAGAATATGGAATGGCAATTAGAGCAACAGGAATTAATGAAAAAATGGCTCGCTCTCAAGGTATTAATACTGATTTAGCTACAATTGTTGCAGTCACAATTTCAAATGCTTTAATTGGACTTGCTGGAGCGTTATATGCTCAAGATTCTAGATCAATGGATATCAAATCATCTGCTGGATATTTAGTAATTGGTTTAGCTTCAATTTTGATAGGGGAATCAATTTTTGGTAAACGTAATTTCAAAAATTGGTTAATATCAGTTTCTTTAGGAGCAATCGTATATTTTATTATTGTTAATGTTGCTTTAAAACTTGGCTTACCAACTGAATTAAAGAATTTATTATATGCAATTCTTATTACTCTTGCTTTGTGTTTACCATTTATAAAATCGTTTTTCATCAAATTATTTAAAAAGAAGAAAAAGATCGGAGGTATAGAAAATGCTTGAAATTAAAAACGTTTCGAAAACCTTCAACCTAACTGGAAATGCTGCAGATACACGCATTGCTTTAGACAACATCAGTTTAACTGTTAATGATGGAGAATTTATTACTATAATTGGCGGAAATGGTTCAGGAAAATCAACTTTAATGAATATTATTTCAGGAGTCATGATACCTGATGAAGGTAGTGTAATTCTTGGTGGAATGGATATTACTCGATTAAGAGAACATAAAAGAGCTAATTATTTTGGTCGTGTTTTCCAAGATCCAATGATGGGAACCGCAGGAGACATGTCTTGTTTAGAAAATATGGAACTATCTTTTAGAAAAGGAAAACATCGTTCACCTATTAAATGGGGTTTTTCTAAGAGTATTTTAAAAGAGTATTTTAAACGCCAATTATCAGAATTTCATCTTGGCTTAGAAAATTCACTTGGTCAAAAGGTCGGCTTAATGAGCGGAGGTCAACGTCAGGCTTTAACTCTTTTAATGGCAGCTTCAGATACTCGAGTCGACACTTTAAAAGAATTTGTTTCGATGTATTGCGATATTCATTCTGGCGCATTAAGAATTAAAATTAATGAAGAAACATCTTCAAAAGAAAAGAATGAATTAAAAAAGCAACTTAAAGAAGATTTAAAAGAATATAAAAAAGTAGCTACAGAGTTCTATATAAAAAGAAAAGAAATCTATCTTGAAAAAATAGAAAAAGCATTAAATGATGATGAAAAAATTGATGCTTATATAGAATTTAATAATTCTTTACATGATTTTAATCAAGATAGAAGAATATTACTTTTAGATGAACATACTGCCGCACTTGACCCAAAAACATCAAAGAAAGTTTTAGATTTAACCGATAAAATCGTCAAAACTAATCACTTAACAACCTTAATGATTACTCACAACATGAAAGATGCTTTAACTTATGGAGAAAGATTAATCATGTTTTATCAAGGACATATAATTTTAGATGTTAGAGGAGAAGAAAAAGCTAAATTAACTGTTCCAGATTTATTAAATAAATTTGATGAAGCAGATAAAATATTTGGAAATTAAATGTAAAATATTGCTTAGAAATGTAATTAAAATTAGTGGATACACTTAACATTGGTTTTCTTGCTTTAATAGTGATATATTTTAAGTTATGAAAAAAATTACTAAATTATTATTAATCTCATCTATAACATTCGGAGCAATCTTTACAACAAGTTGTGATGATTTTATGTCTCGTGTTAAAAATGCTGGTAAAGAAGATGATAGTGGAAATACAGATAATCCTCATGAAGATCCTGGAACTCAATCAGATGATCCAGTAAATCCAGATCCTCAACCTGATGATCCAGTTACACCTGATCCTCAGCCAGGAGACTCTTCTAAAAATCCTGATTATTCCTATTTAATGGGAAATAACAAGATTAAACCTTATAGAGATTTAGATTATTACGCACCTTGCAAAGGATTAAAAGGCGCAGCTTTAAAAGATGCTCTTCATAACATAATTAAAGGACATACTTCCTATAGTTATAGTTCTTTAAACAGTTATATGCTTAAAACTGATGTCGATCCTGATAATTCAAATAACATAATTCTTACTTATCAAGGCTCAGTAAAAAAATCCACATCATTTAATAAAGAGCATACATGGGCTAAATCTAAAGGCAATTTTGGCGAAACTCAACCAACAGGTACAGATATGCACCATTTAAGACCATGCAATTCAAATTTAAATAGCACTAGAAGTAATTATGATTTTGCTGAAATCTCACATACTTCTGCAAATAGCGTTGCAAATTTAAGTTGGGCAACTTCTGATATGACTGGCAATTACAAAACAGACGGCTATTTTGAACCAAAAGATGAATTTAAAGGCGATATTGCTAGAATGATTTTTTACATGGCAACACGTTATGATACCGGTGATACTTATGATTTAGAAGTTAGTGGTGAAATTCCTAGTGGATATAGAAATTTCACAAGTGGTGCTAAAGGAAAACATGGAAATTTCAAATACTTATATAAATGGGCAACAAGTGGACAGGATCCTGTCAGTAATTTTGAAATGAATAGAAATAATATTATTGATAAAGATTATCAACACAATAGAAATCCATTTATTGACCATCCTGAATTCATCATCATGATTTATGATGAATCTTATGATGGCCCAGGCGCATTAATGTAATTGTTATTTTCAAATTTGATAATTTATATATAATTAAATTAATATGTCACTTAATAAAACAAAATTACAAAAAATAATTAAAGCCATTGAAAAGACAAAAAGGAAAGTTTATACAGTTTCCGATCTTTCTCGTGACACTGGTATTAAAGATGACATTTTAATTGAATACTTAAGTAAATTTAATGCATTAATATATTTTGATAATCAAGCAAACGTTAAAGACTATCTCGACGGCATTAAAACTGATTATGATGATCAAAATAAAGAAGTAGTTAAAAGAACTGAATATGTAAGAAGTAAAGATATCGAGCAATATGAAAGTTTTGTTGATTACATTTATCAAACTATGACTGTTCAAGGTGGAATACTTGATACAGGTTATAGCTTAACTAAAAAAGATATCAAGATTATTAAGAAGCTTTTAAAAGAAGAAAGTGATAAATTATCTTCTAAGTAGAAAAAAACCTGCAAAAACTAGATATTTAGTAGAAAAATAGTAGAATTTTAGTAAAAATAAAATTCTCTTTTTTTCTTTAATAGATATTAAATATAATGTATAATAACACTCGACTCGTGTGTCTTTCCCATGACTAACCACACGTAAAATTTAACAGGGGGTATATTTCCGTATGGAAGAACAATTAAAAAAAGAATCAAGAATAGTTTCTTGGTTCAAGAAAAATGTTACAACAAGAGTTATTGCTATTAATGCATTTATTGCTTGTTTGTACGCTGTCGTTACAATGCTATGTGGCCCACTATCTTATGAATTTTCTCAATTCAGAATTAGTGAAGCATTAAACTTATTAGTATTCTTTAATCCAACTTATACGATTGGACTTACTCTTGGATGTTTCTTAGCAAATATTATGTCAACAGTCGGTCCACTTGATATGGTATTAGGAACAGGAGCAACATTAATTGGCTGTTTGATAATCGTCTTTTTATCAAAATTAGTTAAAAATTTATTTGTTGCAAGTTTAATTCCTACAATTGCAAACGGGATTATTGTTCCAATTACAATCTGGTTAAGTTGTTTAGGTACTGGAGATGAATTTGTTTTAGGTGAAATGTTCTGGGTTATGGCAGGATGGGTTGCCTTAGGAGAATTTGTTTGTATTACATGTTTTGGATATCCATTAATTATGGTATTTACAAAAACAAAAACTAGAGATGGTTTTTATAAGTTAATTGAGGCAACAAGAAATTTAGATTTTAAGCGGTAAAAAAATGGGGGCTAAAGGATTTTATTTAGAAATTAAACATATAGATAAAACTACAGGTGCACGTTATGGAATTTTGCATACTCCACATGGAGATTGTGAAGTCCCTATGTTTATGCCTGTAGGTACTTTAGCAACCGTTAAAACCTTATCTCCAGAAGAGGTTAAATCTCTAGGAGCTGGAGTAATTTTAGCAAATACATATCATCTTCATTTAAGACCAGGAGAAGATATTGTAGCAGAAGCAGGTGGCGTTCAAAAATTTATGAATTATGATGGCCCAATGCTTACAGATAGCGGTGGTTATCAAGTTTTTTCACTTGCTGATAACCGCAAAATTACTGAAGAAGGCGTTACTTTTAAGTCTCATCTTAATGGCGATACCATAAAGTTTACTCCTGAAAAAGTAATTGAAATCGAAGAAAAGATTGGTGCAGATATTGCAATGTCTTTTGATGAATGCATTCCTTATCCAGCAAGTTATGAATACGCTAAAAAGAGTACTGAAAGAACTTATAGATGGGCAAAAAGAGGAAAGAATGCTCATAAAAGAGAAGATCAAGCTTTATTTGGAATTGTTCAAGGTGGAGATTTTGAAGATTTAAGAAAGTGGAGCGCTGAAGAACTTGTTAAACTTGATTTTGATGGATATTCAATTGGTGGCACATCAATTGGAGAGCCAAAAGAAGTTTGTTTTAGAATGATTGATTATGCAATTAAGTATCTTCCAGAAGATAAACCAAGATATTTAATGGGTGTTGGAAGTTTAGATTATATTCTTGAAGGAATAGCAAAAGGCATCGATATGATGGATTGTGTTCTTCCTACTAGAATCGCACGTCATGGAACTTTAATGACCCACAATGGAAGAATCAATATAAGAAAAGAAATGTATAAAAGAGATTTCACTCCACTTGACCCTGAATGTGATTGTTATACTTGTAAAAATTATACAAGAGCTTATCTTAGACATTTATATGTATCAGGAGAATCA
Organism: uncultured Mollicutes bacterium; assembly: GCA_946539555.1. Classification (GTDB taxonomy): domain Bacteria; phylum Bacillota_I; class Bacilli_A; order RFN20; family CAG-826; genus Onthovivens. The sequence goes on along the minus strand of CAMNHN010000030.1, from coordinate 3,072 downwards.
TTTGGAGCTAGACTCCTTTCAATCCATAACATTAGATTTTTAATCTCGATTGTTGAAGGGGCTCGAGTAGCTATTCAAGAAGACAGATTTAAAGAATATAAAGATGAGATATTAAAAAAATATGGTGACAAAAGAGGTTTCTAAAATGAAACTTTTTTTGTATGAATAATTTAAAAACCATGCAAAACAGATATATTTTTGAAAAAATCAAAGCAATTTGAGCTTTGATTTTTAAGTATAATTTAGATGACTCTTTTTTTAATTTAATTTATCAACAGTTCCAACAAATAATGGATAACCATTTGAATCAAGAAGTTCATAAGCAAACGCTTTGTTAACAAAGAAATCAAAATAGCGATATTCGATTTCATCATTTGGACCTGGTGAAGTAGCATCTCCAATTGCGACGGTTATTGCAGCGCCTTCCATACCTTTTCTATTAACCTTTAATTTTGCTGCATGAACTAAAGCTGAGCAAACCAAATCTTCTTTAGCAGAAATTGCTGAAAAATCAGAAACTAAAGGATCAAAGATTGATTTAACATTTGTTGTTTGCTTAAACATTTCTTTTAAATCTACATTTGAACTTGATTCGAATGAAGGAAAATAAACTTTAGTTTTATTAACAATTTTTCCTTCATTTTCAGTAGGTGTGAAATCTTTTATAGAATGAATCTCACTTAAGATATCTTTTCTTAACATGTCAGTAGCTTTATATCCTTCTTGAGGAACAATAAATCTCAATTCAAAATTAGCATCACTAAAAACATGGAAGGTAGAATATTTTTCAGTAGATATAGGTTTACCATGAAAATAATAAGAAATATTTAATTTTGTATTTTTATGAGAACCATCTGAATTTACAAACTCTTTAAGGTCTTTAGTTTCGTTTAAATCAAAGCCTTCTTCGTTCCACAAATCTTTCATGTATAAAGTATTTAAAATTACTAATCGAGTTAAATCACTAATATATTGTTCAAGTGAAATATCAATTAAGCCTCTTGTTTTATCTTTAATATAATCTTGAATTATTTTTGCTGAATTTAAAGGATTGTTAATAAAATCCATATGGAAAGAATCTGCATAGAAATTATTTGCTAAATTTATAAGAGCATCTTTTTTGTATTCAAAATTATTTTCAATCCATATTGAATTGGTTGTTTCTTCAGTTATGACTTTTTGATCGTTACCAAGTTTATATTTATTTTGAAGTTCAAATAAATATTTATAGTTTTCAACAAGTAAAGAATTATCAATATCAAAGAAATCTAAAATTTCTTGAGAAGAATCGTTAGCTGTGCATTGAGAAAGCATTCCTAAACATAAAAATACTGATAAAGGAGAAAAGATTTTGTTCTCATCGGTGTAAAAAGAATTATATTTATCAGAAAAAGTAGAACTAAAATTAATTACTTTGTTTTTAAAGTCTAAGTAATTACCTTTTTTATCGAAATCATAATTTCTAAATTCGGCATTAGCTGCAGTAGCAATGTTAGATGCACTATAAGATGATCCACATGCAGAGCAGACTAGTAAAATTTGAATAGTTGGCAATAAAACTCTTTTTTTCATAAAAATTCTCTTCATATATTACTATAGCATAATTTTTATATTCAAAAGTTTATATTCTTTTAATATAATTAAAAATCGTTATGGATATAAATTTATTTGATTATTATTTACCTGAAGAATTAATTGCTCAAGAGCCAACATCAATTAGAGATGAGTGCAAACTTTTAGTAGTTAATAAAACTAAGAAGACTTATGAAGATAAGATTTTTCATGATATTTTAGATTACTTTAAAGCTGGAGACGTGCTAGTAAGAAATAATACTAAAGTTATTCCAGCTAGACTTTTTGCAACAAAAGAAAAAACAGGAGCAAAAGTAGAAGTACTTTTACTTAAAGATTTAGGTGAAGATACCTGGGAATGCTTATGCGGAAATGCAAAAGCAATTAAAGTTGGATCGGTTTTACATTTTAAAGATGATATTTTAATTGGAACTTGTGTAGGAACTTTTGATGAAGGCATCAGACACATAAAATTCGATTATAAAGGTATATTTTTAGAGGAACTCGATAAAATTGGATTAATGCCTTTACCTCCTTACATTCATAAACAAGTCGATGATAATAGTAAATATCAAACAGTTTATGCAAAAGTAGAAGGAAGTGCTGCGGCTCCAACAGCTGGTTTTCATTTTACTCCTGAATTATTAGCTAAACTTGAAGCAAAAGGCGTAAAAATTGTTGATATAACTTTAAATATTGGTTTAGGAACATTTAGACCTGTTAAAGTCCAAGATACTGATGATCACGTAATGCATAGTGAGACTTATATTGTAAGCAAAGAAGCAGCAGACGAATTAAACAAAGCTAAAAAAGAAGGAAGACGAATTGTTGCTTGTGGAACAACAAGTGTAAGAACATTAGAAAGTAACTTTAATAAATTTAATGAATTTAAAGCTGAAAGTAGTTCAACATCAATATTTATTTCTCCAGGTTATGAATATAAAGCTGTTGATTGTTTAATTACAAATTTCCATTTGCCTAAATCAACTTTAGTAATGCTTGTATCTGCATTCATGGGACGTGAATTCACTTTAGAATGCTATAAACACGCTGTTGAAAATAAATATAGATTCTTCTCTTTTGGAGATTCAATGTTCATTTATTAATATGAAAGAAAAGCGAAATTATTATAGAGAATTTTTAAAAGACTATAACAAGATAAGAAGTGAAACTCCTAAAGGCGAACTTCCAAAACTTTTACTTCATATTTGTTGTGGTGCGTGTTCTTGTTTCCCACTAGTTTTTTTAACTGATTTATTTGATATTACAGTTTACTACACAAACTCTAATATTTATCCTGAAAGTGAATTTGAAAAACGTTTTGAAGCTTTAACAAAATATGTAGAATTTGTTGAAAAAACCTGCAAAACCTCAATTAAAATTATAAAAGACACATATAATCATGATGAATTTATATTTGATTTACTGCCTTTTAAAGATGAAGCAGAAGGTGGACATAGATGTAAAATTTGTATAGAAAAACGTTTTAAACGTACTTTT
>CAMNHN010000029.1 GCA_946539555.1 uncultured Mollicutes bacterium | reverse complement strand
AAATCGAGGGATGTCCTTCGAACAAGAAATTAATGAATCTAATCAATATTATTTGGAAAATGATATAGCTTTAATTTACAAAAAACCTACCCCTATTCATATTGTTAAATGTAACAATAATACGATAACTGAGGCATATTTTGATTATAAATCTACTACGGATTATTGTGGCGTTTTTAGAGGAAAATTCATTGATTTTGAGGCTAAAAGTGTTGCTTCAAAAACTAGTTTTCCTCTTTCAAATATAAGAAAAAACCAACTTGAACATGCAAAAAATGTGATAAAAAATAATGGCGTTTCATTCTTTTTTATAGAATTTTATAACCTAGAAAAATATTTCATTTTGTTTAGTTTTGACTTATTTGATTATATTGAAACACATAAAAAATCATCAATTCCTTATGAATATTTTTTAGAAAAAGGTATAGAAATAAAAAGAGGATTAAATCCTCCTTTAGATTATATTAAAGCAATAGAACATTATATTTATTAATTTCCGTAATTTTTACATAAACATTTCAATTTGCAATTTGTGCAACTTGGAGAGATTGCCTTGCAATAATATCTTCCAAAATGAATAAATTGATGATGTAATTTAATCCAATTTTCTTTTGGAAAAATTTTCATTAATTTCTTTTCTACTTCAAGAACATCATCTTCTTCATTAGCAAGTCCAAGTCTTTTTGAAACTCTAAAAACATGTGTATCAACAGGAAAAGCTGGTATTTTAAAAAGTTCAATTAAAACAACATTACTTGTTTTATTTCCAACTCCTGGTAGTTTCATTAATTTGTTTTTATCTTTTGGGACTTTTCCTTCATAATTTACAAGCAATTCATGAACAATAGCTTTAAGATTTTTTGATTTATTTTTGCTAAGACCTAAAGGTCTAATTATCTCTTCAATATCGGAAATATTGGCATTTTCTAAAGCAAGTAATGTTGGATATTTTTTAAATAAAATATCAGTTACTTTATTTACTTTTTTATCGGTTGTTTGAGCACTTAGCATGACCGAAATTAAAAAGCCATAATCTGAATTGTAAGTAAGTTCACATCCAGGATTAGGCAAAATTTCATCAAAATATTTTTGAATAATTATTGTTTTATCACTTAATTTCATTACCAGCTTGATCTTCTCTTCTCATTCTATGAAGAATTAATCTATCAACTTGATTAATATTATTAATATTTTTCATTTTCGCATCTAAAATAGAATTCATAATTATATCTTCAGAAATGCCATCATAAATCCAACTATTAACTCTTTCGACTTCAATTGGAGATAATGTTCTATTAAGTAATTTTTCCATTTCTCTTAAGACTTTTTCACGTGTTTCGTCGCGCTTTAAATCTTTTTGAATTTCTTCTTCACTAAAAATTGATTCTTGGAAATTTTTATAAACTAATTTTTGAAGAGGTTCTAAAGATGTATAAGTTTTTGAACCCTTAGTCGTAATTTCAAGCATGTTTAAAGTATATAATTTAGCTAAAATTTCATCGATTTCTTTTTCACTTAAATTCATCTTTAAAGCAATCATTGGAGCAGTGATAAGATCGTTTTGAAGTTCAGATAAATGTTCGATTACTAAAATTACAGCAAGGTCATTCTCACTTAAACCTAATTCTTTATAATAATCCACTAATAAATAATTAAAATTTACAATATGTGAAATATTTTTCATAAACTTTCCTCCACTGCTTTTAATTTTCTTAATTCTTCATCAATTTTAGCTTTATTAAGTTCATTTAATAAATATTCATTTTCTTTTAAAATTTTCTTAACTGACTCTTCGATATCTAAATTATATTCTAAAGCAAATCTTTTTGCTCTTAAAATTCTTAAAGGATCTTCCTTAATTCGCTTAAGAGGATCGCCAATAAATCTTAATTTATGATTTTTTAAATCTTCATAACCTTGTTTAGATACATCTAAAATTTTATAGTTTTCATCGATATAAATCGCATTGATTGTTAGATCTCTTCTCTTATAATCTTCATTAATATCTTTTATAAATATTATTTTATTTGGATGACGATTATCTTCATAATCTGATTCTCTTCTTAATGTAACAATATCGATATGCTTATTATTAAGCTTATATTTAACACAACCGAATCTAGAAAAAGTAAGATCACAATCTAAAAATTTTGCTATTTCAATAGGTGTAGCATCTGTTACAAAATCATAATCTTTAATTTCTTTATTTAATAAATAATCTCGACTTGCAGAGCCAATCATATAAAGTCTAAAACCATTTTTATTAAATAGTTCTTTTAAGTTATCAAATATAGCATTCATATTAAAAATTGTATCAAAAAAAGACTAAGTTATATTAGTCTTTTCGTCAGTTAATCCTATTATTATTATTTAACTGCAGCTTTGATATTTTTGCTTGGTTTAAATCCGACAGTTTTTGTTGCAGGGATTTTGATTCTGTGATGATCACCAACTGGGCTTGTTCCGACTCTTTCTTTTCTATCTTTAACAAAGAAGTTACCGAAACCTGAAATCTTAACTTCGCCACCTTCGGCTAATGTGTTTTCAATTTCATCGAATAATAAATCGACAACAACGTCAACGTCCTTTTTTGTTAAACCTGCTTTTGATGAGATAGCGGCTACTAATTCTGCTTTATTCATTAATTCTCATCTCCTTTCAATTTAGATTTAAACATAAAAAAAACAGTTTAGCAAACTAAACTGCATTTTTTAGCGTAAAATTCTACTTTTTCCCATTATTTTCGTTTTCTTAATACTAGATTGATAGGCGAACCAATGAGTTCAAATGAATCTCTAATGCGATTTTCTATATATCTTAAATAAGAAAAATGCATCCATGAAGGTTCATTAACAAATAAAGCAATTGTTAAAGGCTTAGAAGAAACTTGTTGAGCATAATATATTCTACATCTTCCACCATTAAAATCAGGAGTTTCATTCATCATTTGAACGTCTTGAATAATATCATTTAATACACTTGTTTGAATTTGGAATGTATAAGATTCATAAACTTGATTTAAAATTTCAAAAATATTATCTATTCTTAATTTGTTTACTGCTGATGTGTAAACAATAGGAACATAATCTAAGAATTTAAATTCATTTCTGATGTTTTTAGTAAATTCATTCATTGTGTTATTGTCTTTTTTAGCTAAATCCCATTTATTAACGACAATGATGATTGCTTTTTTAGCTTCCATTGCATAGCCGACAACATGTTTATCTTGTTCTTTAATGCCTTCACTTCCATCAATAACAAGTAAACAAACATCACTTGAATCAATAGCTCTTAAAGCTCTTAAAGCAGCATATTTGTCAATGGATTCATAAATTTTTCCGCGTTTTTTAAGACCTGCTGTATCAATAACAACATATTCTTTATCATTTCTTACAAATTTTGTATCGATTGCATCTCTAGTTGTACCTTCAATATCTGAAACAATAACTCTATTTTCATTTAATATTGCATTGCAAAGAGATGATTTACCAACATTTGGTCTTCCTATAATAGAAAATCTTAATCCTTCATCATTGTGTTCTTCATCTTTTTTAGGAAGTAATTCAATGATTCTATCTAAAATATCACCAATTCCAACACCATGTGCACCACTACAAGCAATTGGATCACCGAGTCCAAGTGAATAAAACTCATAGATATTATTTTTTAAATGATTCTCATCAATTTTATTAACAACTAAAATGCATGGTTTTTTAGATTTATATAGCATAGTAGCAACTAATCGATCATCATCGTTTAAACCAATTTGTCCATCAACAACAAAAACAATAACATCAGCCTCGTTTATCGCAATTTCAGCTTGCATTCTAATTTGTTGCTGAAATGGTCTATTTTCGATTTCGATTCCACCAGTATCAACAATGTCAAATTCTTTTGTAAGCCATGAAGTATGCGAATAAATTCTATCTCTTGTGATGCCTCTTTGCTCTTCGATGATAGATTTTTTCTCACCGATTATACGATTGAAAATAGTTGATTTTCCAACACTTGGGGAACCAACAATAGCCACTAAACCTAATGACATTATCTTAAACCTCTTTGTTTAGCAAGATCTAAAATTCTATTAACAACTTCACCAATTGTCATTTCAGTTGTATTAATTTGCACACTATTTTCAGCTGGTTTTAAAGGGCAAAAAGCTCGATGAGAATCGATATAATCACGTTTATTAACGTTTTCTAAACATTCTTCGTAACTAGTTGTTAAACCTTTTTCTTTGTTTTCTAAATATCTTCTTTTTGCTCTTTCTTCAGCGCTAGCAATTTGGAAAATTTTTAAATCTGCGTTTTGTAAAACATATGTTCCAATGTCTCTTCCATCCATAACGACTGAAACATTTTGAGCAATCTTTCTTTGAGCATCAACTAAAGCTAAACGGATATTTTTATAACTTGCAATGTAACTAACATTATCAGCAACTTCATTACTTCTAACTTCTTTAGCGACATTTTCGCCATCTAAAGTAATATTATTATCTTCATCAAAAGAAATATTAATTTTTCCAATTAAAGTGCAACTTTGTTCTTCATCTTTTGGGTCAATTCCTGCACGTAAAACAGCTAATGTAAAAGCACGATACATAGCACCTGTATCGACATAAATATAACCAAGTCTTTTTGCTATAATTTTAGCAACTGTAGATTTGCCACTTGCACTTGGGCCATCTATTGCAATACTATACGTTCTCATATTAAAAACTCAAAAAAATCTCCCCAAAATAAATTAATAAAAATAATAGCAGACCAACAAAAGCAGCAACAAATAAAATATAAAGAATAACTTTAAGTCTTTTCTTGACTACATAATTTCTAATAAAACCGTTCTCCTTACTTTTTTCAGGATTTTCAATTTCCTGCTTTGGTTCTTTTACTTTTTTAGGAGCATGATTTGAAGAAATTCCGTAATAACTATCTTTTTTAATCTCGACACGATAAGCTTTAAATTTCTCTGTTCTTGTATTTGCTTCAGCCATGTCAAAATTTTACCATATCGAAAATTAAACTTGTATTAAAAAAGAAAATATTAATTTTATTTAAAATTAAACTACTAAAAATCTACTAGCAGTCTTCAAAGTAGAATTCTAGTAGAAAATTAGTACATGTAAAATTTAAATTTAATCAAAAAAATGATAATTTTCTTCTCTTATCGTGATATAGTTTTAAAGGAGAAATTAATATGGCAAAAATTGTTTTAGTTGGTGGCGGAACAGCAAGTGGAAAAACACATGTTATTAGAGAAGTATGTAAATTATTAGGTGAAGAAAACATTCTTCATTTTCCAATAGATGATTATTATAAAGATCTTTCAAATATGCCTTTTGAAGAAAGAGCAAAACAAAACTACGATCACCCAAAAGCGTTTGATTGGAAATTAATGAGAGAGCATATCAAAGCTTTAAAAGAAGGAAAATCAATAGATAAACCAATTTATGATTTTTCAGTTCATAACCGCTCTAACAAAACTGAACATGTTGATTCTAAAAAAGTAATTATCATTGAAGGAATTATGGCTCTTGTCGATAAAGAAGTTAGAAGTTATGGTGATTTAAAAGTCTTCATCAAAGCAAGTAACGAAAGACGATTAGTTAGACGAATTGAAAGAGATACAAAAGAAAGAGGTCGTTCGTACGACTCTGTTATCAAACAATATTTTGAAACGGTTCAACCAATGTATGAAGAGATCATCGGTCCTTCTCAATACTATGCTGACCTTATTATTAACAATGATGGATATCAAAATAATTCAATAGATGTTCTTTCATTGATTATTAAAAATTATCTTGAAAATTAAACAAAATAAAAAAGCATTTCGATGCTTTTTTTATTAAAATAATTAAGATTTGCAGACTTTTTAATTTAAATATCACTTTTTAAAGATAAATCGCCTTTTTTAATTAAATTAATTTTTCTAAATAATAAATCTAAGAAAAACACCAAAATTATAGGTGCAACAATACATAAACCAATAATCTCTAAAAGGATAATCCAGTTATAATTTGTTGCTGCTAAGAAGTTTAATGGACCTACTATTCCACTAGTTCCCATGCCTGCGCCAACAGATAATGTGCTAGTCATATCAGCACCTAATGTATCAAAAGGCATAAGCATTGCAAATGGTCCTAGAATTGCACTTGTAACAATTGTTGGAATCCAAATTAATGGATTTTTAATTATGTTTTTAAATTGAAGCATGGAGGTTCCAAGTCCTACTGCTAACACAGATCCCCGTTTATTATCTCTAGCTGTTTGAACAGCAAAACCAACCATTTGTGTGCAACAACCAATTAGTGCTGCAGCTGCAGCTAATGGTGTATTTCCAATAGAAATTGCTACACAAATTGCAACACTTGATATTGGAGCAGTCAAAGCCATACCAGTTAAAACAGAGATTATAATACACATAATAAATGGAACAGCATTGGTCGAAACTTCAATTAACCAGCCAATAAATAAGGTAACAAAATGTATCCATTCAGCTAAAAATGCAGAATATAAAATAGCAGTTAATAATCCGACAAGAGGAATTAAAATCAAGTCAACAGGAGTTTGTTTTCTATTAATATAAGTTATAGAAATTACGGCTAGAATCGAAGAAATATAACATGATAATGGGTCTCCAATTTGAAAAACATTAAATTGAACTGCACTGCTCATCCACCCACTTTCAACCCAAATAAAAGCAAAATTTCCAACAAACCCAGCAGCAGTTATTGCAACAGTAGCAATACCAGATTTTTTAAGCGATAAAGCAACACCTAAACCAATTCCTGCCCCCATCAAGCCTTGTATAGCTAGTGCCCAAGTCGAAATGAACTCTGCTCCAGGAATTTTAGAAAATAAATTTATAATAGTTCCAATAATTAAAGTTCCAAAAAGGCCGATTGCCATACCATTTGTTGTGGTCATTGCTTTTTCTTTTAATGTTTTAAAAAAACTTTTTGTGCTTCTGCTTTCTTCCATACACTTTAACCTCAGTTTAATATTTTATTATAAATAATAAAAAAATAAACAAATGAATATCAAAAACATCACAATTTTGATAAAATCTTAATTTGGAGGAACTAAAATGAAGAACTCTGAAAAAGTAATTAATTGGATAAAAGATTATTTTGAAAAAAATGGACCTACTTGTAATGCTATTGTCGGCATTTCAGGAGGCACTGATTCATCAATTGTTGCTGCTTTACTTGTAAAAGCTTTAGGCAAGGATAGAGTAATCGGCGTTTTGATGCCATGTGGTGAACAACATGACATTGATGTTTCTAAAGAACTTGTTGAATTACTTGGAATTAGACACTTCATTATTAACATTAAAGAACCAGTCGAAACTTTAAAAAATGAAGTTCAAACAGTAACTGGAGTTGAACCAAATTTAGTTGACGCATATAAAACTAATACTCCTGCTCGTATAAGAATGACTACCCTTTATGGAATTTCTGCTCTTTTTAATGGGCGAGTTGCTAACACTTGTAATTTAAGTGAAGACTATGTTGGATACTCAACAAAATTTGGGGATGCAGCTGGTGACTTCTCCCCTATTTCAGCATTTACAAAAACTGAAGTTAAAGAGCTTGGAAGAGAATTAGGACTTCCTTCAAAATTTGTTGATAAGATTCCTGAAGATGGAATGAGCGGAAAATCTGATGAAGAAAAATTAGGTTTTACTTATGAAATTTTAGATAAATATATAAGAACAGGCGAGATTTCTGATGAAAACGTAAAAAAACGTATTGATTATTTACATAGAATTAATCTTCATAAATTGCTACCAATGCCTGCATATAAAAAGGAGAGTTAAAAATGAAATTAGAACCAATCATTAATTCTTTGCTTGATACAGATTTATATAAATTCAACATGAATCAAGTAATTTTCCATAAACACACTGACCTAGTTGGTGAATATTTTTTCAAATGTAGAAATAAAGATGTCAAATTTACAAAAGAAATGCTAGATGAAATAAATGAACAAATCGATCATCTTTGCACTTTAACTTTTACAAATCAAGAACTTGATTATCTTCGCTCTATTCGTTTTATTAAAGAAGACTATGTTCAATTTTTACGATTATATCGCCCGATTAGAGATTATGTAACAACTAGTCTAACTGATGAAGGTGAACTTAAAGTTGATATAAAAGGACCTCTATTTAGTGCAATGCAATTTGAAATTTATCTTTTAGAAATCATCAACGAAACATATTTTAGACTTAAATATAATTATGATGACTTGGTTGCTTCCGCTAGAGTTAAATTAGATGAAAAAATTAAGAAATTTAAAGATGGAACATATACTTTTAAGTTTGCAGAATTTGGTTGTAGACGTAGGCTTTCTAGAGAATGGCAAGATGAAGTCGTTAGAAGACTTAAAAACGAAACAAAAAATCTTGCAGGTACATCAAATGTCTATTTGGCGATGAAATATGGACTTACTCCAATTGGAACTTATGCTCATGAATATGTTCAAATGTATCAGGGAATCGATAAAATTCCTTTAGCTTATACAAATCATTATGCTATGAAAGACTGGTATGTAGAATATTTAGGTGATAATGGTACAGCTTTAACTGATACGATAACCACCGACCTTTTCTTACTTGATTTTGATCGTTCAATGACAAATAACTATAGTGGCGTTAGACATGATTCAGGCGATCCTTATGAATGGGCTGAAAAAATGATTAACCACTATAAAAAGTACAACATATATTTAAAAGGAAAGACACTACTCTTCTCTGATTCATTAAATTTTGATAAAGCTCAAGAATTATATGATACTTTTAGTAGTCAAATTGGTGTTGCTTTTGGAATCGGAACTTATGTAAGTAACGATACAAAAGTTGAACCTTTAAACATCGTTATAAAATTACAATATGTTAATGGAAGACCTGTAGCAAAATTAAGCGACTCAGAAGGAAAAGAAATGTGTGATGATCCTAATTTCTTAAAGTATTTGAAGTCTTCTGTTGCTTATAGATTAGATAGAGAAAAAGATAAAAGATAAAAAAATTTCTTTTTATATAAAATTGAAAAATTTTATCTTTTTTAGTTGCAAAATGAAATTTGATTGATATAGTTAGTAGGTATGAAATTTTTAAGCGTATTACTTTCAAATTATGGTTTCTTCGATGACCCATATACCTTAGCTGGAAAAGGGTATCATGGCGAAGACAAGATGTCATGGCTACAATTCCTTGTAATGGGAATTATTTTTGTGCTCATTGTTGTAATTTCAATTCTTTTAAGAAGAGTTAAAAGAGAAAAAGTATTTTTAATTTACAAAATTTTAGCAATTTTTATGCCAATTAATGAAATTGTTAAAATCACTTATTCTTCTTATTTTGATATTATCAACGGAGAACCATTTAACTGGGGAGGAATATTACCTTTATATACCTGCTCAATGTTAATGTATTTCTTACCATTTGTTGCCTGGGGTAAAGAAAATAGCAAAATGAAAAAGTATTCGATGGCTTTCTTTACTACAATAGGTCTTGTTGCCGGATTATCTAACTTTGTTTATTTATCAGCAGCTAGCCAATATCCAGTATTTACTTATGGTGGAATGTATTCAGTTATTTATCACGCTGTAATCGTTTTTGTAGGAATGTCACTTATGATTACTGGAATTTATATGCCAAAAGATTATAAATCAATTAATCAAGCTATGATTCCTATCTTAATTTTCGGAGCACTTGTTTTACCACTTAACTTCATTATTAAAGCAGCATCTGGCCAAGGCTGGACAGATTATATGATGTTAATGGATACAAATGGATTCCCTCCATTTGCTGATTGGTCGGATTGGCTTGCTCAGTATAATTTACGATTCTTGTTCTCTTTCTTTGTTTTATTAGTTTTATATCCAATTGCTACTGCACTTATTACATATATTGATATTGGAGTTGGTTGGTTAGTTAAATTCTTTATAAAATTATTTACAAAAAAGAAAGAAACACCAACTGAAGAAACTGCTTCCAATTAAAAAAGATCGATAACGATCTTTTTTTATTAGCTATTTATTAGTTTACTTTTAAAACTCAATAGTTAATGTAGCAGCTTCATCTGTGATATCATCAACAGTTAATTTAGCGCTAAAATTACTGCCGTCATAAAATTTGCCACTATCTAAAACTTGAGAAATATTAGAAGAATTTATTACATCACCCTTTTTAAATAAATCAGAATTAGTTGCATATCTATTGTTATAGAGCCTATTTTTTGTTCTAGAAACAATTTCAATTAAAGGATGACCATCCTTGTTTCTTGTTTTATCATCAATGCTATTTGTATGAGCAATTGTTGCTTCAGTAAGGGTGGTTGAAGTTGAAACTGGTTCAGGAATTTTACTAATCGAATTACTTACATAACTTCCCCAAGTAAAGGTATTATTTGATTTATATGTTTGATAAGCAAGTCTAGCATCAATATGCCAAATTCTTAATCCCTTATCAGTGAAAAATTTAGGATAAGCATTGGAATAATTTGATTTTGAATCTAATTTAAATAAACCTGTTGGAGTGTAATATTCAATTAACAAATACTCACTAAAAGCCGATCCATTATAACTGCTTGAAGGAATAATTAAAGAATCATAGCTTTCTTCAAATGGCTTTAATGTATAAGTATTTGCTTCACTAACTGCAACTGCTTTTGTCCATCCTAATGCGTGCTTAGTAAATGCGTTATGTTCACCAATATTTAGATCCATCATGTCTAATCCACCAGTATAGCCGAATTTATTCTTTGAAGAATTATAATCATAATAATCATCAAGTCCTAACATATGGCCAGTTTCATGGATTAAAGTATGTGCATCAAGTCCATTTAGCGAATCACTATAAAGGAAAGAAAGCGCACAGTTACCGTATTTTCCGAATTTTGAAGTTAAATTATCGCCTGAATAATTTGTTACATATGCCCAGAATCTATCACTATTAACTCTTGAAGCATCTTTTTCGTTATAAATCATCCAAATTCCATCGATGTAACCGTCTTTATTTGAATCCCATTTTGAATCAGCAAAATTAACTTTTTCACCATTAATTTTTAATCCTTTTTTATATATATCATCTAAAAGGTCTTTTGATTCTGTTCCATAGTCATCAGCATCATTAACAAATCTATCTGAAGAATATGTAGGAACATATTTATCAGCGACTTCGAAATTAAAATTTAAAAGTCCGTTACTAGATTTATAATAAAAACTTTTAACACTTTCCCAATAATTGTTTGTATCATCTTCTTTTGATCCATTAAACGCAGCTTTTATAGCAGCAATATTGTTATTTGAATATGCAGTTAAATCTGACCATTCAACTGGAACTACTAAAATATTTACGTTTCCTCTTGCAGGAGTTATCGGATAAACATTTGTTTCATTTAAATCTTGATATGAAAATTTGGAATAATTACCATTTTCTTGTACGGTTTTTGCAAAATCATCTGGATTATAAGTATTGATTCCTAAATCAATATTATCAACGATGAAATCAAAGATTTCTTTACATGAAGTTAAGGAAATAGCAAAAAGAGAAAAAACACTAACTAATCCCAAAGTCTTTAAAAAATTTCTTTTTTTCATAACTTACTCCTTTCTTCTATAAATAATTTTACCATATATGAGTTAATTTCTTTAGATTCTTTTAAATCGTATTTCATTACTTCGAAAACATGAAATAATCCTTCATATTCTTTATATTCATAATTTATATGATTTTCATCAAATGCTTTTAGCATGTAATCATTATTCTTTTTTAAATCATCTCCTGTTGCACTTACAACTAATACCTTAGGAAGATTTAAATATTTTGCAAATTGATTAACACTTGAATTTAAATAAATAGGATCTTGTTTCCGCTTTCTTCCAAATAACGCTTTCCTATAAAAATTCATTGCAACATCAAGCATCTTACTTTCACCATTAAATATATTTCTATTTAGTGAGGCACAAGTATGTTGAAGGCACATAAAGCAAACATCAAGGTTTATGTGTTTTACACCATATATTTTTTGAAGCTCTTCAGAATTATTAATTGCCATAAATAAAAGAGCTAAATGACCACCTGCAGAATCCCCCATAATTGCACATTTTTCTAAATTTAAGTTGAGTTCTGCAGACTTTTTTGAAATATAATGCATAAATTCGAAAACGTCTTGCACCATTTCTTTTAATCTAACTTTATCTAAAATTCTATAAGAAAACGTTAA
This sequence comes from uncultured Mollicutes bacterium, assembly GCA_946539555.1. GTDB lineage: Bacteria > Bacillota_I > Bacilli_A > RFN20 > CAG-826 > Onthovivens. Next base: position 827 of record CAMNHN010000029.1, on the reverse strand, counting down.
AACTTTAACTCCAAGAGTTGCACAAAATTTAGCAAATTCTTGATTTAAATTTCTATCTCCATACATCCATCCACCACCATGTATATCAATCATTACAGGTAAATCGCTAGGAGCGTTTAGAGGTTCATAAATATTAAAGAGTCTAAATTTTTCTTCACTGTTATTTGTATAATTTAATCCATCAATAACTTTTACATCATTAATAGGAGGCATATTTTTCCATAGCCTCTCATTATTTTTATCAAATGATTTAGTTTCATATCTTATGACAGCTTTAGTAATTAGTCCCATAAAAACCTCAATAAATATTATAAATTAAAATTAAATAAGTGATAAATGAAAATTGACCCCTTTCGAGGTCAATTTCCTACTATTGCAATTTTTTATTTTACTGTTCCAAAAATTCTATCGCCACAATCGCCAAGTCCAGGGCAGATATAAGCTTTTTCGTTTAATTCTCTATCAATAACTCCGATATAAAGAGGAATATCTGGATATGTTTCGCAGAATCTCTTAATTCCTTCTGGAGCTGCAATAATGCAGATAAAGGCAATCTTTTTAGCGCCATGAGCTCTTAAAATCTTAACAGCATCAATTGCACTACCTCCAGTTGCTAGCATTGGATCAAGGAGGTAAACATTTCTTTCAGCAATGTCGCTTGGAAGTTTACAATAATATTCAACTGGCTCATGTGTTTCTTCGTCTCTATATAAACCAATATGTCCAAATGTGACACCTGGTAATAATTCTGACATACCATCAGCCATTCCAAGTCCTGCTCTTAAGATTGGGACAAAGCAAAGTTGACTTTTGTGAACTCTAGGTTG
>CAMNHN010000028.1 GCA_946539555.1 uncultured Mollicutes bacterium | reverse complement strand
AAATAGAAAAATAGGTGCAAGTAATTAAAAATTCTTGCACTTATTACCTATTTAATGATATAGTTAAAAACGCGCAATTGAATGCTTCCTTAGCCAAGTTGGTAAGGCAATTGACTGCAACTCAATGATCAGTGGTTCGAGTCCGCTAGGAAGCTCCAATTTGTTCTTTATTTTTAATTCAATTGTGCTATAATATTTTACCGAACGGGGCGTAGCGTAGCTTGGTATCGCGTCTGCTTTGGGAGCAGAAGGCCGCAGGTTCAAATCCTGTCGCCCCGACCAATTGAAGATTATGACAACCTTGATAGGTTGTTTTTTATTTATTAAAAAATCAATTTAAAATTAGAATTTTGATTATTAAATTCAAAAAGCCTGCAAAACTTGAATATTTTAATGTAAAAAGTAATAAATATAATTTAAATTTTGTTTTTTAATTATAAATTTTGAATCCGTTTTTAATGTTTTTTTGAAATATTGATATTTTCAAATTTTAAATTTTTGATTTTCTCAATATAATAGATTGAGAGTTTAAAGGAGCAAGGAAGATGAAGAATATTATTTTAGCTATTATTCTTGGGCTAACAATTGCTGCATGTCCACTTTTATATTTTTTAGTCGGTCCTCAATTAACTGACAATCAATTAAGAATCGGATTAGTTCTACTTTATATTGTGGGTGGAAGTTTTTTATATTGCTTTGTTGTAGGCGAACTTACAAGAAACAATAGTCAAATGGACAAATTATGGTCTATTTTACCTATCGCTTATACTTGGGTAATTGCTGGCATGGGTGGCATGACACCTAGATTAATCATTATGGCTGTCCTTGTTACTTTATGGGGTATAAGATTAACTTTCAACTTTGGAAGAAAAGGCGCTTATAAGATTAAGTTTTGGGAAGGCGAAGAAGATTATAGATGGAAATTTTTAAGATCACAAAAAGTTTTCCAAGCAAGATGGAAATGGATGTTGTTTAATTTCTTCTTTATCTCTTTATATCAAAATTTATTAGTTTTGCTTATTACAGTTCCTGCTTTAGCTTGTGTAGGCTCTGAAGTTGAATTAAATTGGTTAGATTTCCTTGGAATTGGTTTATTTATTGGTTCGTTGATTCTTGAATTAGTTGCCGATGAGCAACAAAATAAATTTCAATCTACAAAATGGAAAATGCTTAATGAAGGAAAGAAATTAGATGAACTTCCTGAGCCATACAATAAGGGTTTTAACACTGTTGGATTATGGAATCATTCTAGACATCCTAATTATTTAGGTGAACAATTGGTCTGGGTTTCTTTTTATGTGTTTTCAATTGCAGCTGGTGTAGGCTATTTTAATTGGACAGCAATAGGCGCCTTGCTTTTGATTATTCTCTTTATGGGAAGTTCGACATTTGGTGAAGAAATAAGTGGTTCTAAGTATCCAGAATATGCTGAATATAAGAAAAAAGTATCTAGATTTATTCCTTGGAAAGGCTATAGAAAGTAAAAAAGAAACAACTAAAAATCCACTAGTAGTTTTTTAGTATTAATATTTTGATAAATCTTTGAGTTTTTTAATATTTTTCTTTTCTTTTGAAAAGAAAGGAATATAATTTTCTAGGTTATGAAATTCAAGGATTTTTTTAGTAAAGATATTGATATGAAATCAGGCAACTTATTCTTTAAGTTGATTATTTTTTCTTTACCAATAATGTTGACGACAGTAATGCAACTTTTGTACTCTACAATCGACTTAATTTCAGTACAAAAATGGGGTGGCGGCGATAATTCTATGGGAGCAATTGCTGCTAATGGCGCTTTAATTAATCTTATAATCATAGTCTTCGTAAATTTGTCGCTAGGTAGCAATGTTGCCATTGCTAACGCTAAAGGAGCAGGGAATAAAGATAGAGCTTCTAAAATATTACATACTTCAATGATAGTTGCTGCAATGACAGGTGTTGTTGTTGCGGTTGTAGGCTATTTCTTTAGCGATAATTTACTTCTTTTAATGGGAACAGAACCTGCCTATCTGGAATTAGCAACGCAATATTTAAAAATATATTTTATTGGACTTCCTTTTGTAATGCTTTATAACTACGCTGCTCAAATTATGAGAGCTATGGGAAATTCCAGTACTCCATTTATAGTTCTTGGCATTTCTGGGGTTATTAATGTTTTATTTGATTTTATATTTGTTTATTACTTTAAATTAGATGTTGCAGGTGTTGCTTGGGCGACTGTTATCGCAGAATTCGTATCTGCTCAACTTGCAGTTTTCCATCTAGTTTATTCAAAAAATGCATATTTAAATTTCAACTTGAAAAACTTAAGAATTGATTCAAATTCATTAAAAGAAATCGTTAAGTTAGGTTTACCTGCAGGATTACAAGGCTTTTTCTTTGCTCTTCCAAATGTTTTTATTCAAGCAAAACTATATACAATTGATCCTGGAAATGTCGACCTTGAGAATGGCGCAATAGCTTCTGGTCAAGTTGAATCATATATTTTTGCTGGAGTTTCAGCAATTTGCTCTGCATGTATGTCATTTGTTGCAGAAAATTATGGTGCTAATAACAAAGCGAATATTAAAAAAATATTCTGGTATTCGCATTTGATTAATCTTATTTATAATGCAATTTGTGTCATTATTATTTTGATTTTCCATAAAGGATTATTAAGTTTATTTGTTTCTAGCGAGAGTGCAATAGATGCAGGAACAGAAAGATTATATATAGTTGGAATGACTTATGTTTTAGATGGAGCTATGGATGTTAATGCATCGCTTTTAAGAGGTATTAGACGTTCTACTTTCCCGATGGTTATCACATTACTTTTCTGTACCGTATTTAGAATCTTATTCTTAGAAACTTTATTTAGATTTGAATTCTTCCATACAATTACATGGCTATATGCTGTATTTCCAATCTCTTGGGTGTTTTGTATTATTGCAACAGTTATCGGGATTATTGTGCTACTACCAAAGGCTTATAAAGAAATGGAACAATACTCATCTGAAAATAAATTAGTATTGCAAAATAGTTAAAACAATAATATTGAGTTTTTCCTAATTAATGTCAATATTTAATAGGAGGCGTTTTATGAATATTCAAGTTAGATATTATAGTAGAGGTGGTAACACAAAAAAAGTTGCAGAAGCAATAGCAGAAGAATTAGGTGTTGAAGCTCTTAACATCACTAATCCTGTTGAAGGCGCTGATTTATTGTTTTTAGGAAATTCAATGTATGCCTTTACAATTGATAAAAACGTTAAGAAATTTGTTGGTGAATTAAAGGTAGAAAATACGAAAGAAATCGTAAATTTTTCTACATCAGCAAGTGATTCATCAACACATAAAAAAGTTAATAAATGTATTAAAGACAAAAATATCAAATTAAACGAAAAGCATTTATCTATTCCTGGTGAGTTTTTAAAAATGAATAAAGGTCGTCCAAATGAAGAAGATCTTAAAGCAGCTAAGAAATTTGCTAGAGAAATCGTAGATAGTTTAGCTAAAGAGTAGGTTATCATATAACCTTTTCTTTTGCTTTTTAGTTTAAAATTAAGCATAGAAATAATAGAATAAATTGTAATAATAAAAGGAGTAATAAAAATGTTAAACAAAGAAATTTATAACTTAATTAATTCACAAATTAACAAAGAACTTTTTTCAGCTTATTTGTATTTAGAAATTGCAAATTATTTTAATGAAAAAGGTTTACCAGGATTTGCTGCATGGTACACAAAACAATCCGAAGAAGAAGTCGAACACGCAATGAAATTTAATGCATATGTTTATCAACAAGGTGAAAGAGTTGTTTTAGAAGCAATCAATAAACCAGTTGTTGAATTTAAAAACTATAGAGAAGCTTTAAAAGCAGCATTAGAGCACGAAAAGAAAGTCACATCTTGGATTAATGATATTTATGCTTTAGCTGTTAAGCAAGGTGATTTCAGAACACAAAAATTCTTAGATCGGTTTATTAGTGAACAAACTGAAGAAGAAGAAAACGCAGATGAAATGCTTGCTAAATATGATTTAGCATCAAAAGAAGGAAGCCTTTATCTTTTAAATAAAGAACTTGCAAAAAGAGATTAATTATTAAATTTGAAATTTAAATTCATAAAAATATTGCACTTTTGCAAGGTTTTTATTATTTTAGCCTTCTTTTATGAACAATAAATTTGAAAGAGAAACAGGAATATTGCTTCATATTTCTTCTTTGCCATCAAAATATGGAATTGGAACTTTTGGCAAGGAAGCTTTTAAGTTTGTAGATTTTTTAAGCGAATGCAAAATTAAGATTTGGCAAATTTTACCTTTAAATGTTACAAGCTATGGTGATTCACCATATCAATCTCCATCAAGTAGAGCTTTGAATTTTTATTTTATTGATTTTGATATATTAAATAAGAAGGGTTTGCTTTTTAAAGAAGATTACACACATTTAAATTTTTGTAGCAAAGAGACTAGAGTAGATTATGGAATGCTTTATGAAAAGAAAATTCCTTTGCTTAAAAAAGCCTTTTCTAGATTCGATGTAGAAGACGCTGAATTTAAAAATTTTGTTGATAACAATCAAGACATTTTAGATTTTTCTGTTTTTATGACCTTAAAAGAAAAACACAATATGAAGCCGCGGAATGAACGGGAAGAAAAATATAAATTTTATAGCAAAGAAACAATTAAAGAGTTTTTAAATCAAAATTATAATGATGTCTTGTTCTATTTGTGGACACAGTTTGAATGTTTTAATGAATATTTTGATTTAAAGAAATATGCTAAATCAAAACATATTAAAATAATGGGCGACATTCCAATTTATGTTTCATATGATAGTGTAGAAGTATGGAAGCATCCAGAGATTTTTGATTTAGATGAGCACAGAAATATGATAAATATGGCTGGTCATCCAGCAGATGTTTTCAGTAAAGAAGGCCAATTACGGGGGAATCCACTTTATAATTGGAACTACTTAAAAGCTACTAATTATGAATGGTGGTTAAATAGAATTAATTACTCATTTAAATTATATGATTACTTAAGAATCGATCATTTTCGTGGATTTAGTGCATATTTTTCTATTCCCTATGGAGATAAAAACGCTTTTAGAGGTAAATGGGTAAAAGGTCCAGGTATTGATTTATTTAAAAATATATTACAACTTCCGATTGTTGCCGAAGATTTAGGGTTACTTGATGATGCATTTTATGAGTTTTTTAGAAAAACTGGATATCCAGGAATGAGGTTAGTCAATCAAGCTTTTGATTATGAAGGAAGAGATGGATATTGGAGACCATCAAATTATACTGAAAATTATTTTGCTTATTCTTCAACACATGATTCAAATACTTTATTGGGTTTAATTAAACAAAAAAAGAAAAAGAAAAAAGAATATGAGATGCTTTATAGAATCCTTAAAGATGAATGTGAGATTTTAAATGTAAAATATGATGTAAAAAATGATAAAGATGCTGTGTTAAAATGTATTGAACTTATTCTTGCAAGTGATTCAAGAACTTCAATTATTGCAATGCAAGATCTTTTAAGACTTGACGATAAGGCTAGGATGAATTTCCCTTCTAGCATTGGAAGTCAAAACTGGACACGGAGAATTAATAAAAGAAATTTAAATAATAATTTAGATTTTATTAAAGAATTTTTAAAGAAAAATATTAAAAAATATGATAGAACTTAATACTGAAAATCAACTAAATTAATACTAATTTTTGCACTTTAAGTCGAGTTTTGCAGGCTTTTTCAACAATATTATGTAATTTATTATTTCAAAGTTAATAATCGAAATTTTAAATAGTGCATAAATTCTAAATTAGATTATAATTTTTAAGGTAGGAATTTTATGGGTAATTTAATTGTATATAAATCAAACACTGGTTTTACAAAAAAATATGTTGATAGTTTGGAAAGACGAGTTCTACCTTGTGAAGTTGTCGAAATATCAAAACTAAAAAAGAGTCAAATTAAAAATGCCGATGCGATTTTTTATGGTGGTCCATTAAGAAACAATGTTATTGAGGGATTAGATAAATTATTAAAACACGATAAACTTTTTGGTGATAAAGACGTGTTTGTTTTTTGCACTGGAGTTCAACCTTTAGATGCTCAAAAAAGACAAGATGTAATCGATGCAAACGGATTATCTTATTATCATGTTAGATTATATATTTATCCAGGCGGAATCGATTTTTCTAAAATGTCACCTTTAAAACAAAAGATGTTAAAATTCGGACTTAAAAAAGCTGTTGATTCAGGTCAAGCACCAGCAGGAACAACAGCCGAAATGATTGAGCAAGCATTATCTGTTCCAAGAGATTTAGTAAATACAGCTGAATTAGATAGAATGGTTGATGTTTATCATATGTCTAAATTAAGAAAGAAATCTAACAACATATAAGCGATTAATAGTCGCTTATTTTTTTGCATAATATTTGCAATATATACCCCCTAGAGGTATATTATTTAATTGAGGTGATAAATTATGGCAAGTTGTTGTGGCAAGAAAACTTATAGAAGCGAAGAAAAGAAAAAGAATATTAAAGATCGATTAAATCGAATAAATGGTCAAATTAATGGTATAAAGAAGATGATTGATGAAAATAGATATTGTAAAGATATCTTAATTCAATTATCCGCTGCTGAAAAATCATTAAGAAGTTTATCTAATCTTATATTAAATGATCATGTTCATAGTTGTATAGCTGATGGAATAAAAGAAGGAGATGAAACAATCGTTGAGGAAATCTCTGAATTGTTTAAAATGTTTTAATTATGGAAAAAATATTTAATTCAAACATGCATTGCGCAGCTTGCAAAGGAAATGTTGAAGCAAGACTTAAAAAATTGAATGGTGTAATTTCTGTTGAGGCAAATTTAGTTACAAATGTAGTTCGTGTTAATTTTAACGAAAAGGTTTTAAGTGAAAACGACATCATTGAATCTTGTAAAGAAATTGGTTATAAACTTGAAGTAATTGATGATGATGAAACAGCAATTTTAAAAGATAAAAACTATAAAAAAGATATTATTAAGTTGATTGTATCAGGAATTTTGCTCATTATATTGATGTTTTTATCAATGAGTCACCTGTGGGAAGGAGCAATTCCTGATGCTCGGAAAAATCCGATTTGGGCACTACCAGTTGTTGAGCTTATTTTAACTCTAGCTATTATTGGAATTTATTTTAATTACTATATAAGTGGATTTAAAAGTTTAGTCAAATTATCTCCAAACATGGATTCGCTTATCTTTTTAGGATCTTTATTTTCGATTATTTATTCAATTTATCTATTAATAAAATTATTTATAAATCCAGAAATCTATTATATTTATCATTCTCAAATGACTGCTACAAGTACATTAATGTGGCATAATTTTTTCGATAGTGCTGCGATGATTTTAGTAATTGTATCTATTGGAAAACTAATTGAGAATTTATCAAAAAGAAAAGCAAAATCAACGATTAACGAATTACTCAAATTGAGACCAAAATATGCAAATGTTTTAGTCGGAAAAGAAATAAAACAAGTTGAGACAAAGTATCTATCAAATGGTGATCAAATTATAATAAAAGAAGGCGAGACTATTCCAATGGATGGAATAATAATCGATGGAGTCACTAGTGTTGATGAATCTTTATTAACTGGTGAATCTTTACCAGTATTAAAAAAAGATGGAGATGCAGTAATTGGTGGATCTATAAATAAAGAAGGAACAATAATTGTTTTAATTAATAAATCTAAACAAGAAAATTTACTAAATAAAATAATTTCTTTAGTAATGGAAGCAAGCAACATGGACACAAAACTTACTAGAAAAGTCGATAAGGTTGCTAGAATTTTTGTTCCTACTGCTATAACAATTGCTGTTTTAGTTTTTGCTATTTGGCTAAGTGTAGATTTAATTAAAGGCAGTGTAACAATTGGAGATCATTTCACATCAATATTTGATGAAGCATTTACTTTTGGAGTTAGCGTTATAGTTGTATCTTGTCCATGTGCATTAGGCTTAGCTACTCCAATTTCACTTTTAATCGGCTCTTCACTTTTTGCAAAAAGAGGAATCTTAGTGAATAAAAGTGAAGCAATAGAAAATATGAAAGATGTTGATGCAATTGTTTTAGATAAAACTAATACAATCACAAATGGCGAACTTTCTGTAGTTGAATCTATTAAAATAAATGAGAATAGTAGACTTTTAAATAGAATTTATAGTATTGAAGAATTTTCAACTCATCCTCTTTCAAAAGGTATTTCTTCCTATTTAAAGGATAAATGTGAATTAGATAAATCATTTATAATGATAAATAACGTACCTGGAAAAGGAGTAAAAGGCGTATATAAAGATGAGAAAATTTTTGTAGGAAATATAGATTTATTTGAAGAAAATTTTGAAGGTGAAAATAAAGAGCAAATTGTTTCTACATTAAAGACAAAAATCGGAGAAGGATATTTACCAATTATTGGATTTACTAGCAATGAAGTTTCTACAATCTTTTTAATGAAAGATAAATTAAAAGATAACGCAAAAGAATTTATTGAAAACATTAAAAAGAATTTTAAAAGAATAATTTTACTTACTGGAGATAATGAAGTAATTGCTAGAAATATTGCTAATGAAGTTGGAATAGAAGAAGTTATAAGTAATGTAAAACCAAGTGATAAAGGTGAAGTTGTAGCGCAACTTCAAAAAGAAGGCTATAAAGTAATGATGGTTGGTGATGGAGTTAATGATTCTATTGCTTTAACTAAAGCAGATATTGGAATAGGTTTAGCAAAGGGAAGTGATGTAGCTTTAGCAAGCAGTGATTTTATATTAATGAATTCAAATTTATTCGATATTTTAGGCATAATAAAGATTTCAAAATTAATTAGAAAAAATATCACTTTTAATCTTTTGTGGGCATTTTTATACAATTTAATATTTATTCCAATTGCTGCTGGAGCGCTATCTGCTTTTGGTGTGATGCTATCGCCAATGTATGCGTCAATGCTTATGGCACTAAGTAGCGTTACAGTTTGTATCAATTCGTTAACTTTGTACCTTTATAAAAATAAATAAATTTTATTTTTAAAAACGTTATTTTTAAGCATATATTAGTTGTTAGATATTTTTTATCGTTTTATAATTTTGACATGGAAAAAGAAGGAATTAAAATTGTTACTAACAACAGAAAAGCTTCTTTTAATTATTTTTTAAGTGATTTTATTGAAGCAGGACTTGTTTTAACTGGGACAGAGATTAAATCGATTCGAGCTAACAAGTGTTCAATAAGTGATGCTTATGTAGTTTTTAAAAAGAATGAAGCTTTTATTTTAAACATGAATATAAGTGTTTATGATTTAGGTAATATTTTTAATCATGATCCTTTAAGAAGTAGAAAACTTCTCTTAAATAAAAGAGAAATTTTGAAATATCAACAAAAAGTCGTTAAGGAAGGATTCACAGTTGTTCCTACAAAAGTTTATCTTCGCAAAGGAAAAGCAAAAGTAGAAATTGCTTTAGCTAAAGGTAAAAAGTTATACGATAAACGTGAATCAATTAAAGAAAGAGATGATAAGCGCTCTATAGAAAGAGCGACGAAAAGAGGATAACGATGAAGAAAATGTCGATTATTTATAAGATGAGTTATAGTGCTCTATTCATTGCTTTAGGAATAATCCTTTCTCGTTTTATTTCGCTTCCATTTTTGTTTGGCTTGCCTTTTTTAAAAGTTTCGTTTTCTCCTTCAATTGTAATGTTTTCTTCATTCTATCTTGGACCATTATGGGGCTTTTTGGTTGGCACAGCAGTTGATGTTTTTGGGGCTTTGATTTATCCAACAGGTGGAGCATTTAACCCACTTTATACAATTGCTGCTTCTTTAACTGGACTTATTCCGTTTTTAGCATATCGAGCTATTAGCTATTCAAAACTTGATAATAAGTATCCAATTTTACTTGGAATTCTTATGGGAGCTTTAAATATTTTCACGATTGTATTCATGATTTTAAACGATTCAATTAAAAGCGAATCAGGTAAAACAACCTATACTTTATATCCTTGGATTAAATGGAGTGTATGTAGCGTACTTTTAGTTTTAAGTGTTGTTTTTGTCGTTGCAATGTTCTTTATTAAAAAGAAATTTGCAAATAAAAAATTCAATTCTAATTACAATGCTTTTGTTGTTGCTAGTAGTGTATATGTAACTTATTTTTTGTTTAAAATCCCTGTTGGAAGTTTAGTACAAGCTTTACTTTTGAATTGGAATTTTTGGATGATATTTATTGTTAGAACATTGACAGGATTTTTAACAACATTTGTTCATATTATTATCATCTGTTTAGCACTTGATTTATCTTTAAGATTCAATATGAAAGGTGCTTTACTTGAACCAACTTTAATTGAAAGAATTAAAGAAAAGAAGAATCAAAATTTGAATACATCTCAAAAAGAAAATATTTAATTATGGACGAAAACGAAAAGAAAAATATTGAAGAAGAAAATATCGAAAAACCTACAGTTATAAAGGAAAACCCTCCAAAAGCTGTATTAATTTTTATTTTTGTAGTATTAATTTTAATTATTGGAATTACAATTACGCTTTTCTTTTTATAAATTATTTTTGAAGAGACAGAAAATTATTAATCATTTATGATTATAATTTTTTATTTATCTTTTAATAAACAAATGATTATTCTATAATCATTAGTATGGAAAATGTTGAAGAAAGAAAAAACAAATTTAATTTGAAATTTTGGATACCATTAATTTCAGGCATTGTTGTCATCGCCTTAGGTGTAGTGGTTTTTGTTGCAATTTATGCTAGCGTTCCAAATCTAGTCTTAATTAAAAATGACTATGATGTCCTTAGAAATCCAGATAAAAAGGAATTAAAGAAGACAGATGTTTATTATTCGCCTTTAATTTCTGAAGATGCTGGAATTTTTGAAATCGGGACTAATTATGTAACACTTGATTTGAAGCAATTAAGAGATGATAATCCAAATTTTATTTTTGATACATATTACTTAGGTATAAATTTTTACATCTTAAGAAATCCTGGACTTGAAGTAGAAAAAAGAGCCACAACAGTTTCATGTTATATCGACGGTTCTGCTTATAAATTAAAGTCTGATAGTTTTTATAAAGAATATGATTCAACAATTGAAAAGATTGAGTTTTCTACAAACAATTTAAAAGCAAGAATAGAATTTACAAACGTTAGCTTTTCAAATGATGTTAACTCAAATAAATTTGATTTCTTTGATGTGGGTCTATATGGACTTAAGAAATAGGTGATGGTTATGGATATTTTAGAAAGATTTAAAAAATATATTGCATTTGACACGATGAGCGATGAGAATTCATCTACTTATCCTAGTGCAGCTAGTGAACTTGAATTTGGCAAAATCTTAGAAAAAGATTTGCATGAAATTGGAGTCGATAACGCTTATCAAGATGAATGGGGACTTGTTTACGGTCGAATTGAAAACGGTAGCGAAAAAACTATTGGTTTAATTGCTCACATGGATACAGCTCCAACAATTCAAGGTGGATGTACAAATACTAAATTTGTTGAAAGCTATGACGGCAAAGACATTGTTTTAAGTGAAAAATATACGATGAAGGTCGCTGATTTTCCTTTTTTAAGCGATTTAAAAGGAGAAGATTTACTTTGCACTGATGGAGAACATTTACTTGGTGGAGATGATAAAGCAGGTGTAGCAATTATTTTTGCTTTTGCTGAATATTATTTATCTCATAAAGATGAATTTAATTATAATTTAGCAATTTGCTTTACTCCTGATGAAGAAATCGGCATGGGACCAGCTCATTTTGATGTTAAGAAAATGAATGCAAATATTGCTTACACAGTTGATGGTGGTCCTATTGACAGAGCAAATTTTGAAAACTTCAATGCTGCTGCTGCAAAACTTGAAATTGATGGCGTTGGTGTCCACCCAGGATCAGCAAAGAATATTATGGTAAATGCAGTCTTGTTAGCAATTGAATTTAACAATTTATTGCCTCAAAATGCTATTCCTTCTAAGACTGAAAATTATGAAGGATTTATCCATCTTGAACATTTTAGTGGAGATGTTGAGCATGTCGAACTTGGCTATATTTTAAGAGACCATGATGCAGCTTTACTAGAAAATCAGAAAAAAACCTTGCAAAAAGCTGCTGAATTTATTCAAAATAAATATCCAACTTCAACAGTAAATTTGAAAATTCGTGATCAATATAGAAATATGCATGAATATTTCTTAAAAGATATGACGGCAATTGAAGTACTAAATAAAGCATATATAAATTCACATACTCCATTGCAATATGAACCAATAAGAGGTGGCACTGATGGAGCAACAATTACCTATATGGGACTTCCTTGTCCAAATATTGGAACTGGCGATTACAATATGCACGGAAGATATGAATTTGTTAGCGTTACACAAATGAAAAAGATGGTAGAAATCATCAAGGAATTATTTAAATAGGAGAAAGTTATGCAAGTTATTAATTGGGATGAATATTTCATGGGAATTGCACTATTAAGTGCTAAAAGAAGTAAAGATCCATCAACTCAAGTTGGAGCTTGTATAGTTGATGATGACCATAAAGTTGTATCCATTGGATATAATGGAATGCCAAGAGGCATTGCTGATAATGATTTAACCTGGGAAAAAGGAGAAGGCTTACATAGTAAATATTTATACGTTTGTCATGCTGAATTTAATGCCATTTTAAATATTCGTAATGGTAGTAGTTTAAAAGGTTGTACAGTTTATGTAACTCTTTTCCCATGTAATGAATGCACAAAAGCCATTATTCAAACCGGTATTAAAAAAATTGTATATCTTTCTGATAAATATGCTGATACTATTGGCATGCAAGCATCAAGAAAAATGTTAAAACTTGCTGGTGTCGAAGTAGAAGAATATAAAGGTAATTTTAAAGAAGTAATCTTGAAATGAGTAAAGCAATTGAAGTAAAGAATCTCTGTTTTTCATACGAAAAAGATGTTCAGTTATTAAAGAACATCTCTTTTTCTGTTGAAAAAGGCGAATACGTTACTTTAATTGGACATAATGGAAGCGGAAAATCAACCTTATCTAAACTTCTTTGCTATTTGCTTGAAGCTGATAGTGGAGAAATTTATGTTGATGGTATTTTAGTTAATGAAGAGAATTCATCTAAAATCAGAAAGACTATTGGTATCGTTTTTCAAAATCCAGACAATCAATTTATTGGTTCAACTGTAGAAAACGATATTGCTTTCGGACTTGAAAATAGACGAATACCAAGAGAAAAAATGCAACAAATCGTTTTAGAATATGCCTCAAAAGTTGGAATGGAAAAATATTTAAAGAAAGCTCCAGATGAATTGAGTGGTGGACAAAAACAACGTGTCGCAATTGCTGGAATTTTATCCCTCCATTCTCAAATTGTTATTTTTGATGAAGCTACATCAATGCTAGATCCAGAAGG
>CAMNHN010000027.1 GCA_946539555.1 uncultured Mollicutes bacterium | reverse complement strand
ATTTCTATGATAGTGCTTTTCATAGCCTACAAATGTTCCAGAACATGTTGCATGAATTGGTTGATCAAAAAATGCTGCATGTCTCATACCAATAACTTGACATGAATCAACATGGTCACCAGGTTGAATATAGACATCAGCTTTTGGACATCTAGCATTTGCAGTTGCAATATATAAATACTTAGGATTTACATATCTAACTGCAGGCAAAGAACCAACTAAATTCTTTGTGTCATGTATCTTTCTGTTTTTTGTAATCATGGTATCATTTTAGACCTTTAAGGATGCGAAAACAAATAATAAATAGTATTAAATACTATTTGTTCAAATTTTGTAAATATTAATAAGTTTTTTGCAAAATATATTTTTACACTGTCAAATAAAATTTTTAATATTTTTGAATTTTATTATTAGAATTTATGAAATAATTTAATAATTATTGTCAAATTTAGCGCCTAATAGATTTAACTAATTTAAGCTTTTATATAAGTGCCACCAACATAATCATATAAAATTGGATCAGGTAATTTATAATCATCTTCTTTTAAATATTTATTCCGTTCAGTTTCTGACCATTGTCTAGATAAATGTTCAAATTCAAATGATTTAAGGTTACCATCTTCAAATAAAATTGAACCAAAATGTTCGACTAAATTTTCTTTTACATCAAAATCGTAATAGCCAAAAACAATTCTTCCTTCACTACCTTTTCCCCAGTCAACAGATTGTCTAATCGTTTTCATATTAAAAGTAGCAAGACGCTTTGTAGATGAATAGTCATATGAATAACCACTTATAAATCCTTCAATAGGCTTAGATAATTCAGATGAATAATATTGGAAATAAGAATCGTATAAATGTCCATCTTCAATTACAAAACCTTTTGTATTTAAAAAGTAGAAATAATGATCTTTATCAAGTTCATATTTTCCATCTATTGCAGCAGTAAAATTATCAATAGTTGGATTTAAATAGTTTGTTTTATTAGTATTTGGTTTTTCTTCAACAAAAGTTTCTCCCTCTCTAACATATGTCCCAAGAACATAAGGAAGTTCAGAAAGATAATATCTTAAACTATCTGCATTATAATATTCATCAATAATTCTAAATTGATTAAGTGGTTCAAATGATTCGGTATATGTTGAAATATGTTCATAATTTTTACCAACATTAACGTTAAAATGAAGATTATCGCACCACTTTCCGATTTTCTCTTTTCTTGTGACAAGTTTCGCAATTTTACCTTCTTTTTTTAAGCTACCATTTTCATAATATTTCAAATTAAAATTATCTTTTGATCCATCAATTTGAAAATATGTATTTTCATAAGTAAATCTTGAATCAAGAGCTTTATAAAGGACAAATTTTCCAGTTATTGGTTCATAAGATTTAGTATGAGTAGTTTCCGTGTCTCCACCAAAAATTTCTTCTAAAAAATCACAACTTGTTAAACAAAATAGCGATATAATCAGAATTAAGAATAAGGATTTAGTTTTCATTACCACTTTCTCCTTTAAGAATTTAATAAATATTATTTTTTTTAAAATTATATCATCTATATATTTTAAATAATTAGAAAAGTTTTGCTTTTGCAAAATTTATAATACTCGTTGTCTTTGTGTTTGCGATACAATACATCGTTCAGTCACAAAAATTTACTCTGTTTGTAATCCGATACATGAATTTTAGTCAAAAAAACTTTATTTATAGCAATCAGAAGGTTTTTCTATTGTTTTAATTTTCTCTATTGTATGATTTGAGTACGAATACTTATTAACCTCAAATCCTTCAATTGTTTTGTATTTTTTGTTCGATATGTTTTTAAGAGTTACTGAATCTGCAACAATTCCTAAAATATATTCTGGCTTAGAGTTGCTATATAAGGAATTTAGCGCTAATGCGTTTCTGAAATACTTACCATTTTTTGATAGAAAATCGATATTAACATGCAAATTTGCCTTTTTTATTAGGAAATATAAAAGCATTGCTGAAGTTCTTGTATTTCCTTCTCTAAAAGGATGGATATGCCAAAATTCTGTAACAAAATAACAAATTTTCTCTATTTTTTCTTTTGAATCTAATACATCCCAGTCTACTTCTAGGAATTCCTTGTTCAGATCTTTTAGAGCTTTATCAATATAGGATGCATAGACATAATCAATTGAGCGTCCGCCTAATAACGATTCGCCTTTGAAAATATCAATGCTTCGTGGTAAACCAGCCCAATCATATAAGTTAGAAAACAAAAATTTGTGAATTTTTAATCCATCTTGAATATTTTCAATAGCAAAATCACTGTGTCTTAATCTATTAGCAGCAAGACCAACAAAATCAGACTCTGCTTTTTCTAATGTCTTTTCATCTTTTATATCTAGTTTATTCTTCAGTACATTTGTGTCTTCATAAACATATGGATCATTCATTGTTTATATAACCTCGCAATAGCGAATTCTGCGGTTTCATAATCAATTTCACCTCGTGAATATAATCTCATAATTCTTTGAGCATCTTGAGAAGGAGGTACACCATCAACAGTGGCAATTGATTTTGCGAAAGCTAAATCGGTCTCATCATCCGGTAAAGTTAATTCAAAAGGTAACCCATTGTTGTTTACTGATGCAGTCAAAAAAAGAGTAATAGCTTGACTTGTCGTTAATCCTAAGCGATTAAAAATCTTATCAGCTTTTTCTTTTATGTCACCAGTAACTCTTGTATGAACAGTTTCAGTTTTTGCCATATTTTTTCCTTGCTCATATTGTATCACGTTTGCGATACAAATCAATAATAAACAACAAAAAAGCCTGAAATCAATCAGGCAATTTATCGGCATTGGCGTCCTAGACAGGAGTCGAACCCGTAACCTTCTGGTTCGTAGCCAGATACTCTATCCAGTTGAGCTACTAGGACATTTTTAAGCCTTAATATAATATAGCAACTAAACTAATAAATCAATTAAAAGTAGAAGGTTTTTTACAATTTTGCGTTTTCAATTAAAGATATTAATTCATCTAAATCTTGAGATAATTTATATTTCTCTAATTCGCTTCTTTTAATCCAAAAAACTTTGCCTTCATCACTACTTTTAATCTCGCCTTCAAATTCATTACATTTATAAAGTAAACCTAAATATCTCAAATTTTCTCCCCAAGGCCATTCTTTAATAGCACAAAGTTTAGGATTTCTAATTGTTAATCCAGTTTCTTCTTTTATTTCTCTAATAACTGCTTCTTCTAAAGTTTCGTTTTCTTCAACATGCCCTCCAGGAAGATTAATACCAGGCCAATCATTTTTAGTTCTTTCCATAACTAAAATGTGCCCATCATTATCATAAATTAGGCACATATTAGAAAGAATAACTTTAGAAATTTTTCCCATATTAGAATGTTCTACTATTAACTAAATTATTTCTTAATTTGTCTAAGAATTCATCTAAATTAATTGGCATGTAGAAATAGTAACCTTGCATGTAGAAATCTGGTGATACTTCTCTAACATTTTCAAATGTAATCTTATCTTCGATACCGACTGCACAAATTCTAATCTTATTACTTCTAGCAGATTCAACAAGGTATTTGATTTCATTAACTTTTGTAGAATCAACAGAAAGATCTTGAATAAGTCTAATACCAAATTTGATCTCATCGAATCCAAGTTTCTTAAGTAAATCAACAGATAAATGTTTTCCATAATATTGGTCGCAAGATAGGTAAACACCAAGTTGACGAATCTTCTTTAAAACAGGCGTGAGTTGCTCCAAATCACCAGCTAAATCGTTTTCATTAAATTCGAAACCAATAAAGTCTTTAGGGAATTTATATTGTTCAAATAGATTTTGAATTTGATTAATGAAGTTATCGTCTTCAAAATAGCTTGCATCAACGTTAAGTGAAAGGTGTGATAATCCACTAAGTCTAAAGACAGTCATACCATGTTTTGTATAAATTTCACCTATTCTATTAACTAAGTAACTTGTAATATTACCGATACGACCGTGCTTTTTAGCGATTCTAATAAATTCATATGGTGAAAGATAAAGATTTCTAACACTATCTGTTAAACGAATAAGAATTTCTGCTCCAACAATATTTTTTGCATAATCTTTAATTGTTGGAAGGAATTTAAATTCGAGTGATCCTGAAGAAACTGCATTATCAATAAGTCCGCAAATGAACATTTCTCTGCTTGCTTCTCTGACATAATTTGTATCTGGGAAGATAATTTGTTCTTTAAGAATGTATTTTTTAACATCTTCTTTGTTAAATCTATTGATAGATTTTAATAATTCTTCTGAAGAGTTATATGTAAGCGGGAATTCAAAACCGACAAAAGTAGGTTTAAAGCTAATTTCATTTTCATCATCTTTATCAAAATTTTCTTTGATTAAATCGAATAATTTTTCACATTTATTAATGACGTCAACTCTACCATTTTCATTTAAAATTAATGCTAAAGTATGGTCATCATATAAATAAATTTCATCGTTTAAATCAGTTACTTCTTTATAAGAATTAATGAATTTTCTTAATCTTAAATGATAAACTTCTTCACCCTTTGCAGAGACAACATCAAAATAATTATCAAAGGATACAAGTAAAACATAGCCTCTAAATTTAGAAATAAAACTTCTATCTAAATTTTCTTTAAATGAATAGAAAGATTTGATTAATAAAGCCTGATCATATCTATTTGTTGTGCCATATGATTCTTTAGAATCAAGTGGTCTTAAAAGCATTGTTACGTGATTTGTTTTATCGCTAACAAAAGTTTCTGAAGTTTCATAGTGCGTATTAAGCAAGCTAGAACTCTTCTTTTCGTGATTAATTAAAGGACAATCACTACATGGCTTTTCTAAACCATAAATCAATTTATGACATTTTCCAGTTACATTACCACTTAAACCTAAAATATCTTTTAAACCACTAGACATTGAGATTAAATCGTAGTTATCAGAATAAATTGAATAAATATTGAAACCACTAACTTTCAAAATATCTTTATATCTTCTTTCGTTACGCTTAATTTCATCTTCACGTTTGTTTTCAGTAATGCCATTAACTAAAATTGACGAGAAAATCATTAAAGTTTCACGGGCATAATTATCGATAACCATCGAACGAGATTTATTAGCAAAATAAATAAAATCAGTTACTTTTTCATCATAATAAACAACAAAGAAATAGCCACTTAAAATGCCATAAATATCGAAATATTTACCAATCTTATCATCAATTGTGTCTCTAGAAGATAAGATAAAAGAGTCGTCTCTATCAATTGAATCGTAAATCATATTTACAAAATCATTAGAAACAACTTTATCAGCTCTAAAAATGGCCTTATCTTTAAGAGCAAATTCATGATTTAAAACATATTTACCAGTTCTATTATCAAGAGTAGCAACACCAGCACATTCAAAATCTAAATAACGTGCTAAGTCATCCATAATATAGTAATAATTATCGATTGTTTCTTGAATATTAAGTTCAGCACTTTTAATAACTGACAATCTTTCGAAAATCTTAGAAATATTATTTAAATTTAATGCAGTATGATAAAAACCTCTATTAACTTTATTAGGTCTAGAAGGAACATAAACATTAACTTGCTTCCCTTGTTTTCTTGCAAAACGCAAATCAGATACCATCTTATCAATATCACTATAAGGATAAACTGTTGCGGTAACTGTCAACTTTTTAGCATGAATTGCTCCACCATTAACGTCCTTTAAAAAGCCAACATCAGCAATTTTATACAATCTTCTTTCGAAGGTATTCATAGAGTCAATATGAGGAACAAAAGCGACAACACCATTACGAGTTTTATCATAACTAGCAAGGAAAATTTGATTCTTAAATTCTTCAGCAATCAAATCATAAAGTCTATTGTAATCTTTCTCTTTAATGACGTTAGTTTCAGGAAAATCATAATTAAAAAGAATAAGACCATTTCGAAAAAGTTCCTGAGAAATAAATAATTGATTTAAATTTCTAAAGAAGGAATCAAGCGAAACTAAATTTGGTCTATTTTCTTTATCAAGATATTCTAAATCTAATTTTTCAAATCCAGGATCATCAGTAATCATGATACTTCTATCAAAAAATGTTTCGATATCATCGATACTTCTATTAAGAATTTTAAAATCTTCTAAATCAGTTCTGTCATATCTTTGCAAATTATTTCTAGTTGTTGCTAAAAGTTCATAATTGTTTTTGGTGACATTATAAAGGTTGATAAAGAAGGTTGAGTAGACATTTTGGTAGAATTTATTAACAGCTAAAACAGAAAAAACAGCAAAGACAATAAAGAGTCCAGCTGACAAATAATAAAATACAGAATTACCACTAATAATGGCAGCTAAAAAGAAACCAACAATGATAACAAATGCGGCAACATCAATAATGGTTATTATAATCATGTTTTGCTTCAAGTAGTCTTGAAGATTTTTGTTTTTTCTACTAAAAAGTTGCACTGTTCTACTCCTATCAATATTTAAACCAAAAAACCAGTATGCTAAGGCAACTGGCTATCTTATCTAAGACCCTATAGCTTTGCGTCACTAAATCACTCTAGTTTTGCTATTTGCTTTTTATAATTATAAAATTATAAAGTTAATATTTCAATCTTAAATCATAGATTTTTTTAAAATTTTTATTACTATTTTTTTCTAAAAATAATCGAGTTTTGAAGGTTTTTTCATTTGAAATAGATTTTTAATAGCAAAAGAAAAGATTTTTATATAAAGTGACAGTTTTCTTAAAAAGGGAAATCTTAATAAACTTAGTAAAGATGCTTTAAGCTCTTGAAATGAAAAATTCAAATTTTTGATTTTAAATTTATAGAATTTAAAAATGATAAATGATAGTATATCTAACGGAGATTTGAATATGAGAAAAAAGAAGATGTTATTTGCCTTAGCTGGATTTGCTTGCTTATCAATTGCACTAACATCATGTGAAGATTTTTTAAACAGAGTTAAAAATCCTAATGGCAATACAACCGAAACAACAGATACTGGAGATGATAATAATCCTACAGGTGATAATACACCAACTGGAGAAGACACACCATCAACAGGAGACGATACACCAACAGGTGGAGACACACCATCAACAGGAGACGATACACCAACAGGTGGAGACACACCATCAACAGGAGACGATACAAAACCAGGAGAAGATACACCTACTGAAGATACCTCTAAACTTTTATTAACTATTAAAAGAGATACAGTTCCAAATGTAGTTTCAAATGTTGAAACAGGAATCTATCCACTAGTTTCAAGTGAAGAATCGATTAATGGTGTAGATTTCATTTTTAGTGAAGATGTTGGTGTTTCAACCAACTATAAAGACTATAGTCCACTTCAAATAAGAGCAAAATCTAAAGCTTATGCTGATTTTGTATTTCAATCTACAACTACATTAAAAGTATCGAAGGTTGTCGTTACTTCTTATAATTCATCTAGTTATGATAGTTATGGCGTTTTAGATATTTTAGTTGGTGGAGTTTCAGGAAGTGCTAATACAACAACTTCTGTTAACGGAAAAACTAGAACAATTGTTTCTACATATACTTTTACAAATTCAAACGGAACAATTGAAGCACTTCATGGAGATAGTGCTATGTATGTTGGAACTATAGATATTTATGGCTCCATTACTGGTTCTTCTACGCCTAGTGAAGACCCTACTCCTTCTGATCATGTAGAAAGAACTTATGATCATTTCTATAAGGCTGAAAGCACAATTAATTCAACAATAAATTATCAAGCGCTCCAAAAATCTCAAGAATGCGATTCAATCAACACAATTTCAACTACTAAGAAAAAGTTTTTAGTTATTCCTATCGAAATAAAAGGGTATAGTTTTGCTAGTCAAACTTTAAATGATTTAGATAATTTATTTAACGGAAACGGTAAAACCGATACAGGATATTGGGAATCTTTATCAAGTTATTACAAAAAAACAAGTTTTGGTAAATTCAATTCCGAATTCGTAATTGCTGATGTATATAAATCAAACAAAACGCCTCAAGAAATCCTTAATTATAAAGGAAGTGACGGACAAACTGAACCATCAACAATGATTTTAAGAGATGCAATTGCTGATTATAAAGCTAAAAATGGAAACGATTCAACAAAGCAATTTGATACAGATAGTGATGGTTTAATTGATGCAACTATTATGATTTATAGTTGCCCAAATTATACAAATAGCACCGCAATTTCTAAAATCGATGATGAAAGTACTTTCTGGGCATATTGTTTCTGGGATTATATGAACAATAGTAACGCAAATAAAAATAGTCCAGTAGCAAATAACTACTTCTGGTCAAGTTATGACTTTAATTATGATGCAGTCACCTCACCAAAAGTCGATTCACATACAATTTGTCACGAATTTGGTCATCTTTTAGGACTTGATGATTATTATGATTATTCTAAAGAACAAAAAAGAGCTCCTGCAGGTGGCTTTGATATGATGGATATGAATATCGGAGATCATTCTACATTTAGTAAGATGGCTCTTGGCTGGACAAAACCTTATGTTGTCACTGGTGATGCTGAAATTACAATTAACCCAGCAAGCGAAAATGGCGATTGTGTTCTTCTTGGAAACGGATGGAACGGTACTGCTTTTGATGAATATTTATTATTTGAACTTTACACTCCAACTGGATTAAATGAATTAGATTCTACAACAACTTATTTTAATCGTTTCAAACTTCCTTCAACTCCCGGAATTAAACTTTGGCATATTGATGCGAGAATTTATAGAGCTGATGCTTATGATGAAAACGATAACGGAACAACTTTAACAACACTTCCTACAACTTTAGATACTTCAAAATATTGTTATGGAGTTGCAGCAACAAATTCAACTGATTACGATTCTGCTGGAGCAGCAAATAAAAATTACGATTTAATTAGACTAATCGAAAAAACAGATAGTGGTATTAATTCATCTGCAGACAAAACCGCTTCATCAAAATCATTATGGACTACTGGTAACAAATTCACAATGTCAGCTAAATCTACTTCTTTCCCAAATAAAACCAAGTTAAATAACGGAAAGACTTTGGATTATACAGTTGAATTTAAAAACGTTACATCAACAAGTGCAACGTTAAGATTTACAAAAAACTAAATTATTAAGAATTAATCTTTATATTTTTCTTCGAGTTTATCCTCAAATTGTTTATCTAAATTTTTGGCTTCTTCATTTACTTTATTAAGCTTAATGAAGTTGCCTTTTTTTACTAAATAAATTCCAAAAAAGAAGAGAATAATCGCTACTATTACAATTCCTAAACCAATCCAGCCTAGTAATTGACCATGTTCAGGAATAGCCATTGGTAAAGTCATTGCAATGATAGCTATAACTGCTGCAATAACACAAACTACTACTCCTAATATGTAATATTTTTTTGAATCTTTCATATTATTTTAATTTTCGCATGTCGATAACATTTTCTCTCATTTTCTCTTCGGCGTATTGAGTAAGTTCGACAGTTGTCATATCTTTATAATCTTCATAGTTAATAGTTTCAACAACTCTAAAGAAAACTTTTGATTTTTTGAATGGGAAATTCTTACCAATTGTTTCAGCACCTTTCATTGTAACGATTACAACAGGTACTTTTCCTAAAAAAGCTACTTTTGTTGCTCCTGGTTTAAATGGGAGTAATGGTTCGTCTGTTTTATTTCTTGTTCCTTCAGGACATACTCCAATACAAGCATAATCTTTAACTAAATATTCTTGAGCTTTTCTAATGACTTTTACGTTTTGTCTAACATCATCTCTATCAAGTTTTAAATATCCCATTTTGTAGACATATCCTTTAACAATTGGTATGTCAAATATTTCTTTTTTAGAGATAAAACTAATTTGTCTATTTCTCAAAACAATCGAGCAAATTAAGCCATCAAAATTCGATTTATGATTAACTAAAAGCACGAATCTTCCATTTGAAGGTACTTTTTCTAAGCCTTCTGTTTTAATACTAAAACCTATAAAATATTTTAAGAAAGTTAAACATTCTTCAGTTGCCCAATGATAAAACTTACTTGGCTTATCAATAAAATCACCTTTGACTCTTACAGGTGCACCAAAAATTGCAAAAAGAACAAAATTAAATAGATGTGATGCAATTGTGCATCCTAAAGCTATTGGAAGGATCCATAAATAATCCCACCATGAACTATAAGTCAAGGCAAACACTGATATAAGTGTTGTTGATAGAATCGAATTAAACCAAGCTAAGCAAATTAAAAACATAAACTATTTTCTCGCTTTAGAATAATATCACAAATAAACAGAATTGTATTAAAAATTTGTTTTTATAAATGTTATTGTAATTAATATTAATTAAAAATATTGGGTTTCTGCAGTGTTTTTACTTATTTTAAAACTTTTCTCTTAAAAATTTCTTTTTCTTCATCCGTGATACCTATCACGTTTTTAATATATTCATCAATACTTCCAAATTTATTATTTATAGCATTAATTGCACTATCAAGATATTTCTCATCAACTATATAAGTGTTTTTAATTTTAGTTGCTAAAGTCTGATTCATTGTTCTTTCTAAAACTCTTTCATAAATCCTTTCAGATTCAGGAATGCAAACAATATTAGAATCCAAATAATCTTTTTTAATTACATCTATATTTACATCTAACAAATTTAAAAGTAATAAAGAAACTAGCCCTGTCCTATCTTTTCCTACTGAACAATGAAAAATCACAGGAGCATTATTAAGATCCATTAAAACTTTAAAAATACTCTTAAAACTTTCTATAGCAAAATCACTTAAAACAATGTCTTCATATAATTTTTCTAAGCCAGGCATCTTAGAAGGATCATGTTTATGTTTTTCGTGTGTAATTCCATCAGCACTTTCTTTAATAAGTGGAAAATTAAAATATTTTACACCACTTATTTTTTTATCTGGTTTTTCTTCTACTTCTTTATTGTTACGTAAATCAATTATCGTTTTAATTTTGAATTTATGCTTTAAAGCAAATTTATCAGAAAAAGTTAAATCTCTTAAGGTCGCTGAGCGAATAAAAAGACCTGAGCGAATAACCTTGCCCTCTTCGTTTTTTGTTTCGCCAAAATCTCTGACGTTATTTGTTCCTTTTAAATTAATCTTTATCATTTTTATAAATTGGCAAGAGCTGTTGGAATCGAACCAACGCAATCTACTTCGGAGATAGATAGTCTACCACTAACTTAAGCTCTTAACTTAAATAATTATATTTAAAAATTTAATTAATAAATAGTAAAAAGGTAAATTTCTAACAATCATATAGCAAAAAGGCGATTTAGAATCGCCTTTTTCTATTTGATATTAATCTGGATATTTTTCTCTATTAGCATCGTAACTTGTATGTAAGAGTTCTTCTGCTAATTCACTTCCAGGTTCTCCAAGGAATTCAGCGTAAAGTTTCTTGATATCTGGATTGTTGTGAGATTGTCTGATAACTTGTCTTTCATCTTCGTTATAAAGAACTTTTGCTCTCTTTTCACGATATGTTTCTAAGATATCGTCGTCTTCATTTGGAAGTAATGTAGGATGGACATATGGTTGGCCACCACCGTTAATACATCCACCTGGACAGCACATGATTTCGATAAATGCATATTTTGATGTTCCTGCTTTAATTTCATCAAGAAGTTTCTTTGCATTTACCATTCCTGAGCAAACAGCAACACTAACTGGAGTGCCTTTAATATCGATGGTTGCCTCTTTAATTCCTTCTTGTCCACGAACTTCATGGAATTCAATCTTCTGATATTCTTCACCAGTCATCCAATAGTAAGCAGTTCTTAAAGCAGCTTCCATGACGCCACCTGTAACACCAAAGATGACACCTGCACCGCTATATTCGCCAAGTAAATCTTGATCAAATTCTTCTTCAGGTAATTTATTCCACTTAATACCAGCACGTTTAATCATCTTAGCAAGTTCTCTTGTTGTTAAAACTGCATCGACATCATCTGGCATTTGACTTCTTGCTCTTTCATATTTTTTAGCGGTACATGGCATAATAGAAACAACAAAGATGTCTTCTTTTGGAATGTTATGTGTTTTTGCAAAATATGTTTTTGTAATAGCACCTTGCATCATGTGAGGTGATTTACATGTAGAAACATGAGGAATTAATTCAGGATAGAAATATTCTAAATAGTTAATCCAACCTGGTGAACAGCTTGTAAGTTGTGGTAATGGTGCAACTTTATTCTTAATTCTTTCTAAAAGTTCATGAGCTTCTTCCATGATTGTCAAATCTGCACCAAAGTTGACGTCAAATACTCTAAAGAATCCGAGTCTTCTTAATGCAGCGACCATTTTACCTGTTCCACACGTACCAATTTTTTCACCAAATTCTTCAGCAATTGCAGCTCTAACTGCTGGAGCAGTTTGAACGATAACTTTCTTACCAGCTTTAAATGCTGCATCTACTTTAGAAATTTCACTATTTTCCATTAATGCGCCTGTTGGACAGACATTAACACATTGACCACATTGTAAACATGGTGAATTTGCAAAACTTCTATTTTTAACAGGAGCAACAATTGTTTTAAATCCACGGTTTTCGAATCCTAAAATTGAAATACCATGAGCTTCTTTACATCTTTCGATACATCTTCCACAAAGAATACATTTTGCAGTATTTCTAATTAGACCAGGTGCAAGTTCATCAAAGCATTTTTCTGTCATTTCACCGACATATTTGCCGTCACGAGCACCTACTATTTCAGCAACATGTAAGAGTTCACAATGTCCATTTTTATCGCATTGTAAGCAGTTCTTTTCATGATTTGAAAGAATAAGTTCAACACTTGCTCTTCTTGCTTCAATAGCTTTTGTAGAATTTGTAATAATTTGCATTCCTTCATTGACTGGATAAACACATGAAGCAACAAGTCCACGTGCTCCAACAACTTCAACCAAACAAACACGGCAGCTTGCAAGCGAACATTTGCCATGATTGAAGGCACAAAGTGAAGGAATTTCATAGCCGCACTTTCTAGCAGCTTCAAGGACAGTTAATCTACTATCTACTTGATAAGGTTGACCATTAATTTGAATATTTACTAATGACATAACTAGCCCTCCCCTATCTCTTAATGATTGCACCAAAGCGGCAACCTGCTAAACATGAACCACATTTAATACATAAATGTTGGTTAATGTGGTGAATAAATCTATTTGGTAATTTTGCTGGATCATCAGTTATGTGAATTGCGTTAACTGGACAGTTTCTACTACATAATGTACATCCTGCACATCTATCTGGAACAATGTAATATTCCATTAAGTTCTTACAAACATGTGCTGGACACTTATGATCAACAACGTGAGCTTGATATTCATCAGCAAATGATTTCATTGTTGATTCGATTGGGTTTGTAGCTGTTTGACCAAGAGCACAAAGTGAATTACTTCTAATAAATGATGATAATTCACGTAATTCTTCAAGATCTTCAGGAGTACCTTTACCATCACAAATCTTAGTTAAGATATCTAAACATCTCTTTGTTCCGATTCTACAAGGTGAACATTTACCACAAGATTCATCACAAATAAATGTCATATAGAATTTAGCGACGTCAACCATACAGTTATCTTCATCCATAACGATAGCGCCACCACTACCCATCATACTTCCGGCAGCAATTAAGCTACCAAAATCGATAGGAGTATCTAAATCTTTTTCAGTTAAACAACCGCCTGATGGACCACCAGTTTGAATTGCTTTGAATTTCTTATTTCCTGGAATTCCACCACCGATATCATAAATTAATTGTCTTAATGTTGTTCCCATTGGAACTTCAACAAGACCAACGTTATTAACTTTTCCACCAAGTGCAAAAACTTTTGTACCTTTGGTATCTGCTGTGCCAATAGCTGCAAATTTTTCCCATCCTTCTCTTAAAATATAAGGAACACATGCTAATGTTTCGACGTTATTAACACATGATGGATGTCCCCATAAACCTTTAACTGCAGGGAATGGTGGACGTGGACGTGGCATACCACGTTTACCTTCAATACTATTAATTAAAGCTGTTTCTTCAC
>CAMNHN010000026.1 GCA_946539555.1 uncultured Mollicutes bacterium | reverse complement strand
AAGCTGTTAAGGCTGTAAAAGAACATTTTGGACACGCAGAAGTTTTAGTTAATGATGCTGGTGGTGAAAAAGGAACTGGTACGCCTTTACTAGATTTCAAAGATAGTGATTGGGAATTTACTTTAGGATTAGATTTAACTTCAATTTATAAAGTTACAAAAGTTTTTGGAAATCTGATGAAAGAAGGAATTGCTAGTGGCAAGCAAACATATGGTAGAGTTATTAATATTTCTTCAATTTATGGATTAGTTGGAAATACAGCTTTGCCAACAATTGCATATCACACAACAAAAGGTGGCGTTGTTAATTTCACTCGTGGTGCAGCAGCTGAACTTGCTACATCAGGAATTACAGTTAACGCAATTTGTCCTGGATATTTCTTTACAGAATTAACTGAAGAAACCTTAAAGAGTGATTACTTCCAAGAATTTGCAAATCGTTCAGTTCCTATGAAAAGATATGGCAATCCAGGAGAGCTTAATTCAGCAGCAATCTTTTTAGGAGCAGAAGAATCCAGTTATATTACGGGTCAAGCTATTGCTGTTGATGGCGGTTATACTTGTATCTAATATAATTTATATTAAAATATAAAAAGTAAAAGGCTTCCTTTTGCTTTTTTCTCTTATTAAGGAGCAAATACAATGTATAAGATTGTAAGCAAAAAAGTATTAAATCCAACAGTTATTCAAATGGAAATTGATTCACCTTTAGTTGCTAAGAAAGCAAAACCTGGTCAATTCATCATTTTAAGAGTTGATGAAGAAGGTGAACGTATTCCTTTAACTGTTGCAGGAACAAATAAAGAACAAGGTACTACAAAGATTATTTTCCAAGTAGTTGGAGCAACAACAGAAAAGTTGAAACATAAAGAAGTTGGCGATTATATCGCTGATTTTGTTGGCCCACTTGGAGTTGCAACTCATACTGAAGGAATTAAAAGTGTTTGTATTATTGGTGGTGGAGTTGGTTGTGCAATTGCAATGCCAGTTGCTCAAGAATTCCATCGTTTAGGTGCTAAGGTTACATCAATTATTGGATTTAGAAACAAAGATTTATTAATCCTTGAAGATGAATTTAAAGAAGCTAGCGATAAACTTGTAGTTATGACTGATGATGGCTCATATGCTAGACAAGGCAATGTCACTCTTCCTTTAAAAGAAATGCTTGAAGAAGATCCTTCTCAATTTGATTTAATTATAACGATTGGTCCTTTAATCATGATGAAATACGTTGTTTTAACAGCAAAACCATTTGGCGTTCCAGTAACTGTTAGTATGAATCCTATCATGATTGATGGAACTGGAATGTGCGGTGGTTGTCGTTTAAGCCTTGTACAAGATGGAAAGCGTGTAATGAAATTTGCTTGTGTTGATGGCCCAGATTTTAATGGCTATGAAGTCGATTTTGATGAAGCAATTTCTAGAGGTCGTCAATATTATGATTTTGAAAGACATGCACATGAAGAAACATGTAATTTATTTAATAAGGAGGTCAAATAATTATGGCAAATATGACTCCTAAAAAACATGAAATGCCTACTCAAGATCCAAATGTTAGAGCGACTAATTTTTTAGAAGTTGCTACTGGATACACATTAGAAACTGCAGTTGCAGAAGCTGAAAGATGCTTACATTGCCCAACTCAACCATGTGTTAGTGGTTGTCCAGTTCATATTAATATTCCAGACTTTATTGCTAAAGTTAAAGAAAAGGATTTTGAAGGTGCTTATCAAATTATTTCTTTATCATCTTCACTTCCAGCAGTTTGTGGAAGAGTCTGTCCTCAAGAAAGTCAATGTGAGAGTTTATGTGTTCGCGGAAGAGGAAGCGTTCCTCAAAAAGATGCAAATGGGCAAATTGTAAAAGATGAATTAGGAAAACCAGTAATGGTTAAATCAGAAGCTGTTGGAATTGGTCGACTTGAGCGATTTGTAGCTGACTACCACAATGTTTATAACACCAAAAAGCCTGCAAAACCTCAACAAAATGGCCATAAAGTAGCAATTATTGGTAGTGGTCCTTCTGGTTTGACTTGTGCTGGAGATCTTGCAAAACAAGGTTTTAAAGTAACTGTTTTTGAAGCTCTTCATGTTGCTGGAGGTGTTTTAGTCTATGGTATTCCAGAATTTAGACTTCCAAAATCAATTGTTCAAAAAGAAGTTGAAAATTTAAAGGCACTTGATGTTGATATAGAAACTAACGTAGTTATTGGCAAAACTTTAACTATTGATGAATTATTTGAAGATGGTTATGAAGCAATTTATATTGGTTCAGGAGCAGGTCTTCCAAAATTCATGAATATTCCTGGAGAAGGATTAAAAGGAGTTTTATCAGCAAATGAATTCTTAACTAGAATCAACTTAATGAAAGCTTATAAAGAACACGCTGATACTCCAGTCAATCATTCTAAAAAAGTTGCAGTTGTTGGTGGTGGAAATGTTGCAATGGATGCAGCTAGAAGCGCAAGACGTTTAGGAGGTGATGTTACAATCATCTATAGACGTACCAAGGCTGAACTTCCAGCTAGAGCTGAAGAAGTTGAACACGCAATAGAAGAAGGTATTAAATTCCAATTTTTAACAAATCCTATAAAAATTAATGGGGATGAAAATGGCAATGTAAAATCGATTACTTGTATCAAAATGGAATTAGGTGAACCTGATGCATCAGGCAGAAGAAGACCAGTTGAAGTTTTAAATAGTGATTTTGATATTGATGTTGACGAAGTTA
Organism: uncultured Mollicutes bacterium; assembly: GCA_946539555.1. Lineage (GTDB taxonomy): Bacteria > Bacillota_I > Bacilli_A > RFN20 > CAG-826 > Onthovivens. The sequence goes on along the minus strand of CAMNHN010000026.1, from coordinate 11,388 downwards.
TTATGGCTTTAGGAACATCTCCAAATCCACTTATTAAATCAACAACTAAAGGTCTAGAAACTCAAAAATGGGGCGGAATTATTGCTGAAGAAGAAACTGGAAAAACATCTAGAGAGCACGTATATGCTGGAGGAGATGCAGTTACTGGTGCAGCAACAGTAATTCTTGCAATGGGAGCTGGTAAAAAAGCTGCTGCAGCAATTGCAAAAGAATTATTGAAAAGAAACTAAATTATATAATTTGATTTCTTTATAACCATAATCTGAATAAATTATGGTGTTAAAGCATTTAGGAGGATTTGTTAATCCTCCTTTTTAATTAAAAATGATAGAATATCTTATAGAGGATAAAAAATATGAAAAAAATGAGATTACATATCTATATTGTTCTAGGTATTTTCTTAGTCGGATTTATTCTTGGAACATTTTTAGATTTATCATTAACTGAGGCTATATTTTCTCGTGATAATGGGTTTGGCTTAACTTTTGCAGCGTTAGGAGTTATTCCAGGATACATGATTTTAGCGATTCTTGGAGGAGGCTATTTTGCTCTAGGACTTCATAAGGATTATAAGATAATTTATAAAATCTTATGTTTTGTTGCTTCAGTTGCTCTTGCTGTGCTTGCAGTTTATTTTTCAGGAAGAGAAATTTTTGGAGTAAATGGTTTTAATCAAAAACAATTAAATTGGCTTGGTTATCTTATTTGTGGAGTTATTGCTTTAGCTTGTGGATATTTAGGTTATATCTTAACTAAGAAAAGCAAAAACGATAAATTGTGGTTAATTTATGCAATCACAGCAGCATGTATTTTTATGGCTTTAGTTCCTGGAGTTACGTTGCTAAAATCAATTTTCCATCGTCCAAGATATCGTAGTTTATCTCTTTATGAAGGAATTGATTTCCATGCATGGTATCAAAGATGTACCAATTATAAAGATTTAATGGGAACTTATAATTTAACTTCAGAAGAATTTAAATCATTTCCATCAGGACATGTTGGTGCAAGTGCAGTTTTCATGATCTTCGCTTTAATTCTTCCTTTATTAAATAAAGATTTTGAAAAATTACAACTTCCTTTATTCTATGCTGGCTTTGCTTATGCTCTTCTTGTAGGTTTTACAAGAATCTTAGTTGGAGCTCATTTCTTAAGCGATGTTTCAATGGGTGGCTTATTAACAACTGTATTTATTCTTATAAATAACGAAGTTATAATTGCAATTGATAAAAAGAAAAAATTAACTTTAGAAGAAGCAGAATAAATATTTTTTGAAGTAAAATAAATGCATTCGATTCGAATGCATTTTTTCTTTTTAAAAACAAAATAATGAGTTTTTGCAGGCTTTTTAATATTAAATTTAATTAATTAGCTGTTTGCTTTTCATTCTTTTTAATTTTAGAAGAAATAAATTCAACAAATTTTCTTATACCAAATATACCAAACCAGACAATACTAATTCCTAATGCAAATGCGATTAGATAAATGATAAAGAAGAAAATAAAGTGAACGTTTTCTTTAATGTCACCTAAAATTGGGAATGGGCATGAGTAGTAAGGCGAGATGTACATGAAGTTTATAATTTGACCAGTTGTATTTTTTTCTGTACCAAAATATAAATGGTAAGCAGTGATATTAACAACTAAAGAAATTACAACAATAATTCCAAAAATAATAGCGCCTGATCCAACTTCGTTTAAGATATTTTTTATATTGCTACAATATTTTTTTGCAACAATTAAATAAATTCCCATTACAACCATTGATACGTGCCACATCATCGTATGTAAAAGAATTGTTACATAATCTGTATGGAAACATGTATCTGGATAAAGCATAACAGCAGTACCGGCAACAAATCCAAATAGAGCTAAAAATTTATAAAAGATATCTTGAATTGATTTCTTTCTAATTAATGGTCCTATAACTGCAGCATACATTGGAACTGAACAGAATTGGAAAGGGAATGTTCCCCAGACAAATTGTCCATTATCTAAAGTGACAAATATTTGTTTATAAGTTTCAATTAAAAGTAGAAAAATACCAAAACCAAAAATAACTCTATTATCGATTTTATCGTTATGTTTTCTAGCAAAGGCAACACAAAAGAAAACACAAAGTAATACCATAACAATGAGCCAAACAATGTGATACCATCCATAATTTGTAGGTCTTTCCCATGGCCACAACCAATTAGTTACTAAAAGCGTCATAATTTGAACCTCACGAATACAATATTATACTAGTTAATTATTTTAAGACAACTTTAAAAGTTGTTATTGCGATTAAAGTTTGTGAAGGAATATAAAATAACCAAGCAAAATTGAAATTTGCATTAACTAAATAATAAAGAAATGTTCCTTCTTCATATGTAAAATAAATTCCATTGGCAGTAGTAAAGCCAACAAATAAATCACAAAGTAAGAAAAGAAGTAAAGCAATTAAAAAGAAATGTAATTTTTTAATATTAAGGAAACAAACAACAATATTAGAAATCAAATTTGCAAAATAGATAATTGAAAAGATGCTTAGTGGATCAACTTTTTCTTTTAAAACAATTAAGCCGATAATAATCGTTAAAATATTTATTGCTCCTCTAATAATTAATGACGGAACAATATGCTTTCTATCATTAAATATGAGATATATCCCATAACTTAATTGAGTAAACATAAAGAAGAACATTCCATAAGCTCTTAAATCTTCATTTCCTAAAACTACTAAGAAAAAATCAGCAATAAGTGTAAAAAATAATCCGATGGTTATGAGATAATTATAATTTTCAAATAAAGTAAATAAAGAAAAAACAAAAGCAAAAACAATTACTAAATATGAAAGGATATTGAGAATTGGTGTTTCAATAAACAAAACAAAAATAGATAAAACTATCTCAACTAAAATAAAAATAAGTAACGGAATCAATCTTTTTATCATAAGTAGAAACATTTTAATAAATCTCTGCAATTAATTAAAGTTTACTAATTTCTTTTGTTTAATAATTTAGATAAAATTTATAAATACAAGGCTTGAATAATTGATTTAATTTTAGAGACTTAATATGGACAAAATTGTTTTAGGAAACATATCTTCAAATATCGTTTTGATTCAACCAATTGATGATTTCGATTTAAAAAATCTAAATAGTGAATATGAGTTAATTAAAGAGAATACAAATGTAGATTTTATTCTTATCGCTATAAAGGTGAAAAATCGGAATAGTGATTTATCACCATGGGGTGCACCTGCTGGAATTGTAAATGAAAGGTTTGACGGTTATGCAGATAATTTTTTGAAAGAGATTACCAGGATTTCTAGCGATAAGAATAAAACCTACATTATTGGTGGATATTCTTTAGCGGCTCTTTTTAGCTTATGGGCAAGTTATAAAAGCGATAGTTTTATAGGAGTAGCTGCAGCATCACCATCAATTTGGTTTCCTTCATTTATAGATTTCATGAAAGAAAATCAAACTAACGCTAAATGCATTTATTTGAGTTTAGGCGATAAAGAAGATAGGTCCAAAAACAAAACATTGTCTACAGTTAAAGAAAAAATAATTGAAGCTCACAACATTTTAAAATCACAAAATATTGAGGTAAGTTTAGAGTGGAATGAAGGCAATCACTTTAAAGATCCTCATATTAGAACAGCAAAAGCTTTTATAAAAATAATTAACAATTTAAAAAGGAATTAAAGAGTTTTTGGTCGTGATTTAAATTGTGTATGATTAAAAAATCATTCTTATCTTTAGAATTAATTAGCTTTAAAAAATATGTCAAAGAACAGGAAGTAAAGTTACTAACTAGTAAAATTACTAAATTTATCCTATAGGTAAATAATAAAGGAAAAGGGAATTGACTTTTCAAAGGGGCAGAAAAGCACAAATTTTCCCCTTTCACTAATACAAGTAGTTTGAACATCGGATTCTTCCGGTTTTTTTATTAATTAGAGAAAAAAAGATAAAAGTTATGACAAAAATTTGAATTTTGTGATAATTTTTGAATGCTTTAATGAAATTTTTAAGAATTATGCTTAGTTAAAATAGCGATAACATCAATCTTTTTAAAGAAAATGTGCCACTTGGCACAAATAAATTTTACTGAATTATAGAATAATTTACTTAGATATTTATATCTAAAGGAGATAAACATATGAAGAAAATTAATCTTTTATTAGTTCTCGCTGGTGCAACACTAGTTCTTTCAGGTTGCGGCGGAAATGATAATAGTGGTGGAAATGGAGGAGACACTCCTGTTAACCCTGTAACTCAAAAACATAATGTTACTTTCAATTTAAATTATGAAGGTGCAAAAAATAGTGTTGTTGAAGTTGAAGATGGTAAGAAGGTTGCAAAACCAGCTGATCCAGTTCGTGAAGGCTTTAATTTTGTTAACTGGTTTGATAACAAAGAAGGAACTGGTACAGCATTTAATTTTGAAACTTCAATTACAAAAGATTTAACTCTTTTTGCTAAATGGGAAGAGGTTGCAAAACATACAGTTACTTTCAATTTAAATTATGAAGGTGCAAAGAGTTCAACAGTTGAAGTCCAAGATGGTAAGAAGGTTGCAAAACCTGCTAATCCAGTTCGTGAAGCCTATAATTTTGTTAACTGGTTTGAAAACGCAGAAGGTACAGGCAATGCCTTCAATTTTGATACATCAATTACAAAAGATTTAACTCTTTTTGCTAAATGGGATGCAATATATACAAAAGTTGCAGCAGTTGCAGCAACTTCAACAGAACCAGGAAATATTGAATACTTTATTGATGCAAAAACTGGTAAATATTATAAAGATTCTAAGTTAACTCAAGAAGTTAGTGAAAGTGGCGTTATTATTCCAGCAACACAAAAATTTACTGACGTTGCAATTCACAATTCTATGACTTCTAAGTTTATTAAAACAGATGCGAATGAAGATTTATTCTTTAATTTTACAGATGATGTTAGTTGTGCAGTTACACATATTGCAAAAGACAAAACATATAAATTCGAAGTTACAAAACAACCTACTTCTGATGTAGATGGAGAAATCACATTATCAGAAGTTACTTATGATGAAATAAGAAATATTTATAAGGCTGTTGAAGGTTCAGAAGCACTTAAAGTCGGAATTCCAAAATATAATTATGCAAATACTTATGATACTGCATATAGATTTAATTACGAAAACAATACAGCAACATTTGGAACACCTACATTTAATTCCACCAAACTTCTAAAAAATTATAGGGATCATTATTCGGCGATGAGCATAGGCGAAGCCAAAGTGGCAAGTTTCACAATTTGGGCTTATACAAATAAAATTAAACCATTTGTCGCTCCAGAAGCAGAAAATATTTATAAAGGTATTAAAGTTCTTGTTCAAATTTTAACTGATGATGACAATGGTGAGCTTGTTGCTAAATATGACGTCTCAAGAAGTGATTTTAAACTTGTTCTTCCTGATGTTAAGATTGCAGGAAAAGAACTTAAAGGTTATAAAATTAATTATAAAAACGTTGAAATTACACACCACGCAGGCGATACAGTTACTTTCAAAGATAGCGATGTTACAGAAAGCGGTAGAATTTTAATTTTTGCTCACTATGAAGATACACCACATGAATATGGCGAAGTAGGTACAGTCACTGAAGAGCCAACATCACTTGAAGAACCAGGAAAGATTTCTTATCCATGTATTGCTGAAGGACATAAAGATTGTGATCCAAAAGTTGAAGATTATTACGCATTTAGAAGTCTTGTTAATACAGTTTCTACAAGTGGTAGTGATACAGTTATCTATACTTATGTAAATAAAGGCGAAGTTAAAGTTGGTGATGTCGTTAGTGTTATTACTAAAAATAATGAAATCAAGAATATTACTGTCGATGAAAACCTTGCTAGAGATGGCACTATTTCTAGTAGAGTTGAAGAAGGCCACGTAGCTAAAATTGTTGTTCCTGCTTCTACATTACCTGAGGCAGAACTTGCTAAAGGTTGCTTAATATGTAAAAAAGACATGGGATTACTTACAACTTCCGTTAATATGGATATTAAGTTTTTATCTCAAGAAGAAGGTGGAAGACACATGCCAATTGCAAACGGTTATAGACCTCAAGCAAGAATTGCTTTCAATGGAACTTACATTCAAATAACCGCAACGGTATTTGTTGATTCAGAAAAAGAAACAGTAATGCCTGGAGAAGAATATTCAACAGTTGTTACATTTGCTACACCATTCCCTGTATATAAAGATATGGAACTCTTCTTCTTTGAAGGAACAAAGAGAGTTGCTACATGTAAAGTTACAGAAAGAAATGATGCTGCTTTACTTGTTGGTGGTACTGATAAATCTGCTACATATGATGCTGAAACAAAGAAATATACACTTCCTGATCAAAGAAACTTTACTGAACCTGTTTGTGGTTTTAGTGCAACAAAAGGTGGCACAGAAGTTAAATATAAATTAGGTGAAGTAGTTGAATTAAGCCAAAATAATAAATCAGAAGTAGTCTATCCAATTTATGTAAATTCAGAAAGTTATAAAATGTTAGGTGTTGTAACTAATGTTGAAAGTATAGTAAGTAGAGGCACCGCAGTTACTATTGATAAGCTTGCTTATGATGTTCAAGTTACTAACCCAGCAACTGAAGTTTATGTTGTTTTAAAAGATGGAACAATTCAGAAAAGTATAATTACAGGTTTGACAGTTAATGGAGCGATAGTTGATTCTGCAACAGCTGGAACGGAGAAAGCCCAATTATTATTAAGAGGTGTTGAAGCTTCTGCAATTGATGTTTATTATCCATTATTATTAGCTAAATAATTATTATTAATTTTCATCTTTAAGGTCTCACTTCAAAATTGAGACCTTTTTTAATGAAGTGTTATAATGATTTCATGAATAAAAATAGAATCTTAAATGAAGTATTATTCGTAAATTTTGCAATACTTTTTGTTTATTTTTTAACATCATTATTACAATTTTTATTTAGCTATTTTAATTTTCAATCTTCGCTTAATGATATTCTTTCACTTGCTTTAGCAGCTGGTTTTATTATTTATTTACATAATCATATCTCATATAAAAATCAAAGAGTGACACTCCTTATTGTTGGGATATTAATCTTTGTTTTCATCTTTTTAAGGATATTAAAATATAGAATTTTTGAAAGAGTAGAAGTTGTTGCAAGGCATTTATGGTATTTATTTTATTTACCAACTCTTTTTATTCCTTTTCATCTTTTTATTTCATCGCTTTCAAATAATGCAAAACTTAATCAAAAGAAGTTCTTTTATATAAGACTTATTACTTTTTTAATTACTTTATTGTTATTTTTATTTGTAATAACAAACGATTTGCATCAACTTGCTTTTGGCTTTAATCCTAATTTTGAAAACTGGAATTATGATTATTCGCACAACTTTATTTATTATATTATTGTAGTTTGGGACACATTGTTATTATTATTTTCTTTTTCTCTTTCATATTTAAAATCACGTATATTTTATGGAAGAAAATACGCTTGGTTATCACTTATTCCTTTATTTTTAGGATCGCTATGGTTAATAGGAGATGTACTTAAAATATTGCCTCAAATAAATGAAGCTAATCTTTTAAATTCATTTGCTGAAACGTTCTGCTATATGATTGCAGGATATATATTTGCAAGTATTAAACTTGGTTTAATTACAACAAATGAAAATTATCATAAATTATTTTTTAATATGCAATTACCTGCATACATTTTAGATAATCATAATAATATCATTTATAAAAGTGCTCTCGATAATAAGTTCAGTTCATTAAATCTACCTAATAAAAATTCGAAAATAATCGAAGGGAATTACGTTATTAAAAATATTTCTATTCTTGGAGGATCTTCAATTTGGTTTGAGGATTTAAGCGAAATCAATAATGCAAACAAGCAATTAAAAGAATTGAAATCAAAACTTCAAGATGAGGAAAGACTTTATGAATTAATTAACAAATTAAAAGAAGAACAGATTTCAACAAGCGAGAAAAATGCATTATACGATTTAATTGCTCACGAAACTTTAAAAGAATCTGAACGTATTAAAGTTTCGTGAGCAATTAAATCGTATAATGCATTTAATTGCTCACGAAACTTTAAAAGAATCTGAACGTATTAATGAATTAACTAGAGAGGTTGAACTAGGCAATTCAAAATTTAAAAATAATATGCTTCAAGTTTGTATTCTTAGCGTATTTATAAAACGATTTGCTAATTTGAAATTTGAAACTCAAGTTAAAAAGAATGTTAATTCATATGACTTATTTTTAGCTATGAAAGAATTATCAATTTATCTTGAAAAATATGGCATCAAAATTACTATGTCAAATCATAAAAATGAATTTATTGATGGAGAAATTTTAATTGAAGCATATAAATTATTTAAGGATATTGTGATGAATAATCTTGATAATTTAAGTAATGTTTATATCAAATTTGATGACAATGATAATAAACTCTATAAATTAGTAATTGAAGCAAAAACCCTTCAAATCCCTAATAAAAGTAGAAATTTAGTAGATTTTAAGTATATTTTTGAAGACAAAATCTGCTATTTTTCAGTATATAAAAAGGAGATTAATTTATGACTCTAATTGATATTCCTTATATTTATATTGCCTTACTTACATTTTGGGGATTAATTTTAATTGTACTTGCTTTAGATATCTTAATTAGTTTTATTAGAAACAAGCATCTTTTATATAGTTTGATTTCTGGTTTAGTTTTAGTTGTTGAAGCATTCTTTTATTTCGGCGTAACTCCTATTATTAGTGGAAATAACGAAAATATTCTTGAACTATTTAAAGACATGCCTTACATAGTTTATTTAGTCATAAATATAGTAAGTACTATTATAATTATCATTATGTTTGTTCTTTTATATATGTGGGACAAAAATAATCTTTCTGCGTTTTCTTTACAGCAGGCTTATGATAAGTCCGATGAAGGCATTTTATATTTTGATGATAATGGTCTTTGTTTATTGATCAATAAAAAGATGCATGAAATCGGATGGTTAATTTTAGGCGAACAAATTTCTAATGGATTTGATTTTTATAATAAAGTAAACAATAAAACAATAACATTAAATGATGGACGAATTTTCAAATTTGTATCATATGAATCAATAATTAAAGATATAAATACTATTTTTTCCAAAGAAAAGAATAGACACGTCTATCAATTAATTGGATATGATGTAACTGAATTAGAAAAGAAAAATGAAGAATTAAGAGTCGATAACAAACGTCTAGAAATCCAAAACAAAGCTTTAAAAGAATACAATCAAAATATGCAACACATAATTCATGATAATGAAATTCTTTCTGCTAAGATACAAATTCATGATGAAATGAATTCATTGATTTTAAAAACTTCTTATTTAATTGATAACGATAACGAAACTGAAAGAATAAATATTTTGAACAAATGGAAAAGTAATATTATTTTGCTTTTAAAGGAAGCTAGTGAGGAAAATGATGATATAGAGATAATTAATGACTTAGAGACTTTAGGGAAAGCTTTTGGCATTAAAGTTACTATTAATAATCTTGAATTAATTAAAAATGAAAAAATAAGTAAATTATTTATTCAAACATCAAAAGAATGTTTGATTAATGTTGCTAAGCATTCAAATGCTAAGGAACTAAAAATTAATGTTACTAAAGAAAATGATAATTTTATCTTAGAATTTATTAATTCAAACAACAAAAACAAAAAGGAAATTATTTTTGGTGGTGGATTAAAAGAAATTCAACGACAAGTTGAAGAACTACATGGTAAAATAAGTGTTAATAATGAAGATAATTTTATAGTTAAGGTAGAGGTAAGCGATGCCATATAGAGTATTAGTTGTTGAAGATCAAATGATGCCTAAGCAATTATTTGAGATATATATTAAAGAAAGCAAAGAGTTTGAATTTGTTGCTTCTTTAAGTGATGCTTCACTTGCTTTGACTTTTTGTAAAGCTCAAAACATTGATTTAATTTTAATGGATGTTATGACTGCTCACGATAGTAGCGGATTAGATGCATCTTCTGAAATTAAAAAAGCATTTCCTAATATAAAGATTATTATAGTTACTTCTCTTCCTGAATATTCTTGGATTAATAGAGCTAAAGAAATTGGTGTTGATTCTTTCTGGTATAAAGAGATTAATAAAGAAAACATTATTGAAGTTATGAAACGCACAATGAATGGAGAATCAATTTATCCAGAAGAAACACCAGTCGTTAAAATCGGTTCGATTACTAACCACGATTTAACTGATAGAGAACTTGAAATTTTAAAAGAAATGTTAACTGGTGATTCAAATGCAGAAATAGCGGCTAGATTATTTATTTCTCCAGGAACTGTTAAACGTCACGTTGAAAATATGCTTTTAAAAACTGGTTTGCATTCTAGAACAGAACTTGTTGCTGAAGCAGGTAGAGTTGGTATCGTTATTAAAGATATGTAAAGACTTAAAAACTTTTATTTCATTTAATTTAGATATATTTTAAAATAGAGAAAAGAAAGAAATGAGATTATGAAAACTTATGCATTAATATTTACTTACCCAGATGGTCATAGTGAAGAAATTGAAGAAATCTTTAGTGACAAAAAAGATGCTATTAATTATGGTTCTAATCTTTTAAATCAAGTTCGCCACACTGAAGAAACAAAAAAAGAAGGAGTTTTCGGAGGAGAAAAACGCGATGCATTTTTTGCTGTTGTTGAAGTGAGCGACAAAAAGAAAAAGATAGTTTATACAAGTTATTAATTATTTTAAAAATCTATATAAAAAGAGTGAAAACCTTGCAGTTTCCACTTTTTTATTTAAATATCTAATTTTCTTTATAAGTTTTAATAGCTTTTTCTAAACGTGATAATCCATCTTTTACTCTAGAAAGCGAAGTTGCTACATTCATTCTTAAGAATGTTTTTCCTTCCTTTCCATAAGCTAAACCACTAGATAAATATAGGCCAGTAGTTTCTCTAATATAAGCTTGAAGTTTAGAAGAATCTTTAGTGATTTTTGAACAATCTAACCATAATAGATAAGTAGCTTCACAATTAATTAGAGTAATTTCAGGTAAATTTGTTTTTATAAAATTTTCAACTTCTTTAATGTTTTGATCTAAATATAATCTTAATTCATCGAGCCAATCTTCACTTTTTTTGTAAGCTAAGTAAGGAGCAATTTCAGCAAGTACGTTAGGCTCAGCACATTCATCAGTATTTAAGCCTCTTTCGACCAAATGTTTAAGTTTAGGATTTGCGATAATAATCGCAGAAGTTTGTATTCCGGCAAGATTAAAAGTTTTTGTTGGAGCAACACAAGTAACAGAAATACTTTCGTTAAGTTTCGAAACACTTGCAAAAGGAATATA
>CAMNHN010000025.1 GCA_946539555.1 uncultured Mollicutes bacterium | reverse complement strand
TTTACCTCGATAATAAAGAAAAGTTATTAAATCAATGATTAAAAGTAAAGCCAAAAAAGGCGATTTGATTCGGCATATAAAAAATTTAATTTTTGTAAAAATATTTTTGAGCATTTTTAAAGTTTTTTTCATGAATTGTCAAGCTCCATTTATAAAAAATAGTCATAATGATTTCTTAATATAATATGAACATAAAATTATGTAAAAATGAATTACTAGAATTAAATTTACATTATTTGCAATATAATAAGGTTTTTTTGCATTAGAAAAGCCAAAAATGAATTTAAAGTTTTGCTTATAAATAAAAAATTAAATCTATTTGTATATCAATTTTCAAATCAATGTTGAAAATTAGATTCATTTTTTCCTTCTTTTCATTGCTTTTATTTATAAAAATAAATAAATAGTGTAGTATATTATCAAGTTCGAATAAGGAGACTTATTTTATGGGTTTAAAAAAGTATAGCGAAGAAGAAGCTAAGAAGGTTGAAGAAGCTGAAATAGAAGCTCAAAAGCAAGAAAGTCAAGCTGCTCCAATTTCTTCTGATGAAGAAGTTTTATCAACAATTGAAGAAAATCAAAAAGAAGAAGACGCATTAAATGCTGAGCCACTTAAAGAAAGTGAAGAAGAAGTTTGTAAAACCATTGAAAAAGGTAGACAAGTGTATTATGCACAACAAAAAAAGATGAGAAGAATCAACACTATTTCTAGTGTAGGTATTCTTGCTGTTATTCTTGCTGCTTTTGTTTTAATGCTAACTTTAGGAAGAGATGAAAAGTATAGTTTCATCACTTACATTGGGTTTGGTGTAATGATTCTTTGTTTAATTGGTGCTTTTATTTTTTCAAAAATTACAAAAAACAAATTAACAGCTGCTGCAGATCAATATCTAGATTTACTTTGCAAAACAATTAATGGATATTTATTTCAAGGTGAAGATTTCTCTGATTTAACTGCAAGCGCAACAAAACAACTTGATAAAGAATTATTTACTGATGCGCGAATTTATAAAGACATTAAAGGAACAAAATCTAGAAATACAATTTCTGTAAATTATAAAGGTAAAGTCCTTTTATCTGCTGAAATGGCAGCAAGCATTCAAATTAAAAACCGCTTATCTCCTATGTTTTTAGGTAGATTTTATGATTATGAAAATAGTTATGATAAAAATGGTTGTAGAATTTTAATGCAAATAAAGGGAGGAAATTTATCTAGACCAGTTGATGATTTAGACGGAGTTGAACTTGCTGAAAACAATAAAAATTATCTTGTTTACACAAATGATAAAGAATGGAAAAAAGTTTTAAACGCTAAAACAATAAGCAAAATTACTGCTTTAAAAATAGATAAAACCTTAATTGATGTAATCGTCTCAATTAGGCCAGGTAAAACATGCATTGGAATAGACTATTCAGATGAATTTATGTCTATTTTCATTGATAAAGAATTCGATTTTAATACTGTCAAAAGATGCCAAAGAGATCTTGCTAAGGTTTTAGCTGTTTTAGACGAAATTAAATAAGTTCCATTTATTATTTAAGGAGACTAACTATGAGCTTAACTAATAAATGGATTGAAATCCAAGGCTATAAACATGATGGAAGAATGCACCGAATTTGGGACAACGTTTTTGTTGTTGACGATAATGATGAATATATTGTTGTAGCATCAACAAAAACAAAAGTTGTCGAACACGATTTTAGAGTATGGTACACAAAAGAACCTGCAATCATGATTTTCTTTAAAAAACGTTGGTGGAATGTTATCGCGATGCTTAAAAATACAGGAATTACTTATTATGTAAATCTTGCTTCACCTTACGTCATCGACAATTTTAAAGTTAAATATATCGATTATGATTTTGATTTAAAACTTTATCCAAATAGCGATATTAGATTGATTGATGTTAGAGAATATGGCTACCATCGTAAAAAATACAATTATAGCGATGACATCGATAAAATCTTAAGATTCAATATCGAAGAAATTCGCAAAATTATGCAAAAAGGAAATTTCCCATTTGTTGATGAAAAAATTAAAGAATATTACGATACTTTTTTAAATTCAATTAGGAAAGAAGAGAAAAAATGAAATTAAATTTAATATCAAAAGATTTAAATGATACAAATAAAATTGGTGAGTTACTTGCTAAATATGCCTTTAGAGGCGAAGTACTTACACTTTCAGGAGATTTAGGTGCTGGAAAAACCACTTTAACAAAATCAATTGGAAAAGGTTTAGGCATAAAAGATGAAATCAATTCTCCAACTTTTAACATTTTGAAATGTTATTTTAATGAACCAATTTCTCTATATCATATTGATGCGTATCGTCTTGAAGATGTTCGTCCAGAACAAAAAGATATTGGACTTGAAGAAGTGATAGAAGGTAATGGATTGGCTGTAATTGAATGGCCAATATATATTGATGAAATGATTCCTTTTGATTCTCTCAGTATAAAAATTTCATTCAACGAGGATGGGTCACGTTCATTTGATTTCGATACTTTGTCTCCAAAATATTTTCATATTCTTGAAGCTATAAAAAAGGAGTTTTGCAATGCTTAGTTTAGTTTTAGATAGTGCTAATAAAGAACTTCTTGTGGCTCTTTTTAAAGATAATAAAAAACTTGATGAAACACGTTATGAAGCTTGGCAACGTCAATCTGAATTCATGCTTCCTGAGCTTGATAAAATTTTAAAAAAGAATAATGTTGAGCCAAAATCAATTTCTGAAATAGTTGTTACTCTAGGTCCAGGTTCTTATACAGGTGTAAGAATTGCCTTAACAATCGCAAAAATCTATGCTTATACTTTAAATATTCCTTGCTACGCAATCTCTTCGCTTCAAGTTTTAGAGAATCCTTCTAAACCATCAATATGCCTTGAAAACGCTAGAAGTGGAAGAAGTTATGTCGGGGTTTATGATGGTAAAAAAGTAATTGTTAAAGATACGATTTGGAGTAATGGTGAAGTTTTAAAATATATTAGCGAACATAAGGATTATGCTCTTTGTGGCGATTTACTTTATCTTGATCTAATTGGAGAAAGAAATGATATATCTTCAAATTTAATGTTCTTAAAGGGTGAAGAAAATAAGGTTGAAAATATCTTTTCTTTGAAAGCTGTTTATTTGAAGGACTAATATGGAAATCATTAAGGCAGAAAAAAGATATTTAGATGAAATTCTAGATATTGAAAACGAATCTTTTAAACACCCTTTCAAGAAAGAAAACATTCTTTATGAATTAGAAGAAAATCCATTTTCAAACTTCTATTTAGCAAAAGAAAATGATGAAATTGTCGGCTTTATTATTTTCTGGATTACGTTTGAAAATGCTACTATTTGTCAAATTGCTACTAAAAAAACTTTTAGAAATATGGGATTTGCTACAAAATTAATTGAATTTAGTGAAAAACTTTTAAAAGAAAAAGAAGTTGAATTTTATACTTTGGAAGTTCGTGAAGGAAATTTAGCAGCAATCAATCTTTATAAAAAAATGGGATTTTTAACAATCACAAAAAAAGATAAATATTATGAAGATGGAGAAAATGCTCTTTATATGATGAAAGGAGAAATCTAATGGAAAAACCTCTAATCATTTTAGGAATTGAAAGTAGTTGTGATGAAACAGCTTGTGCGATTACTAAAGATGGCATTCTCCTTTCCAATGTAATTTCAAGTCAAATTGAAGTACATAGAAAATATGGTGGTGTAATGCCAGAAATTGCTTCTAGATTACATTTAGAAAATGTTGCTGTCGTAATTGATGAAGCACTTAAACAAGCTAACGTTACTATGGATGAAGTTACAGCAATTGCTATAACTCGTGGCCCAGGATTAATTGGAGCACTTCATGTTGGCCTTCAAGCTGCAAAAACGCTCTCACTTATCTATAACAAACCACTAATTCCAGTTCATCATTTAACAGGTCACATCTATGCAAACGAGTTTATTAAACCACTTAAATTTCCTTGTCTTGCAGTAGTTGTAAGTGGAGGAAATACAGAACTTGTTTATATGAAAAATCACCTCGATTTTGAAATAATTGGTGAAACTCGAGATGATGCAATTGGTGAATCATTTGATAAAGTTGCTCGAGTTCTTGGTCTACCTTATCCAGGTGGAGTCGAAATTGATAAATTAGCAAAAGTTGGAAAACATTCATATAAACTCCCAATGCCAATGCATGATGGAACACTAAATTTTTCTTATAGCGGATTAAAAACTGCAGTAATTAATTTAGTTCATAAGCTTGAACAAAATGGAGAAAAAGTAGTTATTGAAGATATGGCAAAATCTTTCCAAGATGTTGCTGTTGGAATGATTATTGATCGAGTTAAAAAAGCAACAGAATTATATGAAATTAATCAAATTGTTCTTGCGGGAGGAGTAAGTGCAAATAGTTATTTAAGAAGCGAAATTACTAAGACATTTGAAAATACAAATATCGAAGTTATTATCCCACCTATTTGGTGCACAACAGATAATGCTGCAATGATTGCAAAAGTTGGTGAATATCTCTATAGAGATAAAGTATTTGCTTCTTTAGAGCTTGGAGTTGATCCAAGTTGGAGAATTGAAGATTTTAAAAAGTTTTAAGTAAGTTTATAATGGAAGGTAATAAAAAAGGTACGTTTTATGAGTCAAAAAAGAAGTTTAACAAATAGAAAATTGTTTCTCGATTTCTATGATGGAAAATTAAAAGATGGAGAAGTAGTAACCCTTGAAGGTTGGGTAAGAACTAATAGAGATAATGGTTCAATTGGCTTTATCGAATTTAATGATGGAAGTCATTTTAAAAATATTCAAATTGTTTATTCAAAAGAGAATGGTAATTTTGAAGAATTTTCACATATTAGATATGGAACAGCTATTGAAGTTACAGGTAAAATTCGCTTAACTCCTGAAATGAAGCAACCTTTTGAAATTGCTGTTGAAGCAATTAATGTTTTAGGTGAATGTAGCGAAGATTATCCACTTCAAAAGAAAAGACATACTTTTGAATTTTTACGTGATATCGCCTATTTAAGACCAAGATCAAATACATTTAATGCAGTTAATAGAGTTAGAAATGCTTTAGCTTATGCAATTCATACCTATTTCCAAGAAAGAGGATTTATTTACGTTCATACTCCAATTATTACAGCAAATGATGCTGAAGGAGCAGGACAAGTATTTCATGTAATTGCTGATCCTAAAAAACCAACTGAATTTTTTAATGCAAACGCATGTTTAACAGTTTCAGGCCAATTACATGTTGAACCATTTGCTCTTGCATTTAGAGATGTTTATACATTCGGACCAACTTTTAGAGCTGAAAATTCAAATACAAATAGACATGCAAGTGAATTCTGGATGATTGAACCAGAAATCGCTTTTGCAGATTTAGAAGATGACATGGATTTAATTGAGTCATTCTTAAAATTTATTATTAAATACGTCATTGACAAATGTCCTGACGAAATGAATTTCTTCAACACTATGATTGAAAAAGGTGTTTTAGATAAACTTAATAATGTTTTAAAAACTCCATTTAGAAGAATGACTTATACAGAAGGAATTGAACTTTTACAAAAAGCAGTTAAAGGTGGCCATAAATTCGAGAACAATGATATTTTCTGGGGAATGGACTTACAAAGTGAACACGAAAGATATTTAACAGAAGAAATCGTTAAAGGACCAGTTTTCTTAACTGATTACCCTAAAGAAATTAAAGCTTTCTACATGAAACTTAATGATGATAACAAAACCGTTGCAGCATGTGATTTACTTGTACCAAAAGAAGGTGAAATCGTTGGTGGTTCTCAAAGAGAAGAAGATTACGATAAACTTCAAGCAAAAATGAGAGAACTTGGCAACGAAGAAGGTCTTGAATGGTACCTCAATTTAAGAAAATTTGGTGGATGTAAACATGCAGGATTTGGTTTAGGATTCGATAGACTCTTGATGTATATCACTGGTATGCAAAATATTAGAGACACTGAACCATATCCAAGAACACCAGGAGGATTAAAATATTAATATGGAAGAAAGATCAAGCGATTTATATAGACAACCTGAAGATAGATTAAATTTTGATGAGCAAGAGGCTGACGACGTTACACTTGATGATGAAAATCCTAATGGTGAAAGTGAAATAAATAATTTCACACCAATTCATGAAACACGAAAACAAGTCGAGCTTACTAGTGAAGAAATCACATTAAAAAAAGGTAAAAGAAGTTTTGGATGGTTCTTAGCTTTTTGCATAATGGATTTACTTTTTGCAGCTTACATTGTTTATATTGTTATAACAGTTTTTGCAAATTTAGCTTAGATTTGAAGGTTTTTTGATAATTTTTAAAGTTTCTTCTCATTTCGAAGAAACTTTTTATTTTTTAGGTATATAAAGTTAATTTATATACCTAATATAGATTTTTAGATGCTATAATATAGGCATGAATTTTCAAGACGAATTAAACGACAAACAGTACGAAGCCGTTTCTGCTGAAGATAGATTTTTAAGAATTATTGCAGGCGCTGGAAGTGGCAAAACTAGAGTTCTAACATATAGAATAGCTTTTCTTATTGGAGAAAAATTTGTTTCTCCAGGAAAAATTTTAGCGATCACTTTTACTAATAAAGTTGCTAGAGAAATGAACGAAAGAACAAAATCTCTTTTGCCAGGATATAATGTTTCTCATCTTTCAATTTCTACTTTTCATGCCTGGTGCGCCAGATTTTTAAGAAAAGAAATTAGCGTTTTAGGTTTTCCAAAAAATTATGTAATTTATGATGAAGATGACCAATTAAGACTCATTAAAAGTATTGGTGAATCATTTGGTTATAAAAAAACCGATGATATGAATAAAATTGCTATGAGTTGGATTGGAGCTAAAAAAACTTTAGGTCAACTTCCTAGTGATGTAAAAATTAGTGTGGTTAACGCAGAACAAGAAAAGAAATTATTAAAATATTTTGAAGAATATGAGCGTCAAAAAGCTGAAGCTAAGGCTTTAGATTTTGATGATTTGTTGATATACACAATTAAAATTTTAAAGAATTTTGAAGATGTTCGAGAAAGATATTTATATCGCTATGAACACATTTTAATTGATGAATTTCAAGACACAAACGATCTTCAATTTGAACTTTTGACTTATTTAATTGGACCAAATACTTCACTTTATGTAGTTGGTGATCCTGATCAAACTATTTATACTTGGCGAGGAGCAAATCAAAAAATCATCTTAGATTTTGACAAAGTTTTCCCAGGTACAAGATCAATAATTTTAAACGAAAACTATCGTTCAACTAATGAAATTTTAGGTGCTGCAAATAGACTTATTGCTAATAATGTTGATCGTATCAAAAAAGACCTTTTTACGAGAAAAAAAGGTGGGGAAAGAATCGTTGTTAAAAATTTAGATACCGCAGTAGCAGAAGCAAATTTTATAGGAAATAAAATTGAAGAAATTAAAGCAGCTCATCCTGAAGTCAGTTATAAAGATTTTGCCATTTTATATCGTTCAAGTTATTTATCTTTAAGAGTTGAAAACGCATTAACAACAAGAAGAATTCCTTATGCTGTTTATGGTGGATTAAAATTCTATTCAAGACGTGAAGTTAAAGATTGTTTAGCTTATTTTAGACTTTTGATGAACGAAGATGATAATGTTTCTTTTGATAGAATTGCAAATGTTCCAAAAAGAAGTTTAGGTGATAAATCCTTACTTTTATTAAAACAAGAAGCAAATAATGCAGGGTTATCGTATTTTAGATATGTTTTAGAAATTGATAAACATCAATCAGAACTTAAACCAGCAATTTTAAAATCCTTAACAAAATTAAAAGATTTAACTTTAGAAACTCAAGAAAAGCTTAAAGAAAATCTTGAAGCTTATTCAGAAGTTTTAGATAGATATTTAAAAGATCTTGGATATTATGATTATTTAGAAAGTGATGAAGATGATGACGATGATAGAATCGATAATGTCAGAGCTTTAATCGATGATATTCGTAATTTCTTGAAGTCAAATGTTGATTCTACTTTTGAAGAATATCTACAAAATGTAACGCTTTTAAGTTCGCAAGACGATATGGATGGAAGTGATAAAGTTTCACTTATGACTGCTCATACTGCTAAAGGCTTAGAATACGAATATGTTTTTGTGATTGGTTTAAATCAAGGAGTTTTCCCAAATCAAAAAGCAATAGATGAAAGAAGGAAATCAGGTATGGAAGAAGAGCGTAGACTTGCCTATGTTGCTTTTACTAGAGCTAAAAAAGAGCTTTTCTTAACACTTAATCGCGATTATTCTTATGTCTCAGGAAGCAACAATCAACCATCACAATTTATTAAAGAAGCAGGACTTGATTCAGTTCCACTTTTCCAATCAACTTTAAGAGCTAGCGGAAATGGTAGTGATAGAATTTATAAATATAATTTTGATCAAGGAAATAAATCTGGGTTATATAAAACACAAACAACAGAAACAAATACAATTGATTTAAATAATATTGGTAATGGAATTACGTGGCATGTGGGTGATGTTGCTGTTCATAGAGTTTTTGGTGAAGGCACAGTTACTGAAGTTGAAGGTGACATCATTACAGTAGTTTTTAGAGATTTTGGAAAGAAGAAATTACTAGGTCAACATCCTGCATTATCTAAGAAAGGTGATTAATATGAATTTTTTTGAAGCACAACAAAAACATGAAGAATTAGTGAAATTAATCGAAAAATATGCTCATGAATATTATGTTTTAGACAACCCTTCAGTTAGTGATGCAGTTTATGATCAAAAAATGGAAGAACTTCAAAAATTAGAAGAAGAATTTCCTGAATTAATTACTCCAACTAGCCCTACTCAAAGAATTATTGGTAGAGTTTTAGATGGCTTTAATAAAGTTCAACATGCTCGACAAATGTTATCTTTAGCTGATGTATTTAATGAAGAAGAATTAATCGATTGGGTTGAAAAAGTTGATGAAAATTTAAGAATAAAAGATACAGAATTTGTTGCTGAAATGAAAATTGATGGCTTAGCAATGAGCTTAGTTTATCAAGATGGGGTTTTACAATATGCCGCAACTAGAGGAGATGGAACAACTGGAGAAGATGTAACTTTAAATGTTTTAACAATTCCAGATATTCCAACCCGTATTCCCTTAAAAGGAAGAGTAGAAGTTCGTGGTGAAATTTATATGCCAAAGCAAAGTTTAGAAGAATTAAATGCTAAACGTGAACTTAATGGTGAACCACTTTTTGCTAACGCTCGTAATGCTGCAGCAGGTTCTATAAGAAATCTTGATACAAATATTGCAAGATCAAGAAAGCTCGATGGTTGGCGGTATTATTTTGCTAACGCTGCTGAATTTGGTATTACAAGTCACTTTGAAGCAATTGAAAAATTAAAAGAAATGGGATTTAAAGTAAATCCAGAATATAGAAAAGTTAAAGGAAAAGAAGAAATTTTAGCTTACGTTAAAGAATATACTGAAAAACGTAGTAAGTTAGCTTATGACATTGATGGTATTGTTTTAAAAGTTAATAATTTTGATTTTTATGAAGAACTTGGCTATACTGCAAAAACTCCAAAATGGGCCATTGCTTATAAATTCCCACCTGAAGAGGTTGAAACTAAATTATTAGACATAATTTATACAGTTGGAAGAACAGGAAAAATCACTCCAAATGCTGTTTTAGAACCTGTCAGAGTTGCTGGATCTCTTGTTCAAAGAGCAACTTTGCATAATGAAGATTTTATTAAAGACAAGGGATTGATGGTTGGAGATATTGTCATTTTAAGAAAGGCTGGAGATATTATTCCTGAAGTTGTTACTCCGGTTTATGCAAAACGTACTGGAACTGAAAAGCCATATAAAATGATTGAAAACTGTCCAGAATGTGGTTCAAATTTAGTTAAAATTGATGCAATGCATTTCTGCATGAACAAGAATTGCCCTTCTAGAAACATTGAAGGATTAATTCACTTTGCTTCAAAAGATGCAATGGATATTGAAGGAATGGGTGAAAAAGTTGTTCAAGAATTTTTTGATTTAGGTATCATCCAAAAGATTACTGATATTTATAATATTTGGGAACATAGAGATCAAATCATTGAAATGGATGGATGGTCACATAAATCAATTGATAATTTACTTGCAGCAATTGAAAAGAGCAAAAAGAACTCATTAGAAAGATTACTTGTTGGTTTAGGAATTAAAGAAGTTGGAACAAAAATGGCTAAAGTTTTAGCTAGAAGATTTGGAAATATTGACGCATTAATTGCAACAAGTGAAGAGGAACTTTTAAATATTAATGATGTTGGTGAAGTTGTTGCTAGATCAATTTATAGTTATTTTAAAGATGAACAAAATCTTGAAATTATAAATACATTAAAATCTTATAATTTAAATATGGAATATCTTGGTCAAAACAAGATTGAAGAAGGAAGCTTCTTCTTTAATAAGAAAGTTGTTTTGACTGGTACTTTAAGTAAATACGGAAGAAAAGAGGCAACAGAAATTTTAGAGAATTTAGGAGCTCAAGTTTCAGGTTCTGTTTCTAAACTTACTGATATCGTTATTGCTGGTGAAGAAGCTGGTTCAAAACTTGATAAAGCGCAAAAACTAGGTATTAAAGTAATGGATGAAGAAGAATTTTTATCTCATCTTAACGAAAACTAATTAAATGATTAATCTAGATAATTATTTTGGAACTGAAGATAAAATTTTGATTGTACCAAATGTGATGAAATCATATTTTTTAGAGTACAGAAAATTGAATCCAAAGACCCATTTTAAATTATTTAGTATTGATGAATTATTTAAAGAATTAGTTGGTAATTATTATTCAAAAGATGCGATTAAATTCGGATTAAATTATTTTAAAAAATATTCATATTCATCAATTAAAGAGATTAATGAAGTAGTTTTTAAAAGTT
Organism: uncultured Mollicutes bacterium; assembly: GCA_946539555.1. Classification (GTDB taxonomy): domain Bacteria; phylum Bacillota_I; class Bacilli_A; order RFN20; family CAG-826; genus Onthovivens. The sequence continues at coordinate 3,397 of CAMNHN010000025.1, read as the reverse complement.
TCAAATTAGAAAACGCAACACTAGATTTACAAAATTATGAAAAGGCTTTAAAAGAAAACAGATTTAAAGTTTTAAATGATGATTTAATTCTACTTTTAAAATCAAGAAATATAATTGTTGTTGGTTTAAAAGAATCTTCAACTTTAAAATCATTATTTAACTTTTTAGATATCAAAGATGTTTTATTTTTAGATGCTCAAGATGTAATAGAGATAAATTTAAATAAGATTTATTGGAAATTTAACGATATTAATGAAGAAGTAATTTTAGCTTTAAATAACATTTTATTTGAAGTTGAATCTAGAAAAGATCCATCTCAAGTTTTTGTTTCTTTAGATGTAAATAGATATGAATATTATCTTGAAACTTATTTAGAAGGCATCAACGTTCCTTATTATATTGATACAAAGAACACATTAATTGATACAAAAACTTTTAAATATATTTATAAATATATTAAAGAAGATATTAATATTGTTGAATTCTTAAAAAATCATAAAGACGATTTACTTGATGATCCAAATTATGATGCAATTTTAGAAATTTTAGAATTTTATGAAGTTGATAAACTTCCACAAAAGAAGATTAATATTGTAGAAATTTTAAAATCTCAAAGGCAAGAAGATTATGAATATTCTAATGACTTAAGGTTTAGTAGCTCGTTATATTTTAGTCAACTAGACTCAATTTTTGTTTTAGGTTTTGATCATAATTACATGCCTTCATCAATTAAAGATACAGGTTTAATATCTTATAAAGTTCGTGAAAATTTGGGTTTAGATAATTTTGATGAAACAAATTTAATTAACGTGAAACTTGAAGAAGCTTTTATAAAACAATCTAAAGTCACTTGTTTATTTTTCCATGAAAAAGATAATTGTGGAAGAAATAAAGAATCATATTTTGCTAAACAACTTGAGTGCATTGAACCTGCTCAAAAAGACTTATATAGAGGTCGAGAATTAGAAAACGGAGAAACAGTTGCCGATGTAATTTTATATGGCAAAAATCTTTTTAAAATAAATTATAGAGGTGCGCTTGATTTATATGAAAAAACTAATGTCCCAGATATTAGAGTTAAATATTTTTTCAGATTCTATGAAGAAAAATTGCTTCCTCTTTATTCAAATAATTTTGTTCATTTTTCAAATTTTGAACTCGATAAAGATATAGTTTATTCGTATTCTTCACTTGATGTTTTTAACAAATGTCCATTTGAATTTTATTGTAAAAATATTTTAAAAATTGATGAATTCGAAGATAATATTTATACAAAATTTGGAAATATTGCGCACGCTATTTTAGAAAAAATATATGAGAATTGCTTTGTTTTTGATGAAATTGCGCAAAAAGAAATCGAAATTTATCAAGAAAAAAATGGGAAATTAACCAAAAAAGAATTAGCATTGCTCCCTAGATTTTTGATGGAATTAAAAAGAACTTGTGACTTAATTTTAGAACACAAAAAGATGTCATCGATTGCAAAAACTTATAGTGAAAATCAATTTGATATTTCTTTAAATAGAAAAGATTATTACTTTGAAGAAGTAGATGGCGAACTTAAAAAAATACCATTTGAAAAGAAAGTTGAGTTTACTGGAAGAATAGATAGAATTATTGAAACTCAAGATAATTCATTATTTGTTATTGATTATAAAACTGGGGATGCAAGATTTTCTAAAAGCGCATTTTTAATTTACAATTTGGATGGCCAATTACCTGCCTATATTATGCTCTTAGATCATACAACAAATATCAATTTTGCTAATAAAGTTGTTTCAGGTTTATTTATTCAACCATTAATTATTAAAAATAATAAGTTTTATAATTATATGAAGCCTAGCGATGAAGATTTAGAATCTATCAAACTACAAGGCAGATTTTTAGATGACATCGACAGGATGAGAAGTTTTGATAATTCATTATCTGAAATTCCTTCCCCATTTGTTGCAGGATTAAAACTAAACGCAAAGGGAAATACTATTTCTAATAGAGCAAAAAGAGCGATAACTAACGAAGAAATTAATAAATATAGAGAACACTATGAATCTATTTTATTTAAGTATTCTAGAATGATTGAAAAAGGTATTTTCAATATTTATCCTATTCAAATTAGAACATCTTCAAATGAAAATGCTTGTCGATATTGTAGTTATAGAGATATTTGTCTAGCTAATTATGAGGTAAAAGACTTCAATGAGTAATTTTAATAACGAACAAAATAAAGCGATAAATAGTACTGGAAATGTTATCGTTAGTGCTGGAGCTGGTAGTGGAAAAACTACTGTTTTAACCGAGAGAGTTAGACGAAACATTTTAGGTGAAGAAAGAGAAAAAGTTAAACTCGATGAGCTTTTAATTTTAACTTTTACTAATGATGCTGCAACATCAATGAAAAACAAGATTAAAGAAGCTCTAGAGAAAAGCTTATCACTTGCTCATTTAGTTCCTCTTGTTGATAGTGCGCATATTGAAACAATTGATGCTTATCAAAAATTTATTGTTTCAAAATATGGCCAAGAATTTGGTTATCCTAAATCAATAAATGTTCTTCCAGAAGACATTTTGCTTGTTAAGGCTGTTGAAGTTTTAAATAACATTTTTGAAGAATTATATGAAAGCGAAAATCAAATTTTTAAAGAAATAATTTTTGATTATTGTGTTAAAAATGATAATAAATTTTTTGATTTTATTTTGTCAATTTATAAGAATAACCTTGCAAAAGTCCAACGAAAACACGAATTTTTAGAAAATTATAAAAATAATTTTGTCACAAAAAACTATTTTGAAAATTTAATTTTAGAAACTGAAAATACAATTAAAAAAGATATTTCTTTGCTTAGTGAAGAAGTAAATCATTTAATAAATAGAGATTTAAAAACGTATTATCAAGAACTCTTTGCTGATTTAAAAGGAGTTGATTCTTTCTCTGATTTAATTGCTTTAAAAGACATACTTAAAAGCGAAGATAGAAAGAAAGTAAATGACATCATTAACGGAATCGATGATGAATTTATTAAAAATGAAGAAAATAGAAATAGAGAAAGAATTAGAAAAATCTATGAAACTTTAAAGAATCTTTCTACATTTGATTTAGATACATTTTTAAAGATTGATATTGATAAGCAAGTTAAATTTTTGACCTTTATTATCGATGAAATTTTAATAAAACTTGTTGATAGATGTGAGCAGTTTAAGTTTGAAAGTGGATATTTTACATTTAGTGATATTTCAAATATTGCAATCGATATTTTAGAAAAGAGTGAAAGCATAAGAAATGAACTTAAATATCAATATAAATTGATAATGGTCGATGAATGCCAAGATAATTCTAGCGTACAAAACTATTTTATTGATTTAATTTCTAATCACAATGTCTTCTCAGTTGGAGATATTA
>CAMNHN010000024.1 GCA_946539555.1 uncultured Mollicutes bacterium | reverse complement strand
TTATGTAATATCTTAAATTACGTTTGTTGAGCGCTTTAATTACTTTTTTATCTACGCCATAAGGAGAAGTTAAGACAATAGTGTCAAAGTCAGTGTTATTAACACAACTAACAAATCCATCAAATGGAATATCGACAATTCGAATATTTAAATCTTCCAACTCTTTCTTAACGCTTTCAGCGTTTAAAAGACCTCCGAGTAAGATAATTTCATCGTTTGGATTCTCTTCTCTAACGTTTCTAGCAATACTTAATAAATTTTCTAAAGCTTTTGAATAGCCAACAGGCTCTAATATTTTCGTTTCCATATGATTAATTCTAACATTTTTAATGAAAAATGCACTGAAATTATATAAAATAACTGCATGAAATTTAACGCATTTAATTTGAATAGTGATTTAGTAGAAATTTTAGCTAAAAAAGGTTACGTTGAAGCAACGGAAGTGCAACAAATTGTAATCCCTAAAGCTTTACGCTATGAAAATATCATTGTAAGAAGTGAAACTGGAACTGGAAAGACACATTCTTTTTTAATTCCTATTTTTAACCAAGTAGTTATAAATAAGAAATTACAAGCAATTATACTTTCACCTTCAAGAGAATTAGCTAGGCAAATTTATGCGTTCGCAACAGAAATTGCAAATAGTGAAAAATATCGACAATTATCGATAAAATTATTTGTTAGTGGAGAAGATAATTTAAAGGATATTAAATCATTTTCTAATGGTTGCGAAATCTTAATTGCAACTCCTGGAAAACTTAAAGGTTTATTAAAAGAAACTGAGATTTCTTATGATGATTTAAAAACAATTGTTCTAGATGAAGCAGATATGCTTTTAGATGAAGGTTTCTTTGACACTATTGATGGAATTTTAGAAGCAATTAATCGAGAAATTCAAATTGAAGTTTATAGCGCAACAATTTCAAAAAAAGTCGAATTATTTTTAAAAAAATATATTTCTCCAGATTATGTTTTGACAAATAATGAACAAAATTATACAGCAAAAACTGTTACTCATTATTTTATAAACACAAAGCATCAAGATAAAAAGCAACTTCTTTTAAATTTTATAGAAAATATGAAGCCATATTTTTTATTAGTTTTTGCTAGTACAAAAAAAGAAGTTGATGAACTTTATAACTTTTTAAATTCAAATAAGATTAAATCCGGAATAATAAGCGGTGCATTAGAAGCAAGAGAAAGAAAATCTATGATTAGACGTATTAAAAACGATGAATTTAGAGTAGTTGTTTGCTCAGATTTAGCTTCAAGAGGGCTTGATATTGAAAACGTATCAGATGTTTTAAGTGTTGATTTACCTAATAATCTTGAATATTACTATCATAGAGCTGGTAGAACAGGAAGAAATTATAAAACAGGTCAATCATATGTTTTTTATGATTATGACTCATTAGATCTTCCAAATAAATTAATTAAGCAGGGACTCGAAGTCAAATATCTCAAATTTGCTAATGGTGAATTTGTAGAAGATAAAGCTCCTAACAAAGAAAAGAAGCACAAAAAAGTAGTAAATGAAGAACTAGAAACTGAAATTAGAAAAGTAAAAGCAATTAATAAATCTAAAAAAGTTAAACCTGGTTATAAAAAGAAAGTAAAACAAGAGATTCAAAAAGTTAAAAATAAACATAAACGTGAATCGATTAAAAAAGATATCAGGCGTCAAAGAGTTGAACGATATATAGAAGAAAGTAAGAAAAAATAATGAGTGAAAAATTTTTTATAGGCTCACATGTTTCTATGAAAGCTCCAGATTATTTTCTTGGAAGTGTTTTGGAGTCTTTAGAAAATGGTGCAAATACATTAATGTTTTATACTGGAGCGCCTCAAAATACAAAAAGAACTCCAGTAGAAAACTGTAAAATTGAAGAAGCTCTAGATTTATTAAAAAATAAGAATTTTGATTTAGATAAAATAGTTTGTCACGCACCATATTTAATTAATCTTGCAAATAGAACAACAAAAGAAAAAGAAGAGTTTTCTATAAATCTTTTAATTTCCGAAATAAATAGATGTGCAGCTTTTCATACAAAACTTTTAGTTTTGCATCCAGGAATGAGCTTAGATTTGACCATTGATGAAGCTTTAAATAATATAGCTGACGGAATAAATAAAGCAATAAATAAAACCGATAACGATGTGATAATTTGTATTGAAACCATGGCTGGAAAAGGAAGTGAGGTAGGCACTAATTTTTCTCAAATTGCTTATATAATCGATAAGATTCAAAACAAAGATAGAATAGGTGTTTGCTTAGATACTTGTCATATTAATGATGCTGGTTATGATTTAAATGAACCTGATAATATTCTTGATGAATTCGATAAAATAATTGGCTTAGATTATTTAAAAGTAATTCACTTAAATGATTCAAAAAATTTTAAAGGCGCTAGAAAAGATAGACATGCAAATCTAGGAAAAGGAACAATAGGTTTTGATAAACTTTTTGCTTTTGCTCATAACGCTCGCTTAAAAGATATTCCTAAAATTCTAGAAACACCTTGGATAGGAGAAAAATCTCCTTATAAGCAAGAAATCGAAATGTTAAAAACCGGCAAATGGTTTGATATAGAAAAATAGACAAGCTCCATTAGAACTTGTCTATTTCTTTAAATAATTCACTTAATGCATCTTTTTGAGATACATTTTTGATAATTTGACCTTTTTTAAATAAAATAAATGTGTCTTTACCACCAGCTAATCCTATATCAGCATTTTTTCCTTCACCAACTCCGTTTACAATACAACCCATAATAGCGACAGTGATGTATTTTTTATGTTCGATTAAATAATTTAATGTTTGATCAGCAAGAGAAGCTGTTTCATGAACTTGGCATCTTCCACATGTAGGGCAGCTAATAATAGTAGGATAATTTGGATATAAACCTAAATCATGCAATAGTCTAACACAAGTCTTTATTTCTTTTTGAGGATTATGAGTTAAAGATATTCTAATTGTTGAGCCAATTCCTTCTAAAATTAGAGGTGCTAAAGCTGATACTGATCGAATAATTCCAATTTCATCATATCCGCTTTCGGTAACGCCAATATGAAGAGGATAATCGCATTTTTTAGCAATTAATCTATAAGCATCTAAAGTAATAAGTGGGTTAGAAGCTTTAACGCTAATTACAATATTTTTAAAATCGTATTCTTCGAAAATTTTAATGTGACGAAGTGCGCTTTCAACAAGTTTTTCAGCTTCACTTAAAGATTCATTTTCATCTAAATCTTTTTCTAAGCTTCCTTTGTTAACTCCAATTCGAATAGGGACACCATATTTTTTAGCGGTTTCAATTACTTTTTCTAAATTTTCACGTTTACCTATGTTTCCAGGATTAATTCTTATTTTATCTGCGCCATTTTCTATAGCTAAAATTCCCAAGCGATAGTCGAAGTGGATGTCGGCAACAAGAGGGATATTAATCAATTTTTTAATTTCTTTTATTGCTTTTGCGTCATCTTCATCAAAAACACTAACTCTCATTAAATCAGCGCCAAGTGCTTCACATTCATTAATTTGTTTAGCAACTTCAGCAACATTAGAGGTTTTAATGTCACACATGGATTGAATCAAAATTTTGTTGTTTCCACCGATTATTTTGTTCCCTATTTTAAATTGTTTTGTGTTTTCTCTTAAATTCATGCAATTATTATAACTTAACTTTGTTAAAAAATATAGAAACCATTATCTTTTTATGGTAAAATTTAGCACGATTAGAAGGAGTATTGAAATATGCGTGATAACATTATCTTAAAATGCACAGTTTGTGGTGAAGAACAATACATCACATCAAAGAACAAAAAGAACAATCCTGACAGATTAGAAAAGAAAAAATATTGTCCACATTGTCAAAAAGTACAAGTCTTCAAAGAAAAGAAATAATCTGAGAAATGATTAAAATCTTTAGATTTGATAATGACAGAAAAGAATTTAGTGCCAACACATATGTAGTTGGCATTAAAAATGGACCTTGTGTTGTAATTGATTTAGGTTCAACTCAAGATCGAGTTATCAAATATATTAAGGAAAATCACTCATCATGTTCTGGAATACTTTTAACTCATGGGCATTACGACCATATTAGAGGTATCAATAATTTCTTAAAAGAATTTAATTGTACGATATTTATCGATGAAAAGGACAACGAATTCTTAGAAAATACTAGACTTAACAGTTTAGGAGAAGAACATGTAATAGTAGAATCTCAAAATAAATATTTACTTGATGACGAAGACGAGATCAACTTTGGAAACGGATTATTCTTTAAAGTAATTGAAACACCTTTTCACACTCAGGGAAGCGTTTGCTTCTTATACGAAAAAGAAAATGCTCTATTTACTGGAGATACATTATTCAAAGGTAGTATAGGAAGAACAGATTTACCTGGTGGAAATGCAAAACAAATCGAAAGTAGTCTCAATATTTTAAAGAATTTAGATCCAAATTTAAAAATCTATCCTGGACACGGTGATGAATCTACACTAAAACATGAGATAGAAACAAATTATTTTATGAAAGGAGTTAAATAAATGAACGTTACAGAATTAAGACCTGGCAATTATTTCACAGAAGATGGCAATTTATACCAAGTTATGGATATTTTGCTTAATAAAACTGCTATGAGAAAAATGGTCGCAAAGTTAAAAGTTAAAAACGTTAGAACTGGTGCAATCACCGATATGAGTGCAAATAGTGGTTACCAAGTTGAAACTATTAGATTAGAAAAGAAAAAGATGAATTATCTTTACAATACAGGTGATGCATTTGTATTTATGGATAATGAAACTTATGAACAAGTCGAAATCCCATCAGTTAGATTAGAATGGGAAAGCAAATTCTTAAAAGAAAATTTAGAAATTGAAGTTGTTACTTATGAAGATGAAATTCTTGGTATTAACCTTCCAGCAAAAGTCTCTTTAACAATTACTGAATGCGAACCAGCTGTTAGAGGAGATACAGTTAACAAAGCAATGAAGAATGCTACACTTGAAACAGGCCATAAAGTTAGAGTTCCATTATTCATTAACGAAGGCGATGCTGTCTTAGTTAGAACTGATACAGGCGATTACGACGGTAGAGCTTAATTAGGTTTTAATAAATATGGAGTGGTGGAGTGTATTGCTCTGGTGCTTATTAGCACTTGTTGTTGGAGCAGTAGCAGGATTCTTTGGAGCTAGGTTTTTCTTCAAAAAACAAATTGAAAAGAATCCACCTATTAATGAAAAAATGATTAGAGTTATGTATCAACAAATGGGTAGAAAACCAAGTGAAGCTCAAATCAGACAAATCATGAATAGTGTAAATAAACAAAAATAATTTAATCAAATTTAATAGAGATCTGCATGAGTAGTGCAGATTTTTATTTTACCCTCTTAAAAATGCCTAAAAAATACCACTTTAAAATTTTGTCAATTAAAAAAGCGATAATAATCGCTCTTTTTTTAATTGTGGAAAAATAATTTTTAGTTTTCCACATCTTTATAAAACTACTAGAAATCTACTAAAAAACTACTAGTTAACTATTTCATCCAAGTAATTTTGCTTTCTGTTCCGTTTTTAATTCTTCCTAAATTTGCTCTATGTTTCCATATCATTAATGCATAGCTTAATGTAACAACAACTGGATAATAAATACAGATATGAGGACCATATTGACTGAACATAAACCAACCAGGAATTTTAGGACCCAAGAATATAAATAATATATATAGGACCCATGAGAATACTGCGAATGCTCCACACATTGTAAGAGATGATAATGAAACATATTTTTTAATTTTTAATGTAACGAAGAATATTGGAGCAAATATTGGTAAGGCAGTCCATGATGTTGCTAAGGCAAATCCACTATAACAAGCAACCAATTTTCCACCTTTGAACTTAATATAAATGCTATAACTATGTCCGAATAATCCAGCAAGGGCAACCAAGTAATAAGCTAATTCACATAAAGTATTACCTTGACCAAATGCATTTAGTGAATAATCGCCATCGCTCATAAATTCAACAAGTGGAGTACAGAATGTGAAGAGTGCCCAAGCTCCTAGAAATGGAAGAATAATCTTAAACATATCTAGAACAATAGTTAGGATTCCCGCCTTATGTCCCATCGTTCTTCCGACATTAGTCCCTCCTGTATTGTGACTTCCTGTCTCTCGCGGATCAATGTGGTAAATGTATTTACCAATTAAAACGCCACTTGGAATACTACCCGCTAAATATCCGACAAGTGAACAACCTAATAAAATTAAAATCTTAAATATAATCATGTTACTATTTTATCATTTAATAATATTAATGCCATTATTTAATAATCATAATAATATTAAGATTATTAGTGCGATAATTTCTTACAAAAAATGCATAATATTTGTTATTTTTAAGGTATTATTTAAATAAATATTTTGATAAAATATTTAAGTTAAAAAGGTAATAAAAAAGATGGCTAATTATGATGCAAACGAAATAGAATTGTTGGAAGGTCTTGAAGGTGTTAGAAAAAGACCTGCTATGTACATTGGTAGTACAAATCACCATGGCTTACATCATTTAGTATGGGAAATCGTTGATAACTCAGTTGATGAAGCTCTTAATGGATACGGAAATAAAATTTCAGTTACTATCCATAAAGATGGATCTGTAACTGTTGTTGATGAAGGAAGAGGTATTCCATGTGATATCAATAAAAAAACTGGAATTCCTGCTGTTCAATTAGTTTTTTCAACACTTCATAGCGGTGGTAAATTTTCTGATACAGCATATAAATCCAGTGCTGGATTACATGGTGTTGGAAGTAGCGTCACTAACGCATTAAGTGTTTATTGTGATGTAACTGTTTATAGAGATAACAAGATTTACCATATTAGATTTGAAAATGGTGGAAAAATTGCGATTCCTTTAGAAATTTTAGGTAACACTACAAAACACGGAACATCAGTTACTTTTAAACCTGATGCAACAATCTTTTCAACTACCGAGTTTAACTATGATAGAATTTGCAGCCATTTAAAGAAAAGTGCCGTTCTTTTAAAGAAAGTAAGATTTATTGTTCATGATGAAAGAAGCGGTAACCATGATGAATTTTATTACGAAAATGGTTTAAAAGAATATATCGAAGAGACCAATCAAAATAAACAAAAAATGGCGGATGTTTTCGCATTTAGTGAAGAATCGCAAGGTATATATTGTGATATTGCTCTTCAATATTGTTATAACGACTATAACGAAACGATTGAAAGTTATGTTAATAACGTCCATACAGCAGATGGTGGTACACACGAAACCGGATTTAAAATGGGTATTACAAAAGCTGTAAATGAATATGCTGAAAACAATAATTTATTAAGATCAAAAGATAAACTTGAAGGAACTGATATTCGTGAAGGCTTAACAGCTATGATTTCTTTAAGATTACCTGAATCAATCCTTGAATTTGAAGGCCAAACAAAAGGAAAACTTGGAACTCAACTTGCACAAACAGTTGTTTCAAATTTAATTTATACAAAGTTCACATATTATTTAAACGAGAATAAAGAATTTGCTGTTATTTTAATTAAAAAATGTTTAGATTCAATGAACGCAAGAAACGCAGCACGTAAAGCTAAAGAAGAAGCTAGAACAAAAAAGAAACCAAAAGAACAAATTATTTTAAGTGATAAATTAACGCCTGCTCAAAGTAAAGATTATGAAAAAAATGAGCTCTTTATTGTTGAAGGCGATTCTGCAGGTGGTACAGCTAAAAAAGGAAGAGATCCACGTTACCAAGCAATTTTACCTCTTAGAGGTAAACCACTTAATACTGATGGTTTAACAATGGAGCGTATCTTACAAAACCAAGAATTTGCGACAATCATCAATACAATTGGAGCTGGAGTTGGTCAAAACTTTGATGTAGAAGATAGTCACTATGGCAAAATCATTATTATGACCGATGCTGATACTGATGGTGCTCACATTCAAACATTACTTTTAACATTCTTCTATAACTATATGAGAAGCCTTATTACAAGAGGACATGTTTATGTTGCTGTTCCTCCTTTATATAGAATATATAAACAAGACGCTAAAGGAAAAGTTAATGAAGTTTATGCTTGGGATGATAAAGGTTTAGAAGAAGGCAAAGCTAAAATTGGTGCCGGATACAAAGTATCACGTTATAAAGGATTAGGTGAAATGAGTGATAAGCAACTCAAAGAAACCACAATGGATCCTAAAAATAGGATGCTTGTTCAAATTCATATAGATGATCCTTTAATTGTTGAAAATAAAGTTTCTACATTAATGGGAAAAGATGCTGATAAACGTAAAAAATGGCTTGAACAAAACGTTGACTTCAATGAAGTTGACAAATTTATTGAGGAGGTAAGACACTAATGGCTAAGAAAAAAGAAATAGTTGCTGAACCAGAAATTGTTGAAAACATTAGTTCTGAATCTCTCGATGACGTCATGAGTGATAGATATGCAATTTATGCAAAATATGTCATACAAGATCGTGCAATTCCTGATGTTAGAGATGGTTTAAAACCAGTTCAAAGAAGAATTATCTATGGAATGTATCAAAACGGAAACACAAGTGATAAGCCAACGAAAAAATGCGCAAAAATCGTTGGTGATATTATGGGTAGATTCCATCCACATGGCGATTCATCAATTTATGATGCATTAGTTAGACTCTCTCAGCCTTGGAAAATGAGTGAACCTTTAGTTCAATTCCAAGGAAATAATGGTTCAATTGATGATGACCCAGCTGCAGCTTACCGTTATACCGAAGCTAGGTTAAATCAATTTGCAGAAAATTTAATTAGTGATATCGATAAAAATACAGTCGATATGACTTTAAATTTTGATGATACAGAATTTGAACCAGTAGTTTTACCATGTAGATATCCAAATCTTTACGTTAATGGTAGTGAAGGTATTGCTGTTGCGATTGCTACAGAAATTCCTCCTCACAATTTAACTGAAATGTGCGAAGCTGCAATTTATCAAATTCAACATCCAAATTGTTCGTTAGACGAACTTTTAGAGATTATTAAAGGTCCAGATTTTCCAACTGGGGGAACGATTTATGCTGGACAAGGATTACGCGATATTTACGAAACTGGTCGTGGAAAAATCGAAATCGCTAGTAAAGTAACTATTGAAACATCTGAAAAAGGGTCAAATTCATTAGTAATTACTGAAATTCCTTATGGTGTAATTAAAAAATCGCTTGCTTTCCAAATCGATACCATTAAAAAGAATCATGAAATTGATGGAATTCAAGAAGTAAAAGATCTTTCAGCAGGTGATAACATTAAAATTGTTGTTGAAATTAAAAAAGATGTTAATCCTGAAATTGTTTTGGCTTATTTAATGAAAAAGACACAATTAAAAGTTTCTTATTCATCTAATATTGTTGCAATTTGTGATAAGCATCCAAAAACTTTATCCTTAAAAGAATATTTAACTTATTATATTGAGCATCAAATCGATGTCATTACTCGTAGAAGTAAATTTGATCTTAATAAAGCTCAAACAAGATTAGAAATTGTCGATGGATTGATTAAATCCGTTAGTATTATTAACGAAATTATCGCAATTATTCGTAAATCAAAAGATAAAGCAGATTCAAAGAAAAACTTGATGGCTGCTTATGGATTTAGTGAACCACAAGCTGAAGCTATCGTTACAATGAGGCTTTATAAATTATCAAATACTGATGTTCAAATCTATATTGATGAAAAAGCCAAACTTGAATCTACCATAGAAGATTTAACTGAAACATTAAATAATCCAAGTAAATTAAGAAGAATTATCATTAGTGATTTAAAGGAAATAATTAAACTCTATGGCACACCAAGGCGTTCAATTATCGAAGAAAAGCAAGAAGAAATCATTATCGATAAGAGAGACTTGGTTGCAAAAGAAGACGTTTATGTTGTCATCACAAAAGATGGGTATGTTAAACGTAGTAGTTTAAAGAGTTTTAAATCAAGTAATGAACCTCTTCCAGGATTAAAACAAAATGACTCGATTGTTATGAGCCAAATTGCAAATACAATCGATTATGTTTTAGCATTTACTAATAAAGGAAATTATTTATTACTTCCAATACATGAGATTCAAGAAAATAAATGGAAAGATGAAGGCAAACACGTTAATTACATTTCAAACTTACCAAGTAACGAACACATTATTAAATGTATAGTAGTAAAAGATTTTAATTCAAAAGTATATATCGGAAGCATCTCTAAATCAGGTCAAATTAAGAAGACATTATTAAATGAATTCTATGTTCCTAAATCAAATAAGCCAATTGGCTGCATGAGGCTTTTAAGAGACGATGAAGTTGCTGATGTTTGTGTCTTAAACGGAAATAATAACATCATGGTTATGACAAGTAGTGGCAAAGAAACTTGCTTTAACGAAAATGAAATTACTCCAACAAAGCTTAAAACTAGCGGTGTAAAAGCAATCTCATCATTGAAAAATGGTTATGTTGTTTCAATGATTAGTGTCAGAGATACACAAAAGTGCAAATTTATGTTAGTAACAAATAAGGGATTCTATAAAATTTGTGATTTTAATAAATTCGATGTCACAGATAGACTTGGTAGAACCGATATGGTTATTAAATCATTCAAAAGTGATGTCCATGACCTCAAATATTGCACAAAGATCAGCAATAAAACAGATTTATATGATTTCTATGCATTAATGGAAGATGGTTCAATCAAAAACTTCATAATTAATGATTTCTCATTAACTCCTTCAGACAAATATTGCAAAACTAATTTAGATAACTTTAAAGCTAAAGATAGAATTAAAGATGTTTTCCAATTTGATGTTGAAGTTATTGACTTCAAAACACCTGTTGATGAACCAAGATTAATTAAAAAAGAAGTCAAAACAGTTGAAAGAGAAGAAGAACCTTCAAACGAAATCAAGATTATCACTGTCGATGATGTTAATGAAAATAAAAATTCCTCTGACGAGGAAAATTATGAACAAATATCTATCTTTGATGATATGGGTGATTAATAAATAGATATTAATTTAAGCTTAAGCCTTTGATAAAACTAACAAGGAAAATAACAGAAGAACTAATAATCAATAGAATGTTATAAAACATCATATGTTTTGCTTCTATTGATTTTTCTTTTGCAGAGATTCCTATAGCAACAGAACCACAAACAATCCCGATAATAGGACCGATAATAGAAATAAGAATCGAAGCCAATGCGCCTAAATAGCTTAAAAAGGGAATCTTCGAAAAAGGTTTTTGTATTTCAAGTTTGTTGTTTTCTTTTTCCATGTTTCTATTTTAAATCAAATTTACATTTAAATTAACAAAAAAATGATTTAGTAAATTTTTAGTATATTTTTAGTATATTTTTAGTAAATATTTTTGCTTTTTTTGTTTATTGTTCTTTAAAAGTCTAAATTTTTAAATTAAAATTTAGATATGTTGAAAGTTTTGATTCCGTTTGCTTTAGCTAAAAATGTTTATGATATCGACCTCGAATTCTACAAGGAATTAAAAATCGATACTATCATTTGTGATCTAGACAATACACTAGAGGCTTTTTACACTCTTCATCCAAGTGAAAGAGCATATGAGCTAATCAAGAAATTAAATCAAATAGGCATAAGGGTAATTATCATTTCAAACAATAAGCGAAAGAGAGTTGAACCATATTGTAAAGATTTGAATTGCGATTTTATGTATTCAACAAGAAAGCCTTTAATTTATAAAGGCAAAAAGTTTATTAAAAAGTTCGATATTAATCCTGAAAAAACGCTTTATATTGGAGACCAACTTTTTACTGATATCGTTTTCGCAAATAGGTTGAGAATTAGGTCGGTTTTATGCGATAATTTAGTTGAAAGGGACCAATTCTTTACTAAATTCAATAAGTTCTTTGATAAATTCTTCAGGAAGAAAATGAAAAAGAAGAAACTTGTTCCTACATGGGAGGAATTATTACATGGCATTAATGAACAAAATTAAAAGATGCTATCACTGTGGTACAATCTTACAAACCAACAATCCAAATGTTGCTGGTTATATTTCTCCAGCAGTAATAGAAAAATATAAAGACGGATTACTCTTGTGCAACCATTGTTTTGAAGCCGAATCATTTACAGGAAGCCCAAAAGAATCAAAATATGACACAGATTATGAAAAAATAATCGCCAAAATTAAAAAAGATAATGCTTTAGTTGTCTATGTCATCGATTTATTCTCTTTTGAAGGCTCTTTAAACAGTAAATTAACAATGCAATTAAATGGTATTGATGTTTTAGCTGTTGCAAATAAGCGTGACTTAATGCCTAAAGAATCGAACAATGTTGATTTAGAAGAATATGTTGCTCATAGATTTAGAATGGTTGGCCTTAAAGTAAGAGGAGTTGTTATTACATCAACAGCAGATGAAACATTTAATATCGATGCTATGTATAAAATGATTCTTGAATACGCAAACGGCAGAGATGTTTATTTCATTGGAGCAACCACAAGCGGAAAGAGTGCATTAATTTCTGATTTATTAAAGAATTTCAACAACCAAACAAAAGAAATGATTGTTAGATATAATTTTGAAGATACAAAATTACAAGTAATTAGAATTCCAATTGCAAAGCAACACTATATTTATGAAGTACCAGGTACAGCAATTGATAATAACTTATTATCAAAAGTAGAAAGATCTGTTCAAAATTTAATCACTCCTAAAAAAGCAGTACTTACAAGAAAATTTATTTTAGGAAAAGGTCAATACTTAGGTTTTGGCGGCCTTGCATTAATTCAATTAATTGAAGGTCATCATACAAAATTATGCGCCTACGCTTCAAAAAATGTTGATTTATATGTGAGAAGTGGCAATCCTGAAAAATTCTTCTCTAAAGCCTTAGAAACGCAAATAATGAAGCCTTCTAGTGAATATCTTAATGATATTTCAGAATTCGATACATATGATATTGAAGTTACAGAAGAAAAGAACCGTGATATCGGTATCAGTGGCTTAGGTTGGATTTCATTTATTGGCAACAAACAAGTTTTTAGAATTATTGTTCCAAAAGGTGTATTTGTTTATACAACAAGAAGTAAGGTTAAAAATGTTAAGTACTAAAAATAAAGCTAAATTAAAGAAAATAGCTCATTCAAGCGAACTAGTTAAAATCAATATAGGAAAAGGGCTAATTGATGAGAATGTTGTTAATAACATTAACAATTGTTTTAATACACACGAATTGGTTAAAATTTCCTTTTTAAAAAATTCATTAGAAGAAGAGAATAGAGAAACATTAATTCTAGACTTAATTTCTGAATTAAAATGTGACATTATTCAAAAAATCGGAAATACTTTAATTTTGTATAAAGAAAATAAGAAGTTAAAAGATCATATTGTTTTATGAATTTAAAAGAATTTATCGTCAAATACATAAAAGAAGATGATAATGGGAAACCATATATCAGCGAAGAACTAGAGAAAATTCTTAATGAAACAATTAAAAATGAAAAAAGAGTCAAACATTCATTAAGTGTTGGCTCTTTATCTTTTGATATAGCTAAAAGTAACCATTTATCTAATCCTAAAAAATATTTTGTTGCTGGTGCATTACATGACATTGCAAAAGGCTTATCCAAGGAAGAAGAAATATCATTAATGAATAAGTACTATAAATACTATAAAAATATGCCTAGATATTGTTTTCATCAATTCCTAGGTGAATATCTTGTAAAAGAAGTACTTAAACTTGATAATAAATCTATTTTAAATGCTATAAAATGTCATTGCACAGGTAAGAAAAACATGAATACTATCGATAAAATTGTATATGCTGCTGACAAAATTGATCCTTTAAGAGGTTATGATAGCAGTTATATGGTTGAAGCAATGAAAAATGACTATAAAAGTGGATTTTTATTAGTTCTTGAAGAGAATTACAAATTCTTAGAAAAGAAGAACAAGTCAGATGAATCGTCAATAAATAGATTGAGCAACCAATGTTTTCACTTTTATTTAAATATTTGTTAAAGTATTAAAGAAAGGAATTATTTAATGTATCCAAGAGTTGTAAATAGAATTGTAAAAGCAATAGATGATAAAAAAGGAGAATCTATTAACGTATATAACGTTAAGAATAAAACTCCTTTATATGACTACGTAGTTGTTTGTTCATCAAAAAACGACAAGAACATGAAAGCTATATCAAGTTCCATTGAAGACGAACTTTATAAAGAAAACTTCGAAATTAAAAATATTGAAGGCAGAGATTCAAAGGATTGGATTGTCTTAGATTGCTATGATGTAATTGTTCATATTATGTCAAGCGACTATAGACAGCATGTTGATTTAGACGGATTGTTAAACAAGAAGCGCTAGTTATCTAGCCTTTTTAATTTACATATATTACTTCGTATAATCATTATTATGTAAAATTTTATTACATTTTTAAGCCTTTTAATATAAAATTGGCTATAAATTAGCTTTATACATTTATCTTTTATATATAACGTTTTTTTGCTCTTATAATATGATTATTAAGCAAATTATCATTTAAAACTACTAAATATCTACTAAAAA